>JARICT010000157.1 GCA_029257185.1 Quadrisphaera sp.
CTGGACTACGCGTCGACGAAGTCCGCGATCAACACCTTCACCAAGGCTCTCGCGCAGCAGGTGGCGAGCAAGGGCATCCGCGCGAACGTCGTCGCGCCGGGGCCGTTCTGGACCCCGCTGCAGGTCGACGGCGGCCAGCCCGCGGAGGCCGTCCCGGAGTTCGGCGCCCAGGCCCCGCTGGGGCGCCCGGGCCAGCCCGCGGAGATCGCCGCCACGTACGTCCACCTGGCGTCCGGGGAGTCGAGCTACACGACGGGAGCGACCATCTCCGTCACCGGCGGGATGCCGACGCCCTGACGTGCGCCGAGGCGCCGCCTCGTTCGGCGACCGCGGCGTCTGCCGGTCCGGACCGGCGGGCGCTGCGGCGTCTACCGGTCCGGGCCGGGGCCCGGCTGGCAGGTCGGGCACCACCAGGTGCGCCGCTTCCCGGGCTCGCCGGGGACCTCGGCGGCCATGGCGACCGGCGTGCCGCAGCGCCAGCACGGCTTCCCCTCGCGCCCAGCCACCCAGTGGGTGCGGCCGGGGCGGACGTCGCCGGTGGTCACCTGGTACCCCGTCGGCGAGGTCGCCGAGAACGCGAGCGCCCGCCGCGCCCGGGCGAGGAGGCGCAGCGCGTCGACCTCCCCCACCGGCGTCCACGGCGAGGCGCCGACGAGAAAGGACAGCTCGTTGGCCCACAGGTTCCCCAGGCCAGCGACCACCCGCTGGTCCAGCATCGTCGCCGCGAGCGGGCGCGACGGGTCGGCGGTGAAGCGGGCCAGCGCCTCTGCGGCGTCGAAGGCGGCGTGCAGCAGGTCAGGGCCCAGGTGCCCGACGACGGTGTGCTCGTCGGCGGTCCGCAGCAGCTCGACGACGGGCATCGACATCCCGTAGGCGTGGACCGCGCCGGCGCCCAGGTGGACCCGGACGTCCGGCTCGGAGCGGCGCGGCATGGTCTTGCCGCGCAGCACGCTCCACCGGCCGTCCATGCGCTGGTGGGTGTGCAGGGTCAGCGGCCCGTCACCCTCCGCGCTCGAGCCCTGTTGCGGGAGCAGGCGGGTCAGCAGGTGCTTGCCGTGCGTCGCGATCTCCGCCACCCGGCACCCTGCGAGGTCGGCGGTGGCGTGCGCCGGCACGTTGAGGCTCGCGGCGGTGAGCACCTCGCCGCGCAGCGCTCCCTCGAGGGTGCGGGCCACCTTCCACACGCTGTCACCCTCGGGCACGGGGGTCCCTGCCCTCGGCGCGGCGGCGTCTCATCCCGCCAGCCTGACGCAGGGACGCCGCACGCGCCGCCCGGGCCCTACGGTGGCGCGGTGACGGAGCCGACCGCGAGAGACGCCACCGCCGCGGAGCTGGCCGGGCTGGGCCGCGCCGAGTTCGTGCGCCTGACGACGTTCCGCCGCAGCGGCGCCGCGGTGGGCACCCCGGTGTGGGTCGTGGGCGAGGACGACGACCCGGCGACGCTGTGGGTGATCACCCCGGCGGGCAGCGGCAAGGTCAAGCGGCTGAGGCACACCGCGGCCGTGACGCTCGTGGCGTGCGATCGCCGGGGCCGCGTCGCCGAGGGCGCCGTGGAGCTCGGTGCGAGCGCGCAGGTCCGCGACGACGCCGCCTCGCTCGCCCGGCTCGAGGCGATGCTCGTGCGCAAGCACCCCGTCGGCTACCGCCTGATCACCGCGCTGGGGACGATCGCCGGAGTGCTGCGCCGCCGCAGCGTTGCTCCGGGCGAGAGCGTCGGCCTGCGGATCACCGCGCGCGACGCCTGAGCGCCGGCTCGTCCGGCCGTCCGCCTCTGCGTTCGTCGACGACGGTCAGCCGGCCAGGAAGTGCAGGCCCGAGAACTGGCTGCGCCAGCCCGTCACCTCTTGCGCCAGCGCGCCCAGGTCGGTGGCCCCGTCCAGGGCTCGGGCGATGAAGCCGGCCAGCACGGGCGCGTCGCCCGCGGTGACCCCGCGGCGCACGATCTCCGGGGTGCCCAGGCGCAGGCCGTTCATGTCGCCGTCGACCTCCGCGAGCGGCAGCCCGATGCCGCACGTCAGCAGGTTCGCGCCCCGCAAGCGTCGCGCCGCGCGCTGGCCCCCGCCGTACGCGCTGGCCTCCACGGCGAGCTGGTGGCTGCTGGTGCACCCGCGGTCCGCGGCGAAGACCGGCACGCCGCGCGCGAGGAGCTCCTCGGCCAGGGCAGAGGCGACGCCGACCATCGCGCGGGCGTAGTCGGCGCCGGCCGCCCGCCAGTCCAGCATCGTCACCGCGAGCGCCGCGCTCTTGCCCGCGTCGAAGTTCGCCGTCAGCCCCGGGTAGGCGATGGCCTCGAGGCGCTGCGCCAGCTCGGGGTCGTCGGTGACGACGGCGCCGGACGGCGGCCCGCCGAGGCTCTTGTAGGTGCTCATCGTCATGAGGTCCGCGCCGTGGTGCAGGGGGTTCGGCCAGGCGCCGCCGGCGATGAGGCCGCAGAGGTGGGCGGCGTCGAACATCAGGCGCGCGCCGACGCCGTGGGCGATCTCGGCGACCTGCTCGACGGGGTGCGGCCACAGGTTCAGGCTGCTCCCCAGCGTGATCA
>JARICT010000008.1 GCA_029257185.1 Quadrisphaera sp.
GACGTGCCCAGCACCCCGCGGCCGGTGAGGTACTCGCGCACCCACGGCTCGACCACGCCGAGGTCCTCGCCGATGAGCACGGCGCCCGCCAGGTGGGCCTCCAGGGCGAGGATCCCGATCATGGCGTCGTGGTCGTAGCTGACGTAGGCGCCCTCGGCGGGCCCGCCCCCGGCGGGCACCCACCACAGGCGGAACAGGCCGATGACGTGGTCGACCCGCAGGCCCCCGGCGTGGCGCAGGATGGTGCGCACCAAGTCGCGGAACGGCTGGTAGCGGGCGTCGGCGAGGCGGCGGGGGTGCCACGGCGGCTGGGACCAGTCCTGACCCTGCTGGTTGAAGTCGTCCGGGGGCGCGCCCACCGACACCCCGGAGGCGAGCACGTCGCGCAGCGCCCACGCGTCGGCGCCCGACGGGTGCACCCCCACCGCGAGGTCGTGGATCACCCCGAGCGCCATGCCGGCGACGTCCGCCGCCGACTGCGCCGCGGCGAGCTGGTCGTCCGCGACCCACTGCAGCCACTCCCACAGGTCCACGCGCGGGGCGAGCAGCTCGCGCAGCGCCTGCGTCTGCGGGTCGCGGGGGTCCCCGGCGTGCTCGGGCCACGGCGTACCGGCCCCGAAGTGCTCGACCAGCGCGCACCACAGCGCGAAGTCCGCGAGGCCGGAGCCCTCGCGGGCCCGGTAGGCGTCGAAGGCGGCCTGGCGGACCGCCGAGCGCGGCACCGCGTGCACCAGCTCCAGGGCCGCCAGCTTGCCGCGCCACACCGTGTCGCGGTCCAGAGACTGCGCGTCGGTGTTGAGCTCGCGCAGCGCGCTGGCGTGCGCCTCGATGGCGGCGCGCTGCTCCAGGGGGAGGTAGGCGACCTCGATGACGTCCTCGACCCGCACGTAGAGGGGGTTGACGAAGCGCCGCGAGCTGGGCAGGTACGGCGACGGGGACATGTGCCCCACCGGCTCGGCGGCCTGCAAGGGGTTGACGAGCAGGAAGTCCGCCCCCATCCGCCCGCCGGAGATCTGCAGCAGCTCGGCGAGGTCGCCGAGGTCGCCGATGCCCCAGGAACGCTGCGAGCGCACCGAGTACAGCTGAGCCATGAAGCCCCAGCGCTGACCGCTCTCGCCGAGCGCGGCGGGCAGCTCGAGGCGGGCGGGGGTGACCACGAGCAGCGACGTCGTGAGGGCCCCGCGCGAGCCGGTGGTCGCCCGGAGCTCGTGGTAGCCCAGCGGCAGGCCCGCGGGCACCGCGAAGTGCGCGCGACCGACGCGCTCGCCGTCGACGTCGCGGGGCTGGACCCACTCGTCGGTCATCGCCAGGGCGCGCTCGGTCCCGTCGTCGAGCACGACGCCCACCGCTGCCGGCTCCCCGTCGCGGACGTGGACGACGACGCTGCCGCCCCCGGCGTCGGTGACGACGACGACCGGGGGCAGGGTCGCCCGCCACGCGGCGTCGGCGGCCTCCTCGAGGGACGCGGAGACGGCGTCCTCGGACGAGGCGTCCACCCCGAGGGCGCCCAGCACGGCGGTCAGGGTCGCGGCGGAGGCCTCCGAGCGCCCGCCCTTCCAGCCGTCGAAGGAGGTCGCCACGCCGTGGGCCCGGGCGAGGTCGCGCAGGCGCTCGCTCGGGGGCTCGGCGCTCTGGCGGCGGGCAGCGGTCTGCGGGCTCTGCGTCACGGGGGGAAGCATCGCACCGCCTACCGTCCTGCGGGTGAGCCCGTACCCGGACCTGCCCGCCACCGACCTCGTCGAGATGCTGCCCGCCGGCGCCCCGCAGGACCAGCGCCTGCCCGTCGCCGACCCGTACCGCGTCCTCGAGGACGCCGAGCACCCCACCACGGTGGCGTGGTCCGCCGCGCAGGAGGAGCTGCTGGCGGCCCAGCGCGCCACCTGGCCGGGGCGCGGCGCGCTGGCGGATCGGATCACCTCGCTGGTCTCCACCGGCTCGGTCGGCGGTCCGGCGTGGCGCGGACGGCGCCGGTTCTCCACGCGCCGCGACCCCGGCGCGGACCTGCCCGTGGTGCTCGTCGAGGAGGACGGCCCCGGCGGCGGGCGCGTGGAGCGGGTGCTCCTGGACCCCCTGGCCATCGACCCGAGCGGCGCCACGACGCTCGACGCCTGGCAGCCGTCCAAGGAGGGGGGCGTGCTCGCCTACCAGCTCTCGCGCGGTGGCACCGAGGAGAGCGTGCTGCGGATCGTCGACGTCGCCAGCGGCGAGCTGCTCGACGGTCCGGTCGACCGGCTGCGCTACTCCCCCGTCGCCTTCACCCCCGGCGCCGAGCACGTCTACTACGTGCGGCGCCTGCCCGCCGAGCAGGTGCCGCACGGCGAGGAGGTCTACCACCGGCGGGTGTGGCGCCACACGGTCGGCGCGGGCACCGCCACCGACGTCGAGGTGTTCGGGGCCGGGCGAGCGATCACGAGCTACTACGGCGTCTCCGTGTCCCTGGACGGGCGCTGGCTGGTGGTCTCCGCGCGGGAGGGCACCGCGCCGCGCAACGACGTGTGGCTCGGCGACCTCGAGGCGGCCACCACGGTCGACGGGGTGCCCGAGCTGGTCGCCGTCGCCGAGGGCCTGGACGCGGCGACGAGCGCCGGGGTGGGCCTGGACGGCCGCCTCTACGTGGCCACCGACGCCGGTGCGCCCCGCGGACGCCTCGCCGTCGCCGATCCCGCCGACCCCGGGCCGGAGCGCTGGCTCGACCTCGTGCCCGAGCGCGCCGACGCCGTGAAGGAGGACTTCGTGCTCCTGGACGGACCCGACGGGCCGCTCACGCGCCTGCTGGTCTCCTGGACGCGCCACGCGATCTCCGAGCTGAGCGTGCACGACGCGGCGACGGGTGAGCAGGTCGGCGACGTGGCGCTGCCCGGCGTCGGGTCCGTCGGAGGTCTCGGTCGGCGCCCCGAGGGCGGTGCCGAGTGCTGGTTCGGGTACTCCGACACCACGACGCCGGCGCAGGTGATGCGCTACGACGCGGTGAGCGGGGCGCTCGACGTCCACGCCCTCGCGCCCGGGGTGGCCTCCGGCGTCGCGGACCTCACCGCCGCGCGAGCGGCGGCGACCACCGTCGTCGAGGCCACCAGCGCCGACGGGACGACGGTGCGGATGCTCGTGGTCCACCCCGCGGGGGCCCGGCCCGGTGGCGAGGAGCCCGACGAGCCCCGTGAGCCCCGTGAGCCCAGACCCACGGTGCTCTACGGCTACGGCGGGTTCGCCAACGCCATGGGACCCGGCTACTCCGCGGGCGCGCTGGCGTGGGTGGCCGCCGGGGGCGTCTACGCCACCGCCCAGCTCCGCGGCGGCTCCGAGGAGGGCGAGGAGTGGCACCGCGCGGGGATGCTGGGCAGCAAGCAGCACGTCTTCGACGACTTCGCGGCCTGCGCGCGGGCGCTGGCCGACCAGGGGTGGACCACGCCCGAGCAGCTCACCGTCTCCGGGGGCTCCAACGGGGGGCTGCTCGTCGGCGCCGCGCTGACGCAGACCCCCGAGCTCTTCGCGGCGGCGCTGTGCTCGGCCCCCCTGCTGGACATGGTCCGCTACCAGCTCCACGGCCTCGGGGCGAGCTGGGCGGTGGAGTACGGCGACGCTGACCGGTTGCCGGACCTGGCGTGGCTGCACGCCTACTCGCCGTACCACCGGGCGCTGGCCGCGGGGCGACGGCGCTACCCGGCCACCCTGTTCACCGTCTTCGAGGGCGACACCCGCGTGGACCCGCTCCACGCCCGCAAGACGTGCGCGGCGCTGCAGGCCGCGACCACCGCGTCGCTCGAGGACGCCCCGGTGCTCCTGCGCGCGGAGCGGGGCGTGGGCCACGGGCAGCGCACCGTCTCCCGCTCGGTCGCGCTGCTGGCGGACTCCCTGGCCTTCGCCGCCTCGCGGACCGGTCTGGACGTCACCGGCTGAGCGCCGCCCGGTGATCAGCGCGAGGATGGGGCATGGCCACCCACGGATCGCACGACCGCCCGGACCGCGACGAGGACGACGCCCGCCACCACGACCAGCCGGAGTCGAACCGGGAACGGGCTCGAGAGCGCGCCGCGGCCGAGGACACCGCGGGCGCTGACGCCGGCGTCGACGCCGCCCGGCTGGTCCCCGCCCGCGCCCGGCCTGACGGCTCGACGCCGCTCGTGCTCGTCACCGGGGTCACCGGGTACATCGGCGGGCGCCTCGTCCCCGAGCTCCTCGCCGCCGGGTACCGGGTGCGGGTGCTCGCTCGCAACGCCGTGCGCCTGCGCGGGCGCGAGTGGTACGACGACGTCGAGGTCGCCGAGACCGACGCCACCGACGAGGCCGCCGTCCGCGAGGCCCTCAGCGGCGTCGACGTCGCCTACTACCTGCTGCACTCCCTCGACGCCGACCCCGCGTTCGCCGCCTACGACCGGCGGATGGCTCTGGGCTTCTCGAAGGCCGCTCGCGAGGCCGACGTGGGCCGCATCGTCTACCTCGGCGGCCTCTACCCCGCGGACGAGACGCTGTCGGTGCACCTGGAGTCGCGCCGCGACGTCGAGGAGATCTTCCTGGCGTCCGGGGTGCCCACCACCGCGCTGCGCGCCGCCGTGATCATCGGGTCCGGCTCGGCGTCCTTCGAGATGCTGCGCTACCTCACCGAGCGCCTGCCGCTGATCATCCGCCCGAAGTGGCTGGCCACCCGGATCCAGCCGATCGCGGTGCGCGACACGCTGCGCTACCTCGTGGGGTCGGCGGGGATGCCGCCGGACGTCAACCGGGGCTTCGACATCGGCGGCACGGACGTCCTCACCTATCTGGAGATGATGCAGACCTACGCGAAGGTGGCCGGTCTGCCGCCGCGCAGGGCCATCCCGGTGCCGGTGTTCACCCCCGGCCTGTCGGTGCACTGGATCAACACCGTCACCCCGGTGCCGCGCTCGATCGCCGCCCCGCTGGTGCACTCGATCGTGCACGAGGTGGTGACGAAGGAGCACGACATCGACCAGTACGTGCCCACGCCCCCCGAGGGCCTTCTCGGGCTGGAGCGGGCGATCACCCTGGCGCTCAAGCGGGTGCGCAACCTCGACGTCACGACGTCGTGGCGCTCCGCGTCGACCGCCGGCGCGCCCTCGGACCCCCTGCCCTCCGACCCGGACTGGGCGGGCGGCTCCCTGTACGTCGACGACCGGACGTCGATCGTCGACGCCACGCCTCAGCAGCTGTGGCAGGTGATCCGCGGGATCGGCGGGATGAACGGCTGGTACTCGTGGTCGCTGGGGTGGCAGGTCCGCGGGATCATGGACCGCGTCGTCGGCGGACCGGGGCTCTCCCGCGGGCGGGAGAACCCCGAGCGTCTCGCCGTGGGCGACGCCCTGGACTGGTGGCGCGTGGAGGAGATCCGCGAGGACGAGCTCCTGCGGCTGCGCGCCGAGATGCGCGTGCCCGGCCTCGCCTGGTTGGACCTCATGGTCGAGGAGGACGACCGCGGCCACACGGTCTTCCGCCAGAAGGCGCTGTTCCACCCGCGCGGGCTCTCCGGGTGGGTCTACTGGCAGCTCATCAAGCCCTTCCACGGGATCATCTTCGGCGGCATGCAGCGCAACGTCGCGAGAGCCGCGGAAGACGTCGAGCCCGAGGAGCACCCCGCCGGCGACGCCGACCGCACCACCCGGGTCAACGAGGACGCGTCGGCGTCCGGGCTCGTGCGTGCCAGGACGCCGGACGACGCGGCGCACCGGGACCGGGAGGCGCGCGGCCCGGCGCAGGAGGTGGGGGCCGCCAGCGGGGCGCGCTGACGCGGGCGCGGCGCCCCCGCGCGCCCCGACCGGGGCGAGCGTCACCGGGGGCGCTCTGCGCCGCCCGGCGGTGGCACCCTGGACCGGTGACCCAGATCCCCCTGAGCGGCGCCTCCGGGCGCGCCTTCTCCCCGACCGGCGCGGGAGCCGACCGCGGCTCGATGTACGAGGCCGTCGGCGGGCACGAGACGTTCGTGACCCTGGTCGACCGCTTCTACGAGGGCGTGATGGCCGACCCCGTGCTCGCGCCGCTCTACCCCGCTGACGACGTCGACGGCGCCCGCGAGCGCCTCACCCTGTTCCTCGAGCAGTACTGGGGAGGGCCCAGCACCTACTCGCAGACCCGGGGGCACCCGCGGCTGCGGATGCGGCACGCCGGCTTCCGGATCGGGCCGGCCGCGCGCGACGCCTGGCTCGCCCACATGGGCGAGGCGCTCGCCTCCCTCGAGCTGCCGCCGCTGCAGCACGACGTGCTGTGGGACTACCTCGACCGGGCAGCCCGCTCGCTGCTCAACAGCTTCGAGGACTGAGCCTGCGCGCAGCCCGGCTCCCACCCCGTGGACCGCGGCGTCCCGCGGTCACACGGCGAGCGCGGCCGGCCGGCGCGCGACCACGTGCCCGTCCGGGGTCACCAACCGCCACCAGGCTCCCGAGCGGAGCACGGGAAGCTCGGCGGGGGCGTCTGGGTCGCTGGTGGTCGCGTCGGGCAGGAAACCGAGGACGTGCGCGACGAAGGCCATGCCGCTCGGCGCTCCTCCGGTGCCGGGAAGCTCCGCGGACCACACGGCGCCGCGAGCCTGACCGGCGGCCACGTGGTCGGCGCCGCGGGACGCCGCGTCGACCAGGGCGCTGGCCACCACCGACCCGCTGGCCGACCAGCCCCCGCGCGGGGGCGACAGCCCGGCCCACGCGGCGCCGACGATGCGCTCCGGAGGGACGCCGAGGTCCTGGTGGGTCCGCGCGAGGCGGTCCAGGACGCCGCGCACGGGCACGGTGGCGTCCAGCCCGGCTCCCTCGTCGGCCGATGCGGCGCCCGTGAGCGCGATGAAGCGCATCCCCAGGACGGTGGGGACCTCCGCCTGACCGGGCTGGCGTGCCGGCGGGCGCGCGCCGGCGGTGAGCGGGGCGACGGTGACGGCGAGCACCGGGCGCTGCGGACCACCCGCCCCGTGGCGGCCCCCCAGCACCTGCAGCCGCACGGCGCCGCCGGCGTCGGCGAGGACGGCGCGCTGGAGGAAGGACGCGAGGTCGTCGAGCGCCGCGGACGTCACCGGCACGAGCCGCGGGCTCGCCGGCGCTGCTGGCCCGCTCACCGGTCCGTCCCGGAGGCACGGGCGCGGAACGGCACCGGGTCGCCCGTCCAGCCCGCGAGGACGGCGCGCTCGTGCTCGGTGAGGCGGCGCGGGCGCCCGGTCCCCGGGTCCACGGCGACCACCGTGGTCACCGCCAGGGACGTGATGGCGCGGCCCACGGGCGCGCCGCCGTCGTCGCCCGCCGCCGTGCCGATCTCCGTCTCGTCGCCCGTCTCGCCCCCGCCGACGGCGTAGGCGAGCTCGAAGCTGGCGCCGCCGACGGCGGTCACCCAGAGGTGCACCGGGACGGGCTCGCGGCGCCACGCGAGCTGCTGGCGGTACTCCACCTCGTGGCGGGCGACGATCACGCCGGTGTCCAGCATGGTCGCCTCGCCGGGTCGCGCGAGGCGCGCGACGGCCTCGACGCGGGCCTCCTCCATGAGCCGCAGCACGGCGACGTTGTTGACGTGGCCGAACGCGTCCATGTCCGACCACCGCACGGGCACGAGCGCCACCACACCGATCACGCCACCATCGTCGCCGACGACGGTGTCCCCCGTGTCGGGTGGGCAGCGAGCACGTGCCTTCCCGGCTGCTCGCAGCCTGGGTAGGGTCGCGGGCATGAGCGACCCCTCTGCCGCCGAGCACGCCCCCGCTCCGTTCGAGCACCTGATGCGGGTGATGGACCTGCGGTCCACGGTGAGCTCAGGGGACGGGACGCAGGTCTTCATGGGCGACAGCCTGCCCACGCTGCACGGCCGCGTCTTCGGCGGTCAGGTCTTCGGCCAGAGCCTGCTGGCGGCGGCGCGCACCACGGACGCCGACCGCCGGGGACACTCCATGCACGCCTACTTCCTGCGCCCCGGCGACCCGGACGCGCCGCTGGCCTTCACCGTCGACGTCCTGCGCGACGGCCGATCGTTCAGCGCACGGCGCGTCCAGGCCTCGCAGAAGGGCGAGCCCATCCTGTCGATGATCGCCTCCTACCAGCGGGACGAGGCCGGTGTCGACCACGCGATCGCGATGCCGGACGTCCCCGGGCCGGATGACCTGCCGACCACCGCGGAGCTGCTGAAGGACGTCGACGACCCTGCAGCCCGCTTCTGGTCCGAGCGGCGCCCCATCGACGTCCGTCACGTGGGCTCGGCCCTGTACCTCGACGTCGAGGACCAGAGCTCCACCCAGGCGGTGTGGATGCGTGCGGACGGCCGGCTGCCCGACGACGACCCCGCGATGCACAAGGCCGTCCTCGCGTACGCCTCGGACTTCACCATGCTCGAGCCGGTGCTGCGCCGCCACGACCTGCCGTGGTCGACGCCGGGGCTGCGAGCGGCCACCGTGGACCACGCGGTGTGGTACCACCGGCCCTTCCGCGCCGACGAGTGGCTGCTGTTCACCCAGTCCTCCCCGTCCGCGTCGGGCGCCCGGGGCCTGTCCCTGGGCCACTTCTTCACGCGTGAGGGCGAGCTGGTGGCCACCGTCGCCCAGGAGGGCATGATCCGCGTCCCCACCTCCGACGACTGAACGACGCCGGCGCCGGCTCCCGCCGACGCCGACCCCGGGTGACCGCGTCAGGCCTGGAACTGCGCGGCGAGCCCCGCCAGCTCCTCCGAGACCCTCGTCAGCTGCTCTGCCGCCTCCCGAGACTCCGTGACCGACTCGGTCATGGCGGCGGCGGCCGCCGCCACGCCGTCGATGTTCGTCGCGATGTCACCCGACCCGGACGCGGCCTGAGCGACGTTGCGGCTCATCTCGGTCGTCGTGGCGGTCTGCTGCTCCACCGCCGAGGCGATCATGGTCTGGTGGTCGTTGATGCGGGCGATGATCGCGGAGACGCCCTCGATGGCCGTGACGGCGCTGGAGGTGTCCGCCTGGATCGACTCGACGCGGCGCGAGATGTCCTCCGTGGCACGTGCCGTCTCCTGGGCGAGCTCCTTGACCTCACCGGCGACCACGGCGAAGCCCTTCCCCGCCTCACCGGCGCGCGCCGCCTCGATGGTGGCGTTGAGCGCCAGCAGGTTCGTCTGCTCGGCGATGGACGTGATGGTCTTGACGACGTCGCCGATCTCCCGCGAGGAAGCGCCCAGCCGCGACACCGTGGCGTTGGTCGCGTCGGCAGCGCTCACGGCCTGAGCCGCGACGTCCGCCGCCTCGGTGGCGCTCGCCCCGATGGAGCGGATCGACGCGCCCATCTCCTCTCCGCCGGCCGCCACGGTCTCGACGTGGTGGGAGACCTCGCGGGCCGCGCCGGCGACGAGGGTGACCTGCGCGGAGGAGTCCTCCACGCGGCGCGCCACGAGGGCTGACGCCCCGTCGATGCGCGCGCTGGTGGCCGTGAGGACGTCCGCGTTGGCGGCGACACCCCTGAGCGCGTCGCCCAGGCGAGCCAGGGCGCTGTTGGCGTAGGGGCCCATCTCGCCGAGCCCGTCCTTCGAGGCGCTGTCCAGGCGCTGGGTGAGGTCACCCTCGGCGACTGCCGCGAAGACGCGGACAGCCTCACCCATCGGCAGGGTGATGCTGCGCGTGATGCGCCACGCCACCAGCGAGGCGATCACCACGGCGATGCCGCACAGGACGAGCATGGTGGCGAGGAAACGGTCTCCGATGCTGCGGGCGGCTGCGGCCTGCTCCTCGTTCATCGCCTCCTCGAGGTCGATGAGGGTGTTCACCGACGCCAGCCACTCGACGAACATCGGCTTGGCCTCGTCCAGCAGCAGCGACTTCGCGCCGGCGTCGTCGCCGGCGGCCCGCAGGGCGACGACCTGCTCGATGAGGGGCATCCCCGCGGCCTCGACCGCCTGGATCCCCGCCATCGCGTCCTCCTCCTCCGCGGACACCGCTGCCGGGTCGGCGAAGATCTCCGCCATCTTCGCCGCGGACTCCTGATAGGCGGCGTCGAGGGAGGCGATGAGCTGCACGGAGGGCTGCGCCTGCTCGGGGGTGTCGGCCAGCACCACGTCGCGCAGGGCGATCGCACGGTCGTGGACGCTGCCACGGAAGTTGATGGCGTAGCGCTGCTTGACGCTGTTGACGTCGTTGATGACGGTGAGACGGTCGTTGATCTGGGCGACACGGCTCACCCCCAGCGCCGTGACCACGCACAGCGCGAGGATGACGACGAGGAAGCCGGCCGCGATGCGGTGGCCGACGCTGAGGCGGGACAGGGACACGCGGGACCTCCGGGCGGAAGACGCTGAGAGGAGACCCTCTGAGCTCTGTGTCTCCGTCGGCCCGACGATCTTCGACCTTGAGCGGTGACCGCCCGACCCGCACCTCGCCGGACGAGTGCGGTGGGTCAGACGTCCGGGACCGCACTCCCCCGGACGAGTGCGGTCCCGGGAGGGACGTCAGCCCCGGGTCAGGCGGCGGTGGGTCACGCGGTGCGGGCGCGCCGCGTCGACGCCGAGCCGCTCCACCTTGTTGCCGAGGTACCCCTGGAAGTTGCCCTCGAACCAGTACCAGGCCGCCGGGTCCTCCTCGGTGCCCTCGTAGGCGAGGATGTGCGTGGCCACCCGGTCGAGGAACCACCGGTCGTGGCTGATGACCACGGCGCAGCCGGGGAACTCGAGCAGCGCGTCCTCCAGGGAGCTCAGCGTCTCCACGTCGAGGTCGTTGGTGGGCTCGTCCAGGAGCAGCAGGTTGCCCCCCTGCTTCAGCGTGAGCGCCAGGTTCAGCCGGTTCCGCTCCCCGCCGGAGAGCACGCCGGCCGGCTTCTGCTGGTCGGGCCCCTTGAAGCCGAACGCGGAGACATAGGCCCGTGAGGGCACCTCCGCGTTGCCGACCTTGATGTGGTCGAGCCCGTCGGAGACGACCTCCCACAGCGTCTTCGTGGAGTCGATGCCCCCGCGCTCCTGGTCGACGTAGGAGATCTTCACCGTCTCGCCGACCTTCACCGTCCCCTCCATGGGCTCCTGCATGCCGACGATGGTCTTGAACAGCGTGGTCTTGCCCACCCCGTTCGGTCCGATGATCCCGACGATGCCGTTGCGCGGCAGCGAGAACGAGAGGCCGTCGATGAGGATGCGGTCGCCGTACCCCTGCCGGAGGTCGCGGGCCTCGATGACCTGGTTGCCCAGGCGCGGGCCGGGCGGGATCTGGATCGACTCGAAGTCCAGCTTGCGCGTGCGGTCGGCCTCGGCGGCCATCTCCTCGTAGCGGGCCAGGCGCGAGCGGGACTTGGTCTGTCGCGCCCTGGCGCTGGACCGCACCCACTCCAGCTCGTCCTTGAGGCGCTTGGCCATCTTGGCGTCCTTCTTGCCCGTGACCTTGAGGCGCTCTGCCTTCTTTTCCAGGTACGTGGAGTAGTTGCCCTCGTAGGGGTAGAGCCGCCCACGGTCGACCTCGGCGATCCACTGGGCGACGTGGTCGAGGAAGTACCGGTCGTGGGTGACGGCCAGGACGGCGCCCTCGTAGCTCTTCAGGTGCGCCTCCAGCCACTCGACGGACTCCGCGTCGAGGTGGTTGGTGGGCTCGTCCAGGAGCAGCAGGTCAGGCTTGGAGAGCAGCAGCCGGCACAGCGCGACCCGGCGGCGCTCACCCCCTGAGAGCACGTTGACGGGCGTGTCCGGCGGCGGGCACCGCAGCGCGTCCATGGCCTGCTCCAGCTGGGAGTCCATGTCCCACGCGTTGGCGTGGTCGAGCTCTTCCTGGAGGGTCCCCATCTCGGCCATCAGCGCGTCGAAGTCGGCGTCCGGGTCCTCGAAGAGCCCCGTGATCTCGGTGTAGCGGTCCATCTTGACCTTGAGCTCCCCGAGCCCCTGCTGGACGTTCTCGAGGACGGTGGCGTCCTCGTCCAGCGGCGGCTCCTGCTGGAGCATCCCGACGCTGTAGCCCGGGGAGAGCCGTGCCTCTCCGTTGGACGGGGTGTCCAGCCCGGCCATGATCTTGAGGATCGTCGACTTCCCCGCCCCGTTGGGGCCCACCACGCCGATCTTCGCGCCGGGGTAGAACGACATCGTGACGTCGTCGAGGATGACCTTCTCGCCGTACGCCTTGCGGGCCTTGTACATGGTGTAGATGAACTCGGGCATGACCCCCAGGGTAGGCGGGCGGGTGGGCGCGGGGCCGCGCCCGCCCGCCGCCTCGCGACGCACCTACGCTGCGCCGGTGCCCGACGCCCGTGACGACCGCCGCGCCCTGCTCCCCCTGACCGACCTGCGCGCCGGGCTGAGCGCCGACTGCAGCGCGTGCCTCGGGCTGTGCTGCGTCGCGCCGGCGTTCACGGCTTCCGCGGACTTCGCGATCGACAAGCCCGCCGGTACCCCCTGCCCGAACCTGCGCGCCGACTCCCGGTGCGGCATCCACGACCGGCTGCGCGCCTCCGGCTTCCCCGGCTGTGCCACCTTCGACTGCTTCGGCGCCGGCCAGCAGGTGGTGCAGGTCACGCACGCCGGGAGCGACTGGCGCGAGGGTCCCGAGGTGGCCGCCGCCATGTTCACCTCGTTCACCGCGCTGCGCCAGCTCCACGAGCTGCTCTGGCACCTCGCGGAGGCACTCACCCTCGCCGCCGACCCCGGCCTGCGCGACGCGGTGGCGAGCGCCAGGGCGGACGTCACCGCGCTGGCCGCCCTGCCGCCGGAGCAGCTGGCGACGGTCGACGCGACCGCGCAGCGCCACACCGTCGGCCCCCTGCTGGAGCGGGTCTCCCTCCTCGCGCGTGCCGAGGCCGGGCTCGGGCCCGAGCACCGCGGCGCCGACCTCATGGGGGCTCGGCTCTCGCGCGCGGACCTGCGGGGCGCGAGCCTGCGCGGGGCGTACCTCATCGGGGCGGACCTGCGCGGCGCCGACCTGCACCGCGCCGACCTCCTGGGTGCGGACCTGAGGGCGGCGGACGTCCGCGGCGCCCGGGTGGCCGGTGCGATCTTCCTCACCCAGCCGCAGCTCGACGCGGCACGCGGCGACGGCGCGACGACGCTCCCCGAAGACCTCGAGCGGCCCCAGCACTGGCCGGCCTGAACGGGGCGACGCCCGCACCTCTCACCGTCGACTGACCCGAACGGTCGACAACCGACCGATTCGGTAGGTGAACGGTCTACCATCAGACGGTGCTCCGTCCCACCCCCCACGAGATCGACGCTGCCATCCTCGACGCGGCGGCCTCCCTGTTCGCCCGCCACGGCGTGAGCGGCACGTCCCTCCAAGCCGTCGCGGACGCCGTGGGCTACTCCAAGGCCGGGCTGCTGCACCACTTCGCCACCAAGGCCGGCCTGGCGCGCGCCGCGGTCGCGGCGTGCCGCAGCGCGGCCCACGACGTCGCCGAAGGCGTCAGCCACCTCGCCGAAGGCCCCGCGAGGGACCACGCGGCGCTGACCGCTCTCGCCGACCTCGCCCGCAGGCGTCCCGGCTTCGTCGCCCTCATGGTCGCCACCGCCGGCCCGCTGCGCGGCACCGCCGAGGCCGAGGAGCTCGCGCCGGTCGCGGCGGACCTGTTCCGCGCCTTCTCCGCCCCGCCGCCCACGCCCGGGGTCGTGCCGCACGACCCCCGGATCGTGCGCATCGTCGGCGCGCTGGGCGCGCTCGCCCTCACCTCGCTCGCCCTCGGCGGTCAGGTCGAGGCCTCGGCGCGCCGATGCCTCGTGGCGACCAGCTACGACGCGCTGGGCCACGGGCACCCCCCCGACCGCTCACCGGACCAGCACCCGACCCGAGACCCCGATCCCCCCTCCACCTCTGCAGACACCCCCGACAAGGACGCCTGATGGCCACACTCCTCCACCGCCTCGGCCTCGCCGCCGTGAGGCGCCGGCTCATCGTCGTGATCGCGTGGGCCCTCGTGCTCCTCGCGGCCGGCGCCGGCGCGCTCGCGCTCAACGGCAAGACCGTCACCACCTTCAACGTCCCCGGGCAGGAGTCCTCCACCGCGCTGGACCTGCTCACCGACCGCTTCGACCGGCCCGACGGCGCCTCGGCCCAGGTGGTCCTGCAGGCCCCCGGCGACGAGATGATCACCTCGCCCCAGCGGGCGCAGGTCCTCGCGGGACTCGTCGCCGACCTCGACGCGCTGCCCGGGGTGGTGGCCGCGAGCAACCCCCTCGACCCGGCCGCACCGACCATCTCCCCGGACCAGCGCGCCGCGTACTCCACGCTCACCTACGAGGACACCGCGGCCGACATCACCCAGGCGCAGCGCGACGCCCTGGGCGACGTCCTCGACGACGCCCGCGACGCCGGGCTGACCGCCGAGGTCACCGGGGAGGCCTCCGCCGAGCCCGTGCACGTCGGCGGCCCGGCCGAGGTCATCGGCGTCCTCGTCGCCCTCGCGGTCCTCGCGATCACCTTCGGCTCGCTCGTCACGGCCGGGATGAACCTGCTCACCGCGGTCGTCGGCGTGGGCGTCGGGCTGCTCGGGATCGTCATGGTCTCGGGCCTCACCGAGCTGCAGTCCACGACCCCGATCCTCGCGGCGATGCTCGGCCTCGCGGTGGGCATCGACTACGCGCTGTTCATCATCACGCGCCACCGGCAGGAGCTGCTGGACGGGCGCCCCGTTCCCGAGGCGATCGCCATGGCGGTCGGCACCGCGGGCTCAGCGGTGCTCGTCGCCGGCGGCACCGTGGTCATCGCGCTGGCCGCGCTCACCGTCGCCGGCATCCCCTTCCTCACGCAGATGGGCCTGGCGGCCGCCGCCACCGTGATCATCGCGGTGCTCATCGCCCTCACGCTGGTGCCGGCGCTGCTGTCCTACCTCGGCCAGCGCGTCCTGCCCCGCAGGCTCCGGGCAGAGGCCCGGCTGACCGCGGCCGGTGCGCCGGGCAGCGTCGAGCCGGACCGGCGCAGCGGCTACGACCGCTGGGGCTCGGTGGTCACCCGGTTCCGCTGGCCGGCCGTGGTGGTCGCCGCGCTCGCGCTCGTCGTCGTCGCGATCCCCGCCGCCTCCATGCGCACCTCGCTGGTCATCTCACCGCCCGACGGCTCCACCCAGGCGCGCGCCGAGAAGGTCCTCGCGGACCGGTTCGGCCCCGGCGTCTCCGGACCGCTGCTCGTGCTGGTCGACGGCGAGGGCGCGCCCGCCCGCGCGGGCGACATCGCCGAGCGCGCCGGCGGGCTCGACGACGTCGCCCTGGTGACCCCGCCGCAGCCGAGCGCCGACGGGGGCGCGGCCCTCGTGACCGTCATCCCGGCGTCGGCGCCGGACAGCGCCGCCACGGAGGAGCTCGTCACCGCGCTGCGCGGTGAGATCGCCGACACCGACCCCGACAGCGCAGCGCGCGCCTACGTGACCGGCTCGACCGCCGTGAGCGTGGACGTGGCGGACAGCCTCGACACGGCGCTGCCGACCTACCTGCTGCTGGTGGTCGGCCTCGCGCTGGTGCTGCTGGTGCTGCTCTTCCGCTCGATCCTCGTGCCCGTGGTCGGGGTGGTGGGCTTCCTGCTCACCATCGGCGCCGCGCTCGGGGCCACCACGGCGGTCTTCCAGTGGGGCTGGCTCTCCGGGGTGGTCCGGCCGGACTCCACCGGTCCGCTGCTGAGCCTGGCGCCGATCATCATCGTGGGCGTGCTGTTCGGCCTGGCGATGGACTACCAGATCTTCCTCGTCTCCCGGATGCACGAGGCCTACGCCAAGGGAGCGAGCGCCCAGAGCGCCATCACCTCGGGCTTCCACCGGGCGGCGCCCGTGGTGGTCGCTGCTGCCGCCATCATGTTCTCGGTGTTCGCCGGTTTCGTGCCCACCGGTGACGCCCAGGTCAAGCCCTTCGCCTTCGGGCTCGCCGTCGGCATCGTCTTCGACGCGTTCGTCGTGCGCCTGGTCTTCGTCCCGGCCGTCATGTCGCTCCTGGGCCGCGCCGCGTGGTGGCTCCCGTCGTGGTTGCGCTGGATCCCGCAGCTGGACGCCGAGGGCGCGGCGCTCGAGGACGACCACGACGGGGCGGGCGCCCGACGCGACCACCGCGATCCCCGCGACGGCGGCGACGGTGGGGATGCCGGTGGGGACGACGACGACGGGCGCGGCCAGAAGGTCCTCGCCGGCGAGGGTGCTCCCGGCCGCTGACGGGTGGCGGCGCAGCGCCGGGACCGAGGGTCCGGTCCCGGCGCCCGGCGCTCGGCGGTCCCGCGAGGTCAGGCCGCGACGGCGTCCTCGGCGCGCTCCCCCGCGGAGCCCGACCCGCCCGACCACCCGTCGCCGGGCGGATCGGTGTCGACGAGCACGCCGTCCGCGTCGATGCGCGCGCCCAGCGAGGCCGCCACCTCCCCGGCGCCGGGGGTGCTCGTCTCGCTGGCACGCACCACGCGCACGAAGGCGGTGGTTCCGTACGTCAGGTCGTGTCCGAGGGCGTCGGCGGTGACCCGGGCCCTGGTGCCCGAGCGCTCCTCGCCGTTCTCACCCCTCGAGCTCCACTGCTCGACGCTCGCCCGGCCGTGGACCACCACCCGCTGACCCTTGCCCAGCGAGGCGGCGGCGTTCTCGCCGAGGACGCCGAAGGCGCAGACGTCCCACCAGCTGGTGTCCCCGTCCACCCAGACCCCCTCCCGCAGGCGGCGGGGCGTCGAGGCGATGCGGAAGGTGGTCATGAAGCGTCCGCCGTCGATCTGACGGCGGACGGGGTCGGCAGCCAGGTTCCCGACGACGGTGATCTGGGTATCGCGCACGGTGCTCCCCTCACGGCCCGCACGGTGCGAGCACCGCTCCACCCTGCGGCGGCGGCGCGGACGGCCCGGCCGTGCGCGGCCGAACCTGTGGACAGCGCCCCGGGAGGAGGACGGCCCTGTGGACGGGCGTCAGCGGGCGACGCGGCGACCGGCCGCCTGCTCCACCGCCAGGCGGGCCTCGCGGTGGTCGTCCAGCACGCGCACCATCGGCTCGAGGAGCGTCGCCGCGGCCACCTGGGCCACGCGCGCCCTCAGCTCCTCGCGGACCGCCGCGGTGCGCCGACGGGCGCGCGAGGTCACGAGCGGGCGCAGCAGCAGGGCGAGGAGCACGCCGACGGCGATCGCAGCGCCCAGCAGCACCCACGGCAGCGGCAGGTCGAACGGCTCGCGGCCCACCGTGACCGGCGAGGGGACCGGCAGGGCCAGCCACAGCGCAGCGGCCCAGCCGAGCGTCCACACCAGCCCGACCAGCCCCACCACCGCCACCGCGCGCTGTGCCCAGAGCGCTGCGCTCTGCCACCAGGGCCGGTCCGCCTGCAGGTCGACCCCCACCAGCGCCTGGTCCAGCGCGTCGGCGACACCGCCGCCGACGTCCTGCCCGGCCGGGGCGACGCTCGCGCGGACGGCATCGGCCCACCGCTGCGGCAGGCCGTCGGACGCGCCGGAGGCCACCGACCGCGCCGCCGTGGCGACCCTCGCCCGCTCGGTGGGCGTCGGCCCGCTCAGCGACGAGCGCACCAGCCGCGCCCGCGAGGCGTCGGCGGCCGCCTCGATCGAGGGCTCCTGGTCCTGGCGCCCCCGACCACCACCACCGCCCACCCGCCCGAGCACCCGCAGACGAGCCAGCGGGTCCCGGCGCCACCGGCCGGCCCACGTCAGCGCCGGCCACCCCGTCGCCCGGCGGCCGGCGCGCAGCTCGCTGCGCATCACGGCGTCCAGCACCGTCGGCACGCCTGCCGCCACGCACAGGGCGTCCACCAGCGACTCGGCGCCCCGGGCGCTGACGTCCTGCTCGCCGTTCCCCAGCGACGCCGCGAGGGCGTCGGCTGCGGCCTCCACGTCCGCCTCGGTGCGCCGCGTCGCCGCCGACGTCGTCGACACGGCCTCGGCCACCGCCCTGCGGAGGTCGTCGATGCCCTCACCGCTGCGGGCCGAGGTCCGCACGACGTCCACCCGCGGCAGCCCGTCGGCGGCCAGGAGCGCGCGCAGGTCCCGCTCGCACGCGTCGGCGGACGTCTCGTCGAGGGTGTCCACCTGGTTGAGCACCACGAGCAGCAGGTCCTGGTGGCCGGTCAACCGCCGCAGGTACCCGTCGTGCAGGGCTGCGTCGGCGTACTTCTGCGGGTCGACCACCCACACCATGAGGTCGACGAGCTCGACCATGCGGTCCACCTGCAGCGCGTTGCCCAGGTCGGTGGAGTCGTGGTCGGGCAGGTCGAGCAGGACCAGCCCCTCGAGCGCCTCGGCCTCGCGAGGACCCGGCCGCCGCGCCGCGCGGTGGCGGGTGCGCACGTCGAGCCAGTCCAGGAGGGCGCTCGGTTCATCGCCCCAGACCACGGCCGTCGGCGAGGACGTCGTGGGCCGGCGCACGCCCGCGACGGCGACGTCCTCGCCGACGAAGGCGTTCAGCAGTGACGACTTGCCGCTCCCGGTGGCGCCGGCCAGGGCGACGACGGTCGACGCCGGCCCGCCGCCGGACGGCCTGGACAGCGCGCTGCGCTCGCGCCCGCGCCGCACCACCTGCGCCGCCCGCGCCGCGGCGGCCGTCTCCAGCCGGTCACCGCCCGCGAGCAGCGCCCGCTCCAGGGCTGCGAGGCGCTCCCCGAGGTCCTCGCCCCTCCCCGCGGCAGGGACGCTCCCCCGGCGACGGCGCAGCAGGCTCACTCGGCGCCCCGGCCCTGCGCGGCAGCGACGCCCTGGCCCTGGTGCTGGCCCTGGTGCTCGGAGACGTCCAGCGGGGCCCGCAGCCTGTCCACGAGCCCGTCGTCGAGCGGCGGCAGCCACGATGCCAGGTCGTCACGCTGGGACGCCATGAGCTCGCCCACGCGGCGGGAGAGGTCGTCGCGCGCCCGCGTGGCCAGGCGCCGTACCGCGTCCTCGCCGAAGACCGCCTCGAGCACCCGCTGGGAGAGCACGGCGGTGCCGCCGGCGATGCCGACCTCGGCGCCCGTGAGGCCGGCCGTGCCCGCGAAGACCGCGACCATGAGCGCCGCACCGACCCCCGAGATGCCCAGCGACACCACGCGCGCCTGGGTGCGGCGACCCTGCCCGCTCTCGGAGACCAGCGCCAGGACGAAGCCCTGCCAGTCGCGGACCAACCGCTCGACCTGCACGAGCGCCCCGTCGGGGAGCACGTCCTCGCGGGCCGCCGGCGGCGCTGCGGCCAGCACGGCCGTCCCGGACGGGTCGGCCCGCCAGGCCAGGAGCGCGTCCTCGCGGGCGCTGGCGGCGGCGTCGACCACCAGGGCCGCCACGCCGGTGCTCACCGCCTCGTCGAGGCGGCGCGCCGGGGCCGGGCGGTTCGTCAGCGTGCGCGTCACCGCGTCGCGCGCGCGCCCGACGGCGGACTGCACCGACGTGATGAACACGCCCGTCCCCACGAACTCCTGCCAGCGGGCCAGGACCTCCCCCCGCAGCACCGAGCCGTCGGTCAGGTTCGCGTCCAGCTGCTCGAGCGCCCCCGCGTAGACCTCGTCGAGGCGTTCCCGCAGCGCCTCGACGGCGGCCTCCTGCTCCTGTGCCGCGGCGGCGAGGGTCTCCACGCGGGGGGCCAGCGAGGCCAGCGCGCCCGTGAGGGTCGCGCGCACCACCTCCTCGCGGCGCTGGGCGTCCGACCCCACGAGACCGAGCCACTCCCGCAGCCCGGCGGTGGCCGCCGGCGGCAGGAGCCCTCCGGACAGGGGGCTCTCGGGCACCACGAAGAGCGGCGCTGATCCCAGCGACGCCTCCGCGAGGAGTCGCTGCAGGTCGGCGGTGATCTCGTCGGCCATCCCGGCGGGCTCGGCGGGGACCCGGTCCAGGACCAGGGCGAGAGCGGTCCCTCTCTCCGCCGCGCCGGCGAGCACCGACCACGGCACCGCGTCCCCGTAGCGGGCAGCGGTGGTGACGAAGATCCACAGGTCCGCCGCCCCGAGCAGCTGGGCCGCGAGGTCCCGGTTGGCGCTGACGACGGAGTCGATGTCGGGGGCGTCGAGGAGCGCGAAGCCGGGCGGCATCGCCGCGTCGGGCACCAGGTGCACCCCGCGTGCCTCACCCGCGGCGTCGCCCGATCGCGCTGGGGCGTCCGATCGGGCCGGGGCGTCCGCGCTGCCGGTGGTCCGCGGGAGCGAGGGCAGGACCTCCTGCGAGGCGAACCAGGCGGCGTCGGCGGGTGCGTGCACCAGGGTGGGCTGCCGTGTGGTCGGGCGCAGCACCCCGGGGGCGGTGACGTGACGTCCGAGCAGGGAGTTGACCAGCGTGGACTTGCCGGCACCCGTCGACCCGCCGACGACAGCCAGCAGCGGGGCGTCCATGCGACGCAACCGCGGGAGCAGGTGGTCCTCCAGCTGGGCGCGCAGCGCCGTGCGCACCGCTGCCGCCGGCGCGGCGCCGACCGTCGGCAGCGGGAGGGAGAGCGCGTCGACGTCGTCGGCGAGCGCCTCGAGCCTCAGGACGAGAGCGTCCTGCGGCGGGGAGGGCGCATCGCTGCTCGACCCGGGGGTTGCCATGGGGAAGGATGATGCCTGGTCCCGGCCACCGCGGCCCACCACGCCCCCGTAGCTCAGTGGATAGAGCGACAGACTTCTAATCTGTTGGCCGCTGGTTCGAATCCAGCCGGGGGCACCAGCGCCACCGACGTCTCATCTGCTGGCCGCTGGTTCGAATCCAGCCGGGGGCACCAGCGCGGGCGCCTCCCAGCATCAGACCGCGGGGGCGTCGCCCTGGTAGACGTCCGGCACGCCGTCGCCGTCGGAGTCCGCGTTCTCCTGCTCCCAGATCCGCCGGTAGCGCCGGTTGCGGGAGCGGAGCATGACGGTCGCCAGGAGGGCCGCGACGACCGAGCCCACGAGGACCCCGATCTTCACGTGCTCGTCCCGCTCGGTGCCGTGGCCGAAGGCCAGCTCACCGACGAGCAGCGAGACCGTGAAACCGATCCCCGCCAGCATCGCCACCCCGAGGACGTCCCACCACGACAGGTCGTCAGCCAGCCGGGCGTGGGTGAAGCGCGCGACGAGCGCGGCGGCGCCGAGGACCCCGACGATCTTGCCGACGACCAGGGCGATCGCGATGCCCTGGGCCACGGGGTCGGCCAACGACTCCACGAGGCCGGAGAACCCGCCGATGGCGACGCCCGCCGCGAAGAGCGCGAAGAGGGGGACGGCGAAGCCGGACGAGATCGGCCGCCAGACGTGCTCGAGGTGCTCCGCGAGGCTGTGCACCGCGGGGGCGCCGTGGTCGGCCGGACCCTCGTGCACGCCCGTGCGGGCCGCCCGCTCGTGGTCGCGACGGTTGACGAGGGCCGGCACCGTGAACCCGAGCAGCACCCCCGCGACCGTGGCGTGCACGCCGGACGCGTGCACCAGCAGCCACGCGACGAGCGCCAGCGGCAGCAGCAGCCACCACGCGGTGATCCGCCGCTGGACGAGGAGCCCGAACAGCGCGATGGGCACGACCGCCAGGAGCAGGGGGACGACCTCGAGGTCCGTGGTGTAGAAGATCGCGATGATCGTGATGGCCAGCAGGTCGTCGACCACCGCGAGCGTGAGCAGGAACGTGCGCAGCGCCGCGGGGAGGTGGGTCGAGATCACCGCGAGGACGGCGAGCGCGAAGGCGATGTCGGTGGCGGTGGGGATGGCCCACCCGCGCAGCGCGTCACCTCCGGTGTTGAGGTTCCAGAGGACGTAGAGGAGCGCTGGCGCGGGTCGCGCAGCTCTCCAGCGACGAACTCGCGCTTGAGCTCCACCCCCGCGACGAAGAAGAAGATCGCGAGCAGGCCGTCGGCCGTCCACTCCGCGACGCTGAGGTGGGCGGCGACCGACCGGGGGCCGAGCTCGAAGTCGCGCACGGCGACGTAGACGTCGCCGGCGGGGGTGTTGACCCACACGAGCGCGACGACCGTGGCCGCGAGGAGGAGCAGGCCTCCGACGGTCTCCGCCCGCAGGATCTCGGCCACGAAGCGGGCGTCGGTGTACGAGCCGCGTCCGAAGACCTGGCGGCGTGCGGGGCTGGGCAACGTCATCCTCCGGGAGCATAACCAGGCTCAGCCCCGGGGCGGGCTCCCCGGGGCCGGTCCGCCGGGGACGCCCGGAGCCACGACCTGCGGGAGGAACCGGGGACGCAGGTGCCACATGGTGGCGAGCGTCGCGAGCTCCACCTGGAGGGCGTCGTCGCCGGCGATCCCGGCCACCATGCGCTGACGCAGGAAGGCGAGCTCGGTACCGCGCTCCTGGAAGGCCTTCATGGCGGCCCCCGCGTCGTCCCCCAGGGTCCGCCGCGCTCGGTCGCGGGCGCGCGCCCTCTCGTGGAGCGAGGAGAGCATGGCCACCTCCGTGTCGGAGAACCAGCCCCGACCGGCGTAGGCCTGGAGGTGGCGCCGCAGCACGCGGCCCTCTCGACGGCGTGCCAGGACGGCGACGACGACCGCGCCGGCGAAGATCGGGACCTGCACGAGGACGTACCCGCCGATCAGGCCCGCGGGGCCGAGGGACGCCGCCCCGTTCCACGCGGCGTGCAGCGCCACGGCGAGCGACCACCCCGCGGCGGGAGCCAGGAAGCGCACCGCCCACGAGCGCCGGGAGAGCGCCAGGCCGAGCCCGATGCCGGTGGCGACGGTGAAGAGCGGGTGCGCGAACGGGGAGAAGATGCAGCGGACGACGAAGGTGGCGGTCAGGCCTCCGGCGCCCTCCTCGGAGAAGGCGCGTCCCAGGTAGAGGATGTTCTCGACGAAGGCGAACCCGACGCCCACCATCCCGGCGTAGACGATCCCGTCCACCACGCCGTCGAAGCTCTTGCGCCTCCACAGGATCACCAGGAGGACGCCGATGCCCTTGGCGCTCTCCTCGACGAGAGGGGCGACGACCACCGCGGTCGCGGCGGGCGGACCGCCCACCTGGTCGATGACCACGTCGGCACCGGTGTTGACCACCAGGGCCACGAGGGTGGCCACCGCCGCGCCCCACGCGAGGGCGAACCCCAGCGACAGGGCCGGCTCCGCCTCGTAGCGGTCCAGCCACAGCAGGGTGGCGACGACGAGCACCGCGGGGAGCACGGCCAGCGCGCCCCCCAGGGCGAAGCCCGCCGCTCCCGTCTCGAGGCCCACGGCGAGCAGGGTCAGGGCCCCGGCGCCGAGCAGCAGCAGGGCGGCGACGACCTTGACGATGAGGCGGAGCGCGGACCCTCGCTGCGAGGGCAGCGGCGCTGCGGGCAGCGGGGGCGCCAGGGCCTCACCCTGCCGGCGCTGCCCGGTCGATGGCGCGCCCGCTGACATGCCGGCGAGGGTAGCCACCGGGAACGGTGTCACCCCGTCATCACCGCGCGTGCGCGCGCCGCCGCCTATGCTCGCGGCCATGCCTGCCGCTGGAGCGTCCGACCGCATCGTCTGGGTGGACTGCGAGATGACCGGCCTCGACCTGGGCGCTGATGCGCTCATCGAGGTCGCCGCCCTGATCACCGACTCCGACCTCAACGTCCTGGACGAGGGCATCGACGTGGTGATCCGACCGCCGGACGAGGCGCTGGAGCAGATGCGCGAGGTCGTGCGCACCATGCACACCACCTCCGGGCTGCTCGACGAGCTGGCCGACGGCATGTCGATGGCCGACGCCGAGCGCGCCGTCCTCGACCACGTCAAGGAGCACGTCCCCGAGCCGCGCAAGGCGCCGCTGGCGGGCAACTCCGTGGGCACCGACAAGAACTTCCTCGCGCGGGACATGCCGGCGCTCGACGGCCACCTGCACTACCGCATCATCGACGTCTCCTCGATCAAGGAGCTCTCGAGGCGCTGGTTCCCGCGCGCCTACTACGCCTCGCCGGCCAAGGCGGGCGGGCACCGGGCGCTGGCGGACATCAAGGAGTCCATCGTCGAGCTCCGCTACTACCGCCAGGCGGTGTTCGTGCCCGCCCCCGGCCCGGACACCGACACGGCACGCGCGGCGGCCGCGGCGGTCACCGGCGCCTGAGCAGACCGAGGAGCGTCCGGCCCCCTCACCGGCCGCTCCGATCAGCAGGTATCCTCGGACCGCACGCCAGCGGCTCGGGCGTGCGCACGGTGGGTGTAGCTCAGCCGGTAGAGCGCCGCGTTGTGGTCGCGGAGGCCGCGGGTTCAAGCCCCGTCACTCACCCCATCGGCCCCTCGGAAGCCCCCGAGGGGCCCTGCCGCCTCAAGCGACGACCGCTTCGTGCCGATGCTCTCCTGAACCACCGAGGAGGCACCGATGAACCACCGCGACCCCAGCACCCTCGCCCCTGCCGGCGAGCGGCCCGACCGCTGCGACGAGGCGATGATGCACCTGCTGCACGAGCGCGTGCCGCTCTCGCTGCTCGTCGACCTCGCCGAGACGTCCGCCCCTGACTCCCGCGCCATCCTCGACGCCGAGGGTGAGCCGACCGATCCGTGGTGGGAGCCGCACGCCTCCTGAGCCCTCCCGACGAGAACGTCCGCCCGGGGTGCATCCACGGTGGCCCCCGGCGCCGTAGTGGGGGTGACGGCAGGTCGCCGTCGGCCCGACCCCTGGAGGAACGATGCGACGTCGCACCGCCGCAGCCACGACGGCTGCTCTGATCCCCTTCGCCCTGATGGCCGCCGCCGCGCCGGCGCTGGCCGCGACCAGCTCCGGCACCGCCACGGTCTCCGTGCTCCACGGCGTGCCCGGCCTGGACGTCGACGTCTACGCCAACGGCGAGGAGCTCATCGCGGGGTTCACCCCCGGCACCCTCACCGACCCGCTGCAGCTCCCCGCCGGCGAGTACGACCTCGCCGTGTATCCCGCGGGCAGCGACGTCTCCTCCACCGAGCCGGCCATCAAGGCCGACGACGTGGCGGTCCCCGCGGGCGCCAACGCCACCGTCGTGGCCCACCTGGAGGAGGACGGCACCCCGGTGCTGACCCCCTTCGTCAACGACACCTCGTCGGTGGACGCCGGCAAGGCGGGGCTGACGGTGCGCCACACCGCCGCGGCCCCCGCCGTGGACGTCCGCGCCGACGGCACGGCCGCGCTCGAGGGCCTCACCAACCCGAACGAGGCCTCCGCCGTCGTCGACGCCGGCACCATCAGCGCCGACGTCACGCTGGCCGGCACCGACACCGTCGCCATCGGCCCCGCCGACCTCGACCTCGCCGAGGGCACGCGCACGATCGTCTACGCCTACGGCTCCGCCGAGGACGAGACCCTCGCCCTCGCCGTCCAGAAGCTCGACGACCTCGGCTCCGCGCCGGGCTCCGTGCCCTCGGGCCTCGTGGGTTCCGCGGACACCGCCGCCCCCGCCCTGGCGCTGGCGGCCGGCGGCAGCGCGCTGCTCGCCGCGGCGGTCATCGGTCTGCGCGCGCGTCGACGCGTCGGTGCGCAGTCCTGAGAAGGTGACCGGCTCCCCGCGGCGCTCAGCACTGAGCGCCGCGGGGCTGGCCGTCGTGGGCGTCGCCCTGACGTCGTGGTGGGGGTTGTCCCAGCCACCACCGGACGCCGGGGCGCTCGCCCCGGCGGGAGCGCCACCGGCCACCACCACCACGCTGGACGCCGGCGCGAGCCCAGGGGCCACCGCGCCGGTCGCCGTGCCCGGCCCCGTCCTCGCCGCGCGCGACGCCTCCCCCGGGGCGGCGCCGGCGGCGACACCCGTCGTGGCGCCGGCGGTGCTCCGCGGCCACGAGGTGCCGGGAGACGTCGCGCTGCTGCCCGTCGGCGTCTCCGACGCGGGCGCCATGGAGCTGCCCCGCAGCGGCCGCGACGTCGGGTGGTACCGCTTCGGGGCGGCACCCGGTGACCCCCGGGGCTCGGCGGTGCTGGCCGGCCACGTCGACACGCTCGGGGAGGGGCCCGGGGCGCTCGCGGGCACCACGCGGCTCGAGGTCGGCGATCCCCTCCAGGTGGAGCGCGCCGACGGCTCCCTCGTGGACTACGCCGTGAGCGCCCGCGTGCTCGTGGGCAAGGACGAGCTGCCCACCGCCGACCTCTTCACCCGCAGCGGCGCTCCGAGGCTCGTCCTCATCACCTGCGGCGGCGACTGGCGCGAGGACGTCCGCTCCTACGACGCCAACGTCGTGGTGACCGCCGAACCGGCGCCGTGACCCGGTGGGCGGTGGGCGGTGGAGGCCACCACGGCTCCCCACCGGACGCGGGGGGTGAGGCGTCCTGCGACCACCCCTACGGTGACGTGCGTGGTGGACCCGCTCGCGCACGCCTTCGCCGACGGCGACGAGCGCGCGCTGGAGGCCGCCTACCGGGCGCACAGCGGCATCGTCTACGGCATGGCCCGCCGCGCCCTCCCCCGGCCCGACGCCGAGGACGTCCTCCAAGCGGTCTTCGTCGCCGCGTGGCGGGGACGCACCACCTTCGACCCCTCCCGCGGTGAGCTCCGGGGCTGGCTCGTCGGTATCACCCGGTACCGCATCGCGGACGCCCTGGCAGCTCGGCTGAGGCGCGGTGAGGTCCTCGTCCCCGCCGACGCCGACGAACCCCTCCTCGGGGCCGTCGGTGACGAACAAGCCCGTGTGACGGATCGCCTGACGGTCGTGGGGGCGGTCGACCAGCTCGACGAACCACGCCGCGGCCTCGTGCGCCTGGCGTTCTTCGAGGAGCTGACGCACCGAGAGATCTCCGAGAGGACGGGCATGCCGCTGGGTACCGTGAAGTCGCACCTGCGGCGGGCCCTGCTGCACCTGGC
>JARICT010000019.1 GCA_029257185.1 Quadrisphaera sp.
GCACCGCGGTGGGGCCGTCCGCGGCCTCGGCGACGACAGCCACGTCGTCAGCGCTGTCGAGGATCAGCCGCAGGCCGGTGCGCAGCAGGTCCTCGTCGTCGGCCAGCAGCACCTGGATCACCGCGCCGCGCTCGTCCACCACGTCAGGCTCGCAGACGTCAGGCGAGTGCCGCGGTGAGCACCACGGCCAACGGCAGGGCGGCTGCGAGCACCAGAGCCACGCTCACCCGGCGCCAGGTGAGCACGTCGGACCGCTGGACGGCCGGAGGCGGTGGCAGAGGCGAGGTCGGTGCCGGCGCTGGGGCCTCGTCGGGTTCGAGGGCGGGTGATGGCCGGGCCGGGACGTCGAGCACGATCTCGAATCCCCCCGCCAGCCCTGGCCCCCACCTGGCGCATCCGTCCAGCAGCCGGGCCCGCTCGGCGAGTCCGACCAGCCCGAGCCCACCACCCGCGCTGGGTGGTATCTCGCGGGCGGGAGCGGTGGTGCCGATGCTGGCGCGCACCCGCGCCGGCGTCGACCCCACCTCGATGGTGACGGCGGCGCCCGGAGCGTGCTTGGCAGCGTTGGTCAGAGCCTCGCGCACCGCGCGGTCCACCGCCCGCCGCACCCTCGCGTCGTCCACCTCACCGCCCCGCCAGGTGAGCGCGACACGGCTGCCGGCGCGCTGCCACTCCTCGGCCAGGGCGGTGATGCCTTCCCGGCTCCCGATCCCCCGGTCACCGGTGCTCGGGGCCGACGGACCGCCGTGGGCCAGGGTCGCCCGCAGGTCCTCCAGCGCCTCGGCCGCGGTGGCACGAAGCTGCCTGGCCTGCGCCCTGATCTCCGGCGACGCCTGGGCCGCGCGCACCTCCAGCGCACCTGCCTGGACCGAGAGCAGGCTCAACCGGTGGCCGAGCACGTCGTGCATCTCGCCGGTGATCACCGCCCGCTCGGTCAGGCGCGCCTGCGCCACGCTGAGGGACCGAGCGCGCTCGAGGTAGGCGTTGCGCTCGGCCAGCAGCCGGGCCGCCGGTCGGCGCTGGCCGACCATAGCCCCGCACAGCGCCGGCAGCACCAGCACCAGCAGCGCCGCGATCATCGCGGCGGCCAGTCCGGTCACCAGGCCCGACGCGCTCAGGTCCGCCGCGCCCCGGACCACCGGGCTCAGGACCACCGGGCTCAGGACCACCGGGCTCAGCCCGACGGCCAGCGCACCGGCAGCGACCAGGACCCACCACAGACGTCGCTGGTCGCTCTCGCGCCGGCCCACGTCGAAGGCAGCCAGCCCGCCCGCCAGCCACAGCCCCGGCGCGACGAGGGTCAGCCCAGCCCCCGCGGCCAGCGTCGCGGCGGCGGGCCAGCGCAACCTGGCCGCCACCACGGCTGCGGTCACGGGCACCAGCAGCACGCTCGTCGGCCCCGTCGGCCCCGTCGGGCCCGTCGGGCCCGCGCCCGCCGCGACAAGCGCCAGGCCGACGGCGAGCACCTGCAGGCCGGCCTCGCGCGCCCACGCCGAGCGCGGTGCGCAGCGCACCGCCGCCGCCACCGCCGCGGACTCCTGGCGCACGGCCGAGCCCACGACCGTGCTCGCCGCCGCCGCCGCCGCCGCTCCGCCCACCCGCACAGCATCTCGCGCGCGGCCAGCCCACAGGACGGCCACACGGCTCCAGATCACCGCCGATCGGCTCGATCCGCCGGCCGATCGGCAGCAGCGCCGACCGGCGGCGCGCGCCTAGCGTCTGCGGCACCCCAGACGAGAGGAGCCCCGGTCATGATCGAGGTCGAACGGCTCACCAAGACCTACGGCAGGCACACCGCGGTGCGCGAGGTCAGCCTCACCGCGCCACCAGGGGTGGTCACCGGGCTCATCGGCCCCAACGGAGCGGGCAAGTCCACGACGCTGCGCGCCGTCCTGGGGCTGACGCGGCCCACCTCGGGCACCGCGACGGTCGCCGGCCAGGCGTACCGGGACCTGAGGTTCCCGCTGCACACCGTCGGGGCGCTGCTCGACGACGCCGGGCCCGTGCCCGAACGCCGCGCGGCCGACCACCTGACGTGGGTGGCCCGCAGCAACGGCATCGGCAGGGCCCGCGTCCGCGAGGTCCTGGACCTGGTGGGGTTGGAGGACGCTGGCCGCACGCGCGTGGGCCGGTACTCCCTCGGCATGAAGCAGCGCCTGGGCATCGCCGTCGCGCTGCTCGGCGATCCGCAGGTGGTCGTGCTCGACGAGCCGATGAACGGCCTGGACCCCGAGGGCATCCGGTGGATCCGCCACCTCGTGCAGCAGCTGGCCCGCGACGGTGCCACGGTCCTGGTCGCCAGCCACTTCATGACCGAGCTGGAGAGCGTCGCCCAGCGCATCGTGATGATCGCCGGCGGCCAGGTGCGCGCCGCCGGCACCGTCGAGGAGTTCACCGACGGCTACGACTCCTTGGAAGACGCCTACTTCGAGCGCGCCGGCGGGCAGCGCCGATGAGCGCGACGACGACCTCCCGGCAGCGACCTCAGGTACCGGGCACCGTCTTCGGGCGGGCGCTGGCCGCGGAGGTGGCCAAGATCGTGACCCTGCGCGGGTGGTGGGTCGGCGCCGCGGTGCTCCTGGCCCTGACCGCGCTCTTCGCGGTGCTCAACACCGGTCTGCTCCTGGAGCAGATCGGGACCCTGGCGCCGGAGGCGACCTTCACGGACCACGACGGCTCCGCCGTCTCCGTGGAGCGTGCGGTGCTGGACGCGGTGCTGGCACCGGCCTACCAGAGCGCGGCGTTCTTCCTGCCCGTCGCCGTCGCCCTCACCGCCGGCCAGGACTACCGGCACCGCCAGGTCCTGGTCTCGGCGCTCGCCGTGCCCTCCCGGACCATGCTGTTCGCCGCGAAGCTGGCAGCCGTCGTCATCGCCAGCGCGGGCCTGTGCCTGCTCGGGTGCCTGCTCGGCGACGTGGTGCTCCTGGTGATGCTCCCCGCGCGCTTCGACGCCATCGTGCTCTCGTCCGCCGGCCTGGCGGTGCCCCTGCGGATCGCGGTGTACGGGGTCGCCGTCGGAGTCCTGGCGGCCGCCCTCACCGCGATCCTGCGCAGCACGCTGTTCGCCCTGATCGCGGTCGTCGCGCTCTTCCTCGTCACCGCCACCGGCGTCCTGGCGGCCTTCGCCCCCGCCGCGCACCAGGCGCTGCCGATCATCGGGGCCCAGACGTTCCTGTTCGGGTACCCCGTGGTGGCCGGGGCTCCCGGACGCGGGGCCGGAGTGTTGATCCTGCTCGCCTGGGCGCTGGTGCCCGCGGCCGCCTGGGGGATCACCTTCGTCCGGCGCGACCTCGCATGAGCGCAGCGATCACGCCGCCCGGGCGAGATTCCCACCGGGCCAGCGCGCTCGGCTGCGCCCTGCGCGGCGAGCTGACCAGGACCTGGACCCTGCCGTGGACGCCGATGCTCCTCGCGGTCACGTTCTTGCTGGTCGCCGCGCCAGCGGTCTTCGCCGACGTGCGCCTCGCCACCTCCGCGGCCGACGGCACCGGCCGCCACCTCGGAGGGACGACCGGCCTGACGCTGGCCGTCGTCGCCCTCATGGCCCTCGCCGCGGTCGTCACCGCCTCGGGTCTGCGCGCCGGGGAGCTGCGCGCCGCGGCCAGCGCGGTCCCCCGGCGGGCCACCCTGGCCGCCGCCCAGCTCGGCGCGCTGACCCTGGTCGTCCTGGCAGCCGCCGCCGTGGTGTTCGTGACGGACGCGGTGGTCCGCACCCGGACCGATCCCTCAGCGCCACCGCTGATCGAGCTCTCGCAGCTGCGAGCCGGCGCGGGGTTCTGCGCCGCGGCCGTCACCTTCGCGCTCCTCTGCGCCGCGCTCACGCTGGTGCTGCGCAACGTCATCGTGCCGGTCGCGGTCCTGGTGCTCACCCCGATGCTGCTGCTCGCGTGGATCGAGCGGACCGCCCCCGCCGTCATGGCCCTGACCCCCTACGCCGCCAGCACCGCAGCGATCCGCGGTCAGGCGACCGGCACGAGCACCACCCTCAGCGCGCCCGGCGGGTTCCTGCTGCTCCTCGCCTGGTCTGCGGTCTCCGTCGTCGTGTTCACCACGACGCTCGCCAGGCGCGACCTGTGACCAGCGGAGACAGCGCGCGGCCAGCAGCGCCCCAAGCCGACGACCGCCGACCGGTGGTGCCGGGTGCACGGTCCACGGCCGTCGACTCGAGGAGGTGAGACCGGTGCCTGCAGCGTCCCGCCCAGCGGCTGCCGTCCGGACGCGCGCCGGGGACGCGCAGGCAGCACAGTGGATCCATGAGCGACGACCTGGGCAAGGGCGACCACGTGACCTGGTCCTCGCACGGCCACGACGTGCCGGGCGAGGTGGAGGAGAAGATCACGCAGGACACCGAGGCGGCGGGGCGCACCGTGCGCGCCAGCAAGGACGACCCGCAGTACCTCGTGCGGTCCGACAAGAGCGGCAAGGAGGCCGTCCACAAGCCCGGCGCCCTCGAGGGGGACTGACCCCGGACGGCCGACGGTCACACCGGCCGCACGCTCCCCGAGAGGTGCACGCGCTTCATCGACCCGGAGCGCACCGCGACGTCGACCCCGCCGCCGACGTCCTGCTCGTCCACCACGAGCGCGAGCGTGGCCGGGAGCAGCACCGGCGCCCCGAAGGCCACCTGGGCGGTGACCGGCGCGAGCGCCCGCGGTCCCAGGGCGGCGAGGGTGCGGGCCATGGTGAACATCCCGTGCGCGATGGGCCGCGTGAAGCCCAGCGGACGGGCGGTCAGCGCCGAGAGGTGGATCGGGTTGACGTCGCCGGAGACCCGCGCGTAGCGCCGCCCGGTGTCGCCCCCGAGCGGCCACGTGCCCACCGCCGGGCCCTCGGGGACCGGCAGCTCGTCGCCCCCGGCAGCCGGCAGCCCGCTCGCGTCGGCGCCGCGACGCAGGTAGCGCGACGTGCCCGTCCACACCGTCTCGCAGCCGGCGGTGACCTCCGCGTGCAGGTCGACCGTGGCGCCCTTCGGGTGCGCGGCGAGGTCGGCGGCCCACACCCGTACGCGCAGCGGCTCGTCGAGCGCGATCGGCCGCAGGGCCGTGATGCGCTGGCGCACGTGCACCAGACCCAGCAGCGGGAAGGGGAAGGGCTGGGTGACCATGAGGTGCACCTGCGCGGCGAAGGCCAGCACGTGCGGGTAGGTGACCGGCAGCGCGTCGGTCACCCCGAGACCGCAGACCCGGGCGTAGGCCGCGACGGCGCCGGGGTCGGCGGTGGTCTCGACGACCACGGCCCGCTCCCCCAGCGACGGCCAGCCGCCGCGCCGCGGCACCACCGCGCGGGCGTACAGCGGGCCGAGGGCCGGCGGCGAGGTCAGCACCACGTCGTCGTTCGCGTCTGCTCGCACGTCAGGCCCCCACGATGTTCTGCCCGCACACCCGGACCACCTGGCCGGTGACCGCGCCCGACGCAGGGTCGGCGAGCCAGGCGATGGTCTCCGCGACGTCCACGGGCAGGCCGCCCTGGCGCAGCGAGGACACCCGGCGGGCCGCCTCACGGGTCAGCGCAGGCATGGCGGCGGTCATGTCGGTCTCGATGAAGCCCGGGGCCACGGCGTTGACGGTGATGCCGCGGCCGGCCAGCGCGGGGGCCAGCGCCCGCACCATCCCGGCGACGCCTGCCTTCGACGTCGCGTAGTTGGACTGGCCGCGGTTGCCGGCGAGCCCGGACGTCGACGACACCGCGACGACGCGCGCGCGCTCGGTCAGCGCCCCGTCGGTGCTCAGCAGGGCGTCGGTCAGGCGCAGCTGCGCGGCGAGGTTGACCTCGAGCACCGAGCGCCAGCGCGCCTCGTCCATGTTGACGAGCAGCTTGTCGCGGGTGATGCCGGCGTTGTGCACCACCAGGTGTGCCCCGCCGTGGCGGTCCACGAGGTAGCGGGCGAGCCGCTCACCCGCGCCGTCGGCGGTGATGTCCAGCGCCAGGGCGCTGCCGCCCACGGCGTTGACCACCCGGGCGAGCGCGTCGCCGGCCGCCGGCACGTCCACGCCCACCACGTGGGCGCCCCGCGCGGCGAGCACCGCGGTGATGGCCGCGCCGATGCCCCGGGCCGCCCCGGTGACCACGGCCACCCGCCCCGCCAGCGTCTGGTCCGCGGGCTGGTCGAGGGGCCCCGTCGGACTCGGCTCAGCCTGGCGGCGCTCGCCGGCGGACGACGGCCCGACGGCGACGTCGACCACCTGGCCGCTCACGTAGGCGGAGGCGGCCGAGGCGAGGAACAGCAGCGTGGAGGCCGCCGCACCGACCGCCGCGTGCGCGTCGGCGCTCTCCCCCGTCAGCCGGACGAGGTTGGCGGTGGCCCCGTCGCGCAGCTCCTTCGCGAGGGTGCGGACCAGGCCTTCGAGCCCGGCCTGCGCCGCGGCGCGCTCGACGTCGGCCATGACGGACCCCCCGCTGCCCGGCAGCGCGGGCACCCGGCTCAGGACCACCACGCGGCCGTGGGGAGCCAGCGCCTTCACGGCGGGTGCGAGGACGGCACGGACGTCGTCGAGGTCGCCCACGGTGTCGATCCGGGTGGCGTCGAGGAGGAGCGCGCCACGCCTGCTTCTGTTATCAGAGGCGAGTGACGTGCCGGTGGTCCCGCCGCCCGGCGCGTCGACCTCGGCGCCCGCGCCGCGCAGGAGGTCGGCCAGCACCGGGGCCAACGGCTCGCCCCGCGAAGCATCGGAGGCCGCGGACGCCGCCGAGCCCTCGAGCGGCACGGAGACCACCAGCGCCGGGCCGACCAGGAGCGCGTCGTCGTCGTCGCCGCGGCGGCGCAGCGGCGTCGGGCGCGGGAGGCCGAGGCGCTTCGCGAGAGCCGCGCCCGGGCCGTGGGAGACGGCGTCGCGGTAGCGGTCCGCGGGGGCCGGGGACGTGGCGCCAGGGGCGCTCACCGGGCCTCCACCAGCGCCACGACGCCCTGCCCGCCGGCGGCGCACACCGAGACCAGCGCGCGCTGGACGCCCTTCTCCTGCGAGGGGGCGCCGGAGTCGACGCGCTCGCGCAGCAGCTTCGCGACGGTGGCGAGGATGCGCCCGCCGGTGGCGGCGAACGGGTGCCCGGTGGCCAGCGAGGAGCCGGCGACGTTGAGGCGGTCGCGGTCGACCGTCCCGAGCGGGGCGTCCAGGCCAAGGTGGGTGCTGCAGAACTCCGCATCCTCCCAGGCCCCGAGGGTGGTGAGCACGGTGGAGGCGAAGGCCTCGTGGACCTCGACGAGGTCCATGTCGGCCAGGCGCAGGTCGCGCCGGGCGAGCAGGCGCGGAGCGGCGTAGACGCCGGCCATCAGCAGGCCCTCGCGCCCGGAGGCGAAGTCGACCGCTCCGGACTCGGCGTCGACGAGGTGGGCGAGCACCGGCTGGCGGTGTTCCGCGGCCCACGCGTCGCTGGCGAGCAGCACGGCGGAGGCGCCGTCGGTGAGCGCGGTGGAGTTGCCCGCGGTCAGCGTCGGCTCCGCGCCGACGCCCGCGCCGAGGCCGAAGACGGGCTTGAGCTTCGCGAGGCGCTCCATCGAGGTGTCGGGTCGCAGGTTGTCGTCGCGCTGCAGGCCGGCGAAGGGGGTGATGAGGTCGTCGAAGAAGCCGCGCTCGTCGGCGGCCGCGAGGCGGGCGTGGCTCGCGAGCGCCACCTCGTCCTGGGCCGTCCGGGTGATCTTCCACCGGGCGGCGGTCAGCGCGGCGTGCTCGCCCATGGACAGCCCGGTGCGGGCCTCGGCGGTGCTGGGGACCTGGGGCTTCAGCTGCTGGGGGCGCAGGCGGGCGAGCGCGGCCAGGCGCGCCTTGGTGGTCCTGGCGCGGGAGAGGGCGATGAGCACGCGGCGCAGGCCGTCGTCCACGGCGACGGGGGCGTCGGAGGCGGTGTCGACACCGCTCGCGACGCCGACGTCGATCTGGCCGAGGGCGATCTTGTTGGCCACCGTCACGGCGGTCTCGACGCCGGTGTCGCAGGCCATCTGCAGGTCGTGCGCGGGGGTGGCGGGGTCGAGCGCGGTGGAGAGCACGGCCTCGCGGGTGAGGTTGAAGTCGCGGCTGTGCTTGAGCACCGCTCCCCCGGCGACCTCACCGAGGCGCATCCCCGCGAGGGAGTGGCGGGCGACCAGGCCGTCGAGGGCGGCGGTGAGGAGGTCCTGGGCGCTGGCGTGGGCGTAGCGCCCGTGCGCGCGGGCGAAGGGGGTGCGGTTGCCGCCGATGATGGCGGCCGGGGACGACGTCATCGCGCCACCCTAGGGCAGCCGGGCGCCTACCCGGTACCGTCGGTAGCAGATACTCCGGGTAGCAGATACTCGAGGTAGCAGGTACTCCCCGTACCGCGTACTCTTCGGAGCATGAGCCCGTCCGCCGTGCGCGCGCCACAGGGAATCGCCGTGCCCGACGGGCGCAGCACCCGCTGGGCCGAGCACCGCCGGGCGCGCCGCGAAGAGCTGGTCAGCGCGGCGGTGCGCGCGATCTCCCGGGCCGGCCCCGACGTGGGGATGGACGAGATCGCCGCGCTGGCGCAGACGTCCAAGACCGTGCTGTACCGCCACTTCGCGGACAAGAACCAGCTGCACGCCGCCGTCGCCGAGCGGGTCGACGCCCGGGTCAGCGCGGCCCTGCAGGTCGCGAGCGCCGGCGCCGCCGACTTTCGCGCCGGTCTGCGCTCCGTCATCCGCACCTACCTCCAGCTGGTCACCGACGACCCGAACGTCTACCGGTTCGTCACCGCGCGCGGCGGCGCCACCAGCACGAACCCCGGAGGCGACCCCGTCGCGGGCCTGTCCGCGGCGGTCTCCGCCGAGCTCACCCGCCTGATCGGCAAGCACCTGCGCGCCGGCGGCCTGTCCCGGGCCGTCGCGGCGGTGTGGGCGCACAGCCTGGTGGGGATGGTGCGCGCCGGCGCCGACCACTGGCTGGGCGCCGCGCAGGACGGCGTGCTGACCCTCCCCGATGCGGGCACGGACGCGGGCGCGGGCGCACCGCTCGGCGTGGAGGAGCTGACCGACGCGCTCACCGACCTGGCCTGGGGCGGCCTCGCACCCTCGCTGGTCCCCTCCGTCCCCGCCGCGCCCCTCGACATCGACACCTCCCTCTCCTCCCCCCACCTCCAGGAGCAGTCATGACCACGACCACGGACCGCCCCGCTCAGATCGCCGAGGACGCGACCGCCCCCACGCGCCTGCAGCCTCACGGCGCCGTCGCCGAGCGCTCGGCCGCCAGCATCGACGCCGACCCGCAGGCGCTGCGCGCGATCATGGACGGGCGCTGGGGCTGGGTGCGCGACGAGCTGCGCGCCACGCTGCCGGCGGAGTACTGCCACCCCATCGACCACCTGACCACCGACGAGCAGCGGGCGCTGACGAGCGAGCGCCTCGTCGAGCTCGCGAAGCACGGCGGGCACCTGACCTCGTTCGCGACCGACGTGGGCGGCACCGCGGACGTGGGCGCCTCGACCGTCCACTTCGAGTCCCTGGGGCTGGCCGACCTGTCGCTGACCATCAAGGCCGGCGTGCAGTTCGGGCTGTTCGCCGGCTCGATCCAGGCGCTGGGCACGGCGGACCACCACCACAAGTACCTGCCGGGCGCCATGGACGTCTCCCTGCCGGGCTGCTTCGCCATGACGGAGTCCGGTCACGGCTCCGACGTCGCGAGCCTCGGCACCACGGCGACCTACGACGCGGGCACCGGCGAGCTCGTCGTCCACACCCCCACGGAGAAGGACCGCAAGGACTACATCGGCAACGCCGCGAAGGACGCGCGCCTGGCCGTGGTCTTCGCCCAGCTCATCACCGGCGGACCTGGCGAGGAGCCCGAGAACCAGGGCGTCCACGCGATCCTCGTCCCGCTGCGGGGCGAGGACGGGAAGGACCTGCCGGGCGTCACCACGTCCGACGACGGCCGCAAGGCCGGCCTGAACGGCGTCGACAACGGACGGATCGTCTTCGACCACGTGCGCGTGCCGCGGGAGAACCTGCTCGACAAGTACGGCCAGGTCGCCGCCGACGGCTCGTACTCCTCGAGCCTGGCCTCGCGCAACGCCCGCTTCTTCACCACGCTCGGCGCCCTGGTCAAGGGCCGGGTGTGCATCGGCGGCGGCGCGCTGGCCGCGACCCGCCAGGCCATGGCCATCGCCCTGACCTACGCGGAGTCCCGCACCCAGTTCCCCCGCGCCGGCGCCGACGGGGAGGTGACGCTGCTGGACTACCGCACGCACCAGCGCCGCCTGCTGCCGCTGCTGGCCCGCACCATCGGGCTCGGGTTCGCCCAGGACGACCTCACCGCGGAGCTCCACGCCGTGCAGCAGACCGTCCTCGAGGGCGGCACCGCCGACCCGGAGGCCTCCCGGGCCCTGGAGCACCACGCCGCGGGCATGAAGGCCGTCGCCACGTGGCACGCCACGGCCGCCATCCAGGCCGCCCGCGAGGCGTGCGGCGGCAACGGCTACCTCTCCGAGAACCGGCTGCCGCAGCTGAAGGCCGACACCGACGTGTTCACCACTTTCGAGGGCGACAACACCGTGCTCCTCCAGCTCGTCGCCAAGGGCCTGCTGACCGGGTACCGCGACTCCTTCAAGGGCCTCGACACGCTGGGGCGGGCCAAGAAGATCACCACGACCGTGCTCGACACGCTGGCGGTGCGCACCGAGGCGCGGGCGCTGGCCCAGCGGCTCGCCGAGGTCAACCCGTGGGGCGAGGACGAGTCCGTGACGCTGCTGGACCGCACGTGGCAGCTGCGGGCCCTGGCCTGGCGCGAGGCCCGCGTGCTGGACTCCCTGGTCGCCCGGATGCGGACCCTGGCCAGGACCGAGAAGGGCTTCGAGGTGACCAACGAGGTGCAGGACCACATGGTCCTGGCCGCACGCGTGCACGCCGAGCGGCTGATCGCGGAGTCGTTCGCCTCCGCGATCGACGCGCAGCCCCACGGCCCCGAGCGCGAGCTGCTCTCGCGGGTGATGGACCTGCACGTGCTCTCCGGGCTGGAGGAGGACCGCGCGTGGTTCCTCGAGCGCGGCTGGATCAGCCCGAAGCGCTCGAAGGCGCTCGTGGCCACCGTCAACGACCTGTGCGCGCAGCTGCGCCCGCAGACGCAGACCCTGGTGGCCGGGTTCGGCATCCCCCGCGAGTGGTGGGGAGCTGCCATCACTGCGTGACATCTCGTCACGTTGAGTGCTTTCTGCTCTATCGTCGGGACCCCACCGACAGCGAGCGAAGGACGACCCGTGACACCACCCGCCCCGCTGGCCGCGAGCGCGCTCGCCCTCACGCTGACCCTGACGCTCGCCGGGTGCGGCAACGGGGAGGACGGCGCGTCGTCGACCGCTCAGGTCACCGCGCCGCCGGCCGGCGACCAGTCCCCCAGCCCGACGACGCCGCTCGGCTCGCCGATGCCCAGCTCCGGGGGGACGCCCGCAGCGCCGGGCTCCGACGTCACGGGCGGCGACGGCGCAGAGCCCGCCCCGGCGAGCGAGCTGTCGACGCGGATCGGCGAGGAGGTCGCCTTCACGGCCACGCTGGTCGAGGTGATCGGCGTCGGCGCGGTCGCGGTCACCGCCGAGCAGGGCGGCGCGGACCCGGTGCTCGTCTACGGCCCCACGGCGCCGGCAGGCGGCGAGGTCGGGGCCGGCGTGGACGTGGCGGGGACCGTCGAGGTCTTCGACGCCGCCAGCGCCCGCGAGCGTCTCGGCCAGGACGTGGTCCCGGCAGGGCTGGAACGCTTCGACGGGACCCCCGCGGTCCTGACGGCCTGAGGCGCGGTCCACCGCCCTGAGCGCGGCGTCCGGCGCCGTGTGCTCGCGTCCGGTGCGCAGGGGAGGATGGTGACGTGGTGCGAGACGTGCAGGACCGCGACGACGTCGCCGAGCTGGTGACGACGTTCTACCGCCGGGCCTTCGAGGACGAGCTCATCGGACCGGTCTTCACCGACGTCGCCCACCTCGACCTCGACCGCCACCTGCCGATCATGTGCGACTTCTGGGAGACCGTGCTGTTCCGCGCCGGCCTCTACACCCGGAACGCCTTCGACGTGCACGTCGCGCTCGACGCGAAGGTGACGCTCGAGCGCGAGCACTTCGAGCGGTGGCTCACGATCTGGACCGCCACCGTCGACGACCTCTTCGCCGGGGAGAAGGCCGAGCGCGCCAAGACCCAGGCGGCGCGGATCGCCGCCTCGATCCACCGGCGCCTCCGGGGGCGCTCGGGCAGCGCGCTCGAGACCGTGCGGACGCGCCAGGACCCCGACGGTCTCGCCGAGCCGCTGGACGGCTGACCGGCGCCGCGGCGACGGCGATGTCCGTGCCCGTCCGTGGCCGTCCCGGCCCGGACGAGCCGCTCAGACGAGCCGCGCCACCACGCCGGCCAGCACCGGCTCCACGGCGGTGTCGAGCCGGACGTCGCGACCGGGGACCAGGTCGTCGTCGGCGCGGGTCGGCCCGGCGTTGACGATGGCCACCGGCGTGCCGGCGCGCACCGCCGCCCGCACGAACCGGTACCCGCTCATCACCGACAGGGACGACCCGAGCACGAGGACGGAGCTGGCCGCGGCCAGCGCGTCGGTGACGCGGCGCACCCTCGCCGGGGGCACCGCCTCGCCGAAGAACACCACGTCCGGCTTCAGGCGCCCGGTCTCGCACACCGGGCAGTCCACGAGCGCGAAGCCGTCGACGAGGTCCTCGGGCAGCTCGACGTCCCCGTCGGGGTTGACCCGCAGCCCCACCATCGCGGCGGCCGCGCGCTCGGCGAACCCGGGGTTCGCCGCGTCGAGGCGGCGGTCGAAGTGCTGGCGCGGCAGCGCGGCCGTGCAGTCCAGGCACACCACCCGCCCCAGCGCGCCGTGGAGCTCGACGACGTCGCGGGCACCCGCCTCCTGGTGCAGCCCGTCGACGTTCTGGGTCACCACGGCGCGGGTGAGACCGGCCCTCTCCAGGGCGGCGACGCCGCGGTGCGCCTCGCCGGGCTGAGCGGCCTGGATGCGGTGCCAGCCGACGAGCCCGCGGGCCCAGTACCGGCGGCGCCCGGCGGGGGAGGTGGTGAACTCCTCGTAGCGCATCGGCACGTGGCCGGTGCGGAACGCCCCGCGCGGCCCGCGGTAGTCCGGGATCCCCGACCCCGTCGAGACGCCCGCGCCGGTGAGGACCAGCACGTCGCCGCGCGCGACCAGCGCCGCCACGTCGTCCGCGCACCCCAGCTGGGTGACGGGCGCGTCGACCTCGGGCAGCACCGTGCCCGAGAGGGTGGTCTTCAGCGTCACACGCCGTCGTGCGGCGGCTCCGACGCCGGCTCCTGGGTGGAGACGTCACCGGCCTGGAGCTCGGCGGCCTGGTCGTCGGGCAGCTCCTCGGTGACCGGGTCGGCGTTGGCGCCGGGGAGGCCGCCGGTCTTGCCCGCGCCCTGCTGGGGGGTGTTCTCGCTCATGGGCGCCAACGGTACGCCGCGGCGCCGGCCCCTGCCCGTCGCTCTGCCCCTCGCTGGGCCCGTCACTCGCCGCTCGGCCCGTCACTCGCCGGCCGGGCGCGGCGCGGTGGCCAGCGGCCTGACCGGTCGCGGCTTGCCAGCGGTGAGCGCCACTGCGCTCGTGCCCGCCACGGTGATCTCCGCGGCGCCGTCGGAGCCCACGCGCACCTCGTCGCCGTCGCAGCCGCCACCGGGCGTGCGCGCCGCTCCCAGCGGTGTCGCAGCAGGTGCCGCGCCGCAGCCCGGCGTCGACGGTGACGGTGACGGGCTCCTCGGCGTTGTTGACCGCGAACCAGCCCCGGTCGCCGCGGATGAAGGCGATGAGGTGGAGGCCGTCGTCGTACCAGTTGGTCAGCGGGGCGTCACCGACGGCGGTGTGGAAGGCCACCATCGCGGTGATCTGCGGGTCCCTGACCACGCACGCCCGCTGCTCGGAGCCGCAGGCGGTGTCGGTGATGACGCCGTCCTCGTCCGCCGGCGGTGAGGCGTAGCCCTCCTCGACGGTGGAGCCGGAGTAGACCGGCGGCGTGCCGTAGGGGTGGGCGAGCATCAGCTGGTTCGCGATGAGGTTGGTGGCGCCGTCCTCGTAGGACAGGGTCTCGTCGCCCCGCTCGGTGTCGTGGTTCTGGACGAACATCGGGGACTTTTCGCTGGGAACCAGTCCGGCGTCCTCGGAAGACCTCCAGGGCCCACCGCGGGCGCTCGCCATCGACGGTGTCGGCGAGCTCGGCGAGCATCGCGGTGAGGTCTTCGTTCCCCACGTGCTCGGCCGCGTCGACCCGGAAGCCGGAGACCCCGCGAGCGATGAGGTCGTTGAGATGGGCGACGACCTTCGCGCGGGTCTCCGGGACGTCCGTGCGCAGGTCCTCCAGGCTCAGCAGCTCGCAGCGGACCACCTGGCGCTCGTCGTTGAAGTCCTCGATGTCGCCGGAGCCCGTCGGGCACCGGTCGACGCCGGTGCCCTTCTCGTGGAAGTCCTCGCGGGTGTACAGGCTGCCGGGCTCGGCGCCCGCGCCGGTCCGGTAGCTGTAGTCGTCGTGGTCCGCGCCGGAGTAGGAGGTCTCGCCCTGGCCGGTCATGTGGTTGACCACCGCGTCGACGGAGACCTTCACGCCGGCGCCGCGACAGGTGTCGACCATGGCCTGGAACTCCTCCTCGGTGCCCATCCGGGAGTCCAGCTCGGAGGTCGCGGGCTGGTAGACCTCCCACCACGGGTGGCGCACGCCGCCGGGCCCGCCGGTCTCCTCGTCGGGCGCGAGGCGGGACAGCGAGCTCGCGGGCGGCGCCACCTGTACGCCGCCGTAGCCGGCGGGGCCGAGGAGGGTGGTGCACTCGCGCCCTACCGAGGGCCAGCTCCACTCCCACAGGTTGGCCTGCACGTCGGAGCGCTCTTGCGGCGCGAGCGCCGCCCCGGGCAGACGCGGCTCCTTCGCCCAGGCGAGGGGGGCGACCAGCGCGGCGCCCACCAACGCCGCGGCAGCGCCGACCGCCGTGGCCACCGCGACCCGTCGACGCCGTCGGACCCGCCGGTTCGAGGAACGCGGGGCTGACGGGGACGCGGGGGACGGGGGCGTCTGCGGGGTCACGAGATCCTCCTGCGGGCTCCAGCCTCGTCCGCACCGATGCGGAAAGTCATGCCTTGGTGACGAAGAGTCAACTTGAGGGGCGAACCGGACGCTCTGCCAGCGAACCGGACGAGGCGCGCCCGCCGAGCGGGGAGTTGATGCCGCCCACGCCCGCCGAGCGGGGAGTTGATGTGCCTGCCGTCGGCGTGTCGCGCGCATCAGGTCCCCGCACGAGGCCTTCCCCTCACGGGCCGCCACGGGCCGGTCGCTGGGCCGCCACGGGCCGGCAGCCCGCAGAGCGCCCCGCACCGCTGGACTGCCGCCGGCGGCCGGCTCTGAGACCATGACCCCGGCATGGACACGACCCACACGGACCCCGCGGGCACCCCCTCGACGAGCGCCGGCGACGCCGCCGCGGCGCGCGCCTCCACCGACGACCTCCTCGCTCGCCTCGCCCACGTCGGCCCGCGCGACGCGGCCCGGCTGGAGCGGCGCCTCCGGGGCGCGGCGTCCGGCCGGGGCCCCGAGGCGGTCAAGGCCCGCGAGCGCGCGGCCGCGGACCTCGCGAGCGCCGAGCTGGCGATGGTCGAGCGCGCCGCGTCGGTGCCGGTGATCAGCTACCCGGAGGAGCTGCCGGTGAGCGGGCGCCGCGCAGAGATCGCCGAGGCGGTCCGGGACCACCAGGTGGTGGTCGTCGCCGGGGAGACCGGGTCGGGCAAGACCACGCAGCTGCCCAAGATCCTCCTGGAGGCGGGCCGCGGGGTGCGCGGGATGATCGGGCACACCCAGCCACGGCGCATCGCGGCCCGGGCCGTCGCGGAGCGCATCGCCGAGGAGGTCGGCGAGGACGGCGTCGGCGGCCTCGTGGGGTACGCGGTGCGCTTCACGGACCAGGTGTCGCCGCAGACCCTGCTGAAGGTGATGACCGACGGGATCCTGCTCGCCGAGATCAGCCGCGACCGTGACCTGCTGGCCTACGACACGATCATCATCGACGAGGCCCACGAGCGGTCCCTGACCATCGACTTCCTCCTCGGCTACCTCAAGCGCCTGCTCCCCCGCCGCCCCGACCTCACGGTGGTCATCACCTCCGCGACCATCGATCCGGTGCGCTTCTCCGAGCACTTCGGCGGGGCGCCGGTCATCGAGGTCTCGGGGCGCACCTATCCCGTGGAGGTCCGCTACCGCCCGCTGGTGGAGGAGCTGCCGGCGGAGGCCACGGACGACGACGGGGAGCCGCTGGACGACGCCGCCCCAGCCGTCGTGCGCGACCAGATCGAGGCCATCGTCGACGCCGTGGCCGAGCTGGAGGCCGAGCCGGACGGCGACGTGCTGGTCTTCCTCGCCGGCGAGCGCGAGATCCGCGACACCGCCGACGCCCTCAACGCCCTGGGGCTGCCGCGCACCGAGGTGGTGCCGCTGTACGCGCGGCTGTCGGCGGCGGAGCAGCACCGGGTCTTCGAGCGCCGGCCCGCGGGGGTCCACCGGCGGATCGTGCTGGCGACCAACGTGGCGGAGACGTCGCTGACGGTGCCGGGGATCCGCTACGTCGTGGACCCGGGGACGGCGCGCATCAGCCGGTACTCCCTGCGCAGCAAGGTCCAGCGCCTGCCGGTGGAGCCGGTGAGCCAGGCGTCGGCGAACCAGCGCGCGGGCCGGTGCGGGCGCGTGGCCGACGGGGTGTGCCTGCGGCTCTACTCCGAGGCCGACTACGAGGCGCGCCCGCGCTTCACCGACCCGGAGGTCCAGCGCACCAACCTCGCGGCGGTGCTGCTGCGGATGCTCTCCCTGGACCTCGGGGAGATCGACGACTTCCCCTTCATCGACCCCCCGGACCGGCGGGCGGTGCGCGACGGCACGGCGCTGCTCGACGAGCTGGGCGCGGTGGAGG
>JARICT010000027.1 GCA_029257185.1 Quadrisphaera sp.
TGGCGCTCACCGGTCAGTGGTGGCTCGGGGAGCAGGCGCCGGACAAGGCGAGCGTGGCCGCCCACGTCGTCAACCTCGCGTGGAACGGCCTCAGCGGGCTGGAGCGCGAGCCGCGCCTGCACGAGGGTCGCGAGCAGGCCCTGCGGGGCTGAGGCTCGCAGGGGCCGGGTGCCGCGCCCGCCGCCGCTCTCGTCCCGCCTCCGCCCCGAGCGGGGACCCAGCACCCACGACACGCCGCAGCAAGCCACACCGGCTCCCCGCTCGACCCGTCACGAACCGCGCGATCTCCCCGCTCGGCGTCAGGACCGGGCAGCCGGCACGGCCGCGAGCGCCGCGGTGCGCCGGTCCGGACCAGGCGCGCCGCCCCGCACGGTCGCAGCCTGCACCGCCGCCGTGATCGCGGCATCGTCCGCGCCCAGCTCCCTGGCCCTGGCGACGTAGTCCCGGGCCGCGTCCCCGAGGGCGTCGTGGTCGATCCTCGGCGAGGACGGACCGACCACCCTCGTGCCTGCGCCGCGCCGCGAGGCCACCAGCCCGGCGGCCTCCAGCTCGCGGTAGGACCGGGCCACCGTCCCGACCGCCAGCCCGAGATCGGACGCGAGCTGGCGCAGCGCCGGCAGCCGCTGCCCGCGGGAGAGCCGTCCGCCCTCGATGAGCGTGGCGATCTGACGCCGGACCTGCTCGAACGGCGGGGTGGGGTCGTCGGTGTCCACGGTGAGGACGGGAGCGACGGTCATGTCAGCGTGGAGAACGGCCGGTCGGCGACGTCGCGGGGCCCGGGCACGAGGACGGCCACGGCGCACCACACGAGGAGCGCGAGCATCAGCGGCGCGGCGGCGACGAGCCCCCAGCGCAGCGGCGCCCACCACACGGGCGCGCAGGGCGGCTGGTGCATGACGATCGCGGTGACGATCACCACGCCGCACGCCGACGCCGCGACCAGGACCCCGTACGCGGCGACGACGGCCTCGGTGCTCCGGCGCCGGACCGCGTCGTCCGCCGCGGTCGACACGAGGTCGGCGGGGTCTCCGGCACGAGGACGGAGGGCGGCCGCTCGCGCTCCGGCCGCGGCGAGGACGAGGCCACCGACCAGCGCCGCCGCGAGCGGGGCGCTGGAGGACAGGCCGGGCCAGGGGCCGCTGGTGAGGGCCGTCGCTCCGCACTCGATGACGAGGGAGCGCCCATCGCCTCCTGCGCCCACGACCGTGGTCCAGACGAGCAGCGCCCCGAGGCCGAGGGCGCTCGCGGCGACGCACGTCGTCATCACGACCGGGAGGTGCTCGCGCACCCGGCGCACGCGCAGCGACGCCGAGCGGCGGGAGCGCCGGGTCCGGCCGGCGGACAGCTCCCCCGCGAGCACGCCGAGCAGCACCCCGGACGCGGCCACCGCCGGCGCGAGCACCACGCCGCGGCCGAGCGGGTCGGGCGCGGACACCAGGACCGCCGCGGACACGCCGACGAGGAGGCCGGCCCACCTCCACGTCGTGAGCCATCTCGCCACGAGGACGGTCGGGACACCGGACGGGCGGCTGGGCCCCATGTCGCCGAGGGTCGTCACGCGGCTAGGCCCGACGCCGCGCGAGCGTGACGACGAGCGTGATGAGCGCTGCGACGACGACGACCCCCGTCACGACGAGGGCTCCGACCACGAAAAGCATCGGAAGGGACACGGGCTGCCTCCTTGTACCTGGTAGGCAGCACAAGTTACGCGTTCAGGCAGAATGTGTCAAGCACACGGGACAAAAACCGTCCCCCGCCGCACCGACCGCCGCGTGCGGCACCATCGAGCCGTGCAGGCACCGGGTCGATCGCGCGCCCGCGGCGCCGTCGTCGTGGCGGTGCTGGTCCTGGTCGCGGTCCTCCTGGCCGCCCTGGCGGTGGCGCGGTCCCGGCCGGACCCGTCCGTCGCCCTGTCGCTCAGCCAGGGGATCTCGGGCACGGTGGTCACCGTGAGCGGCACGGGCTTCCCCCCTCGATCCGGCGGACGGGTCCGTGCCGGCGGCCCCCCGGCCCCGGTGAGGACGGACGACGAGGGCGCCTTCGCGCGTGACGTGATGGTCGGCGGTGATCCGCAGCAGGTCGTCGACGTCCGCGCGGACGTCGGGGGCGATGCCGACGCGGCGCCGTTCCGGGTGGGCGCGTCGCTGTGGCCCAGCGGTCACGCCATCGGGCTCGGCGTCGCGGTCCCCGAGGACGGCAGCGCCAGGGACGTCGTGGCGCAGCCGGACCTCACGACGATCTACGCAGCGCTGGACGCCCCGATCAGCGCCGAGGAGCTGTCCGGCCACCGCGTCGGTGACGCCACCCTGGTCGTGACGCTGGAGCCCTACGACTTCGCCGCCGACACCACCGACCAGCCCGGGTACCGCCTCTCCCGCGTCATCGACGGGTCGCGGGACGAGGCGCTGACCGCCTGGGCGCGCGCCGTCGAGCAGCAACGATCCCCGACCGTCATCCGCTTCGCGCACGAGATGAACGGCACCTGGTACCCCTGGAGCGAGGGCGTCAACGGCAACCGCCCCGGGGAGTACGTGCAGGCGTGGCGCCACGCCGTGGACCTCTTCCGCCGCGAGGGGGCGAGCAACGCGCAGTGGGCGTGGAGCCCGAACGTCGTCGAGCCGGGGACGGCCCCGCTGGCGGGCCTCTACCCGGGTGACGACTACGTCGACGTGGTCGCCCTGGACGGCTACAACTGGGGCACCTCGCGAGAGGACACCCGGTGGCGCTCACCGTCCCAGCTGTTCGACGCCACGCTGGCGGACGTGCGCGCCCTCGCCCCGGGCAAGCCGGTCGTGATCGGCGAGACGGCCTCGTCCGAGGACGGGGGCGCGAAGGCCGAGTGGATCCAGGAGCTCTTCGTCTGGGCCACGCGCCAGCCTGACCTCCAGGCGCTCACGTGGTTCGACCACGACAAGGAGACCGACTGGCGGACGACGAGCTCGCCGGCGGCAGCCCGGGCCTTCGAGCGCGGCGCGGCCACGCTCGCGCGGAGGTCTGACGCTCGCTGATTCGCTCGATTGGACTAACCAGAGGGCCATATGTGACGGTATGACCGCTTTGCGTCAGTGTTGCCGCTCCCTCGATCCTCGGAGCAGTGATACCTCTTGGCCCTCCCCCCCTTCGTCACCGTCACCGGCGCCATCGCCACCGTCCTCATCACGGTCATCGCGCTCCGCCTCACCTCCTACTGGTGGAGCCTGATCTTCCACTGGCGCCGCTACCGCCGCCGCGAGGAGGTCACCACCGCCGAGCTCTCGCGGATCGACCTGCCCCACCTCAAGGTCCAGATCACGACCCGCGGGTCGGAGGGGAGCACGGAGGTGATCCTCCGCGGCATCGAGGCGGTCCTCCGCCTCGCCGACGAGTCCCCGCGCCTCTACCGCGACCACCTCTCCGTCGAGGTGGTCACCGAGAACCCGGAGCAGGCCCTCGCCGTCGAGCGCCGCTTCGTCGGCGCGCCCATCGTCGTCGACACCCTCGGTGTCCCGGCGGACTACGCGACGCCGAACGGCACGAAGCTCAAGGCGCGCGGCCTCCACCTCGCCGTCGAGCGGCGCCGCGAGGGGTGGAACATCAAGGAGCAGCGAACCTTCATCGTCCACTTCGACGAGGAGTCGGTCATGCTGCCGGCCGAGCTGCGCAAGCTCTTCAAGGTCCTCGCCAGCACCAGCGCGATGGTCCTCGAGGGCCCCATCTACTACCCGCTGGAGTACGCCTCCGCCGGGGCGCTGTGCCAGGCCATGGAGGCCAACCGACCTGCGGGGTGCTTCGAGTGCCGCAAGGTCATGGAGGAGGGTATGCCGCTCCACCTGCACGGGTCCAACCTCGTCGTCGACGAGGCGTTCGAGAACCGCATCGGCTGGGACATCGGCCTGCTCGACGGGGAGGCTTTCATCGCCGAGGACTACGTGTTCGGCATGAACGCGTTCCTCGAGGGCGGGAGCGAGGTCTTCGGCTGGCACGGGTGCGTCATGCTCGAGCAGCCGCCCTTCTCGGTGCGCAGCGCGTTCAAGCAGCGCCACCGGTGGATCTTCGGGGTGCTCCAGGGCGTGGCGATGGCGCGACGCTCGCCGCGCTTCGGGGAGCTGCCCGCCAGGTTGAGGACGTCGCTGGTCCTCGGCACCTGGTTCCGGGTGGGCACCTTCGCGGCCGGCGCCGTGGCCGCCGTGACGGCCTGGGTCGGCCTGCCCTTCATCGCGGCGGTGACCGTCGTCGACCTCGTGATAGACGAGCCGCTCCCCGTCAACCCCTGGCTCGCCGGCTGGATGGCTGTCGTCGGCATGCTGTGGCTGGGTTCCGTGGTCCTGGGCGCCGTGCTCAACGTCACCTACGCGCCCATGACCTCCGCCCGCCGGGAGGTGGAGGTCCTCAGGGCGCTCGCGGTCGCGCCCGTCGCCGGCGGCATCGAGAGCGCAGCGGGGCTCTGGGCCCTGCTGCAGTGGTGGACCGGGGTCCGGACCGTCGCGTGGAAGCCCACCCCCAAGACCACGACGGCCGACGCGGCGGCGAACGCCGCGCCGGCGTGGGCGCTCGCGGGCGCCAGCACCGAGAGGACGCACGCATGAGCGCGACGAGGAGCACGACGACGATGACCGTCGAGGACGTCTGGCGGATGACGTCGAGGGAGGGATTCACCCTCGACCTGGCGCCGCAGGCGCTCCCCGACCTCGGCGTCCGCTCGGGCCTCCAGGACGTCCAGGCGGCGCCGCTGCCCGGTGACGACCGGGCGCTGGCGGCCAACCCCTGGTCGACCGTGGCCCTGTGGGCGCTGGCCAGCCTCGTCACCTCGATCTTCATCGGCCTGCCCCTGGTGGTGGTGCTGGTCGGGCCCCTCGGGTCGGCGCTCGCCGCCGTCGCCGTCGCGGCAGGCGTCGTGGCGCTGCTCACCATCAGCCTGCGGGTCCTCCTCGCGAGGATCTGCCGGACCATCGCGCCGGGGAGGGCTCGCAGCGCTGCCTGACGGCTCCCCCACCAGTCAGCCGACGATCTCGGCGGCCTCCAGCCAGTCCATCTCCAGGGTCTCCTTCTCCGAGGCCAGCACCCCCAGCTCCCCGGACAGCGCGACCATCGCCTCGGCGTCGGTCGCCCTCGCCGCCATCTGCTCGTGCACGCGCGCCTGCGACGCGGCGACCCGGTCCAGCTGGCGCTCGATCCGGGTCACGTCCTTGCGGGCCGCGCGGACCTGGGCGGGGGACGCACCGTTCGAGGTGGACCCGCCGGCCGAGGCTCCGGGGGCGGCGCCCGTCGACCGGTCGCTCACCGAGGCGCGCCCCGAGCCGCCCCCCAGCGCCGCACGGCGCAGCGCGAGGTACTCCTCCACCCCGCCGACGAGCCCGCGCACGTGCCCGTCGCCGAGCAGCGCCACCTGGGTGTCGGTGGTCCGCTCGAGGAGGTAGCGGTCGTGGCTGACCACGACGAGCGTGCCGGTGAAGCCGTCGAGCACGTCCTCCATGGCCGCGAGGGTGTCGGTGTCGAGGTCGTTCGTGGGCTCGTCGAGCAGCAGCAGGTTGGGCTGGTGGATCACGAGCCGCGCCAGCTGCAGCCGCCGCCGCTCGCCGCCGGAGAGGTCCCGCACGGGGACCCAGGCCCGCTCCGCGGTGAAGCCGAGCCGCTCCACGAGGGACGAGGCGCTGACCTCCTTGCCGGCCTCGACCACCACGCGCGCCTCGCGCTCCACGGCCTGCAGCACGCGCAGGTCCGCGATCTCGTCGAGCTCGGAGAGGTGCTGGCTCAGGACGGCCACCCTGACCGTCTTGCCCGTCTTGACCCGCCCGGAGACGAGAGCCCCGTCCGGCAGCGTCCCGGTGATGAGGCGCAGCAAGGTCGTCTTGCCCGCACCGTTCACCCCGACGACGCCCACGCGGTCCCCCGGGCCGAGGCGCCAGGTGATGTCGTCCAGGAGCGTGCGCCCGCCGAGGACGACGGTGGCGCCCTCCACGTCGACCACGTCCTTGCCCTGCCGGGTGGACTGCGCGCCGAGCAGCGCGACGGACTGGCGGGCCGGCGGCTCGTCCGCGATGAGGGCGTTGGCGGCGTCGATGCGGAACTGCGGCTTGGACGTGCGCGCCGGCGGGCCGCGCCGCAGCCACGCGAGCTCCTTGCGCATGAGGTTGGCGCGCCGGTCGGCGGTGGCCGCGGCGAGGCGGTCGCGCTCGGCGCGGGCGAGGACGTAGGCGGCGTACCCGCCGTCGAAGGCGTCCACCACGCCGTCGTGCACCTCCCAGGTGCGCTCCACGGCGGCGTCGAGGAACCAGCGGTCGTGGGTGACGACCACCAGCGCACCGCGGCCGGGCTGCCACCGGGTGCGCAGGTGGTCCGCGAGCCAGGCCACGCCCTCGACGTCGAGGTGGTTGGTGGGCTCGTCGAGCAGCAGCACGTCCTCGCTGCCCACCAGCAGGTGCGCCAGCGAGGTCCGGCGCCGCTGACCGCCGGACAGGGTCGCGACGGGGGCGGAGAGGTCGCCGACGTCGGCCAGCAGACCGTCGAGCACCGAGCGGACCCGCTGGTCCGCGGCCCAGGTGTGCTCGGGCACGTCGCCGAGCACCGCGCCGCCGACGGTGAGGCTCTCGTCGAGCTCGTCGGTCTGCGACAGCGAGGAGATCCGGAGCCCGCGGGCGTGGGTGAGGCGGCCCCCGTCGAGGTCCCTGGTCCTGGCCATGACGCCGAGCAGGGTGGACTTGCCGTCACCGTTGCGCCCGACGACGCCGACGCGGGCGCCGTCGTCCAGGCCGAGGGAGACACCGTCGAGGACGGTGCGGGCCCCGGAGAGCACGGTGACGGCCTCGGCGTTCAGCAGGTGGGCCACGCCGCCAGTGTCTCAGCACGGCGGCGGACCTCGGCGCTCAGCGGCCCCGCAGCGACGGGTGGTCGGGTGAGACGTCCGCCCCGACCACCTGGCGGGCCCCGGCGACCGGCCCGTGGACGTGACGGGTCTCGGCGACCTCCGGCGCGGCGCCGAGCACCCGCGCCAGCTCGGCGGCGTGGTCCGCCCCGTCGGCCAGCACGGCGACCGTCGGCCCCGACCCGGAGACCACGGCCCCGAGCGCCCCCGCGCCCCGGGCGGCGCCGACGACGCCGGCCAGCGCGGGCCGCAGGGCGACGGCGGCGTCCTGCAGGTCGTTGTCCAGCGCGGCGCCGAGCGCGTGCGGGTCCCCGTCGGCCAGCGCGGCGGCCAACGCCGGGGGCACCCGGGCGTCGAGGACGTCGCGCCGTGGCGCGCGCCCCGCGTCCCTGGCGTCGTCGAGCGCCGTGAACACCGCGGGGGTCGACAGGCCCTCCCGGGCCCACGCCATGACCCAGTGGAGCTCGCCCCGGGCCGTGACGGGCTCGAGCCGGTCGCCGCGCGCGGTCCCGAGCGCGGTGCCCCCCAGGAGCGCGAAGGGCACGTCCGCACCGAGCGTCGCGGCGACGTCGAGCCGGTCCGCGGGCGCCAGGTCGCCCCGCCACAGCAGGTCGCACGCCAGGAGTGCCGCGGCCGCGTCGGCGGAGCCCCCGGCCATCCCGGCGGCCACCGGCACGGTCTTGTGGACGTGCAGCACGACGTCCGCGGGTCTGCCGAGGTGCTCGGCCAGCGCGCGGGCGGCGCGGACCGCCAGGTTGCTCGCGCCCAGCGGGGTCTCGTCGACCCCCCGGCCGCTGACGGTGAGGGTGACGCCGGAACCGGGCTCGGCCGCCGTGGCCGTGACCTCCTCGTAGAGCGAGAGGGCCTGGAAGACGGTGACGAGCGGGTGGTAGCCGTCGTGCCCGGGGGCGCCGACGGCCAGGTGGAGGTTGGTCTTGGCGGGTGCGTGGACGACCACGCGCCGGCCCCGGTCGCGGCAGGTCGGCGCTCCGGGCACCGAGCGCTCAGCCCCCATGGGTCCGGTCCCCGCCGACGACGTCGTCACCGGCACAGACAAGCACGTGCGGGCATCGCAGCGGCGACCGGTAGACCTCGCCGGGGATCAGTACGCGCCGGAGCGGGCGAGGACGGCGCGGGCCGTCTTCCAGAGGATCATGAAGTCGAAGGCGAAGGACCAGTTCTCCACGTAGCGCAGGTCGAGCCGCACCGACTCGTCCCAGGACAGGTCCGAACGGCCGTTGACCTGCCACAGGCCGGTGAGCCCCGGCTTGACCAGCAGCCGGCGGTACACGTCGTAGCCGTAGCGGTCCACCTCGCGCTGCAGCGGCGGGCGCGGGCCCACCAGCGACATCGAGCCCGCGAGGACGTTGATGAGCTGCGGCAGCTCGTCGATCGAGTACGCCCGCAGGACCTTGCCCACCCGGGTCACCCGCGGGTCCACCCGCATCTTGAACAGGACGCCGTTGCCGGCGTCGGCCCCGTCCCGCAGGTCGATGACCTTCTCGTCCGCGCGGTCGGTCATCGAGCGGAACTTGAGCATCGTGAAGTGCTCGCCGTTCCTGCCCACCCGCTCCTGGCGGAACAGCGCCGGACCGGGGCTGTCCAGGCGGATGGCCACCGCGATGGCCACCAGCAGCGGGGAGAGCAGCAGCAGGCCGGCCGCTGCCGCGCAGCGGTCCACCACGGCCTTCGCGAACTGGCGGGCACCGGTGTGCTCGGGGCGGTGCAGGTGCATCAGCGGCACGCCGCACACCGGACGGATCGCCACGCGCGGGCCGATCACCTCGGTGATCGCCGGGGCCACCAGCAGCTCCGCGCGGGTGTGCTCCAGGTCCCACCCCAGCGAGCGCAGCGCCGGGCCGTCGAGCTCCGGGGAGGGGAGGACCGCCACCGCGTCGACGTCGTGGTCCGCCGCGGCCTGGGCGACCTCGTCGAGGTAGCCCACCACCTCGATGCCGTGGCGCTCCAGCTCCGGCGGGGTCTGGGGGGTCGCGTGGCCCGCCGCGCCGCGCGGGCGGGGCAGGCACACCGCGGTGATGACCATGCCGTGGTGGGTGCTGCGGGACATGTGCCCGATCATCGCCAGCACGCCGGTCAGATGGCCTGCGACCAGCACGCTCTGCTGCCGCTTGCCCCGGGCACGCTGGGCGTGCAGCCGCTGACGTGCCAGGTACCGCCACACCAGCGTGAGCAGCATCGCGGACGGCAGCGCGATCACCACGAATCCCCGCGCGACGTCCAGCTCGAACGCCCACGAGGTCGTCGCGACCACGGCCAGCACCAGCACCGCGGCCCGCAGCACGCGGTCGTACTCCTCGCTGCCGACCCCCAGGAAGCGCGGCTCGTACGCGCGGAAGAGCCCGAGGACCCCGATCCACAGCGGCACCAGCACCAGCGCCACCACGACGGAGGACATCGCCGGGGAGCTCGACGCCACGAAGTGGAACCGCAGCAGGTACGCGAGCGCCACCGAGGCGACCACCGCGACGAGGTCGCCGACCAGGAGGACGCGCACGTACCCGGCCACCCACGCCGGGCCGTGGCCGCGCGCCGAGCCCGGCGCCCGGGGGCCGTCCAGCGAGGGCGCGCCGGCGCCGGCGGGGCCGTGGCCCCGGACACCCATCGCCTCGAGATCGAGCGCGAGGTGGTCCAGGGACGCGTCGAACGACGCCGACCTCTCCTGCGCGTGAGGCTGTGCGGTCATCCCAGGCGTCCTCCGTGTCCGTCGTCGTCCAAAGCCGTGCCGATCGAGGTCCGTCCAGCGCCGGACCCCATGACACCCACAGTTTGGCTTACCAAGCGTAGTCAGATGGCGAACTCTGCGTAACTCGCGGACGGAATATTTACCCCGTCTCGTCGCCCGTACGCTGGGACGATCACTCTCGGTAGCGCTGAGGGAGCCTATCGGGGAGCCATGATCGCCGTCAAGGTCGTGGGAGGGGCGCTGCGTCACGGCGGCTCGCGATCGCCACGAACTCCGCGAGCGCCAGCCGTTCCCCGCGCAGCCCCGGGTCCACGCCGGCGGCCCGCAGGACCGCTTCCGCCGATGCCGGGGAGCCCGCCCACGCCGCGAGCGCCGAGCGCAGGGTCTTGCGCCGCTGGGAGAACGCGGCGTCCACCACCGCGAAGACCTCCTCGCGCAGCGCCGCGCTCCCCGGCGCGGGCCGCCGGCGCAGCCGCACGAGCGAGGAGTCCACCCGCGGGGCGGGCCAGAAGACGGCCGGGCCGACCGACCCGGCGAGCTCGACGTCGCCGTGCCACGCGGCCTTGACCGAGGGCACCCCGTACGTGCGGCTGCCCGGAGGGGCGGCGAGGCGCTGGGCCACCTCCGCCTGCACCATGACCAGCACCTGGCTCAGCCCCGGGAGCTCGGCCAGCAGGTGCAGCAGCACGGGCACGGCGACGTTGTACGGCAGGTTCGCCACCAGGCGTGACGGCGGCGCCAGGCCCGCTCCCTCGCTCGCCGCGAGGAGCTGCTCACCGGTGACCGCCATGGCGTCGGCCCGGGCCACCACCAGCGAGCGCGAGGCAGCAGGAGCTCGAGCGGCCACCGTCTCGGGCAGCAGCTCGGCCAGTCGCCCGTCGATCTCGACGGCGAGGACCCCCGCGCCGGCCTCGAGGAGCGCCAGGGTCAGCGACCCGAGGCCCGGGCCGACCTCGAGCACGGTCTCTCCCGGCACGACCCCGGCGCTGCGCACCGCGCGCCGCACCGTGCCGGCGTCCACGACGAAGTTCTGCCCCCTGGCCTTGGACGGGTGCAGGTCCAGGCGGGCCGCCAGCGCCCTGACGTCCGAGCGCCCCAGGAGGGCGACCTCCTGGCCGGCGCCGACGTGCTGGCCGGCGGGTGGTGCGCCGGGTGGCTCCTCGTCGTGCGCGGGACCGGTCAGCGGAGGCCGAGCTTGCGGGTGCACGCCGGCCAGGCGCCCCACCCCTGCGCCGCCTGGACCCGCTGGGCCACGGCGATCTGCTGCTCGCGGCTGTTCTGGTGGGCCGAGCCGGAGCCGCCGTAGGCGCGCCACGTCCCGGCGGCGAACTGCAGGCCGCCGGAGTAGCCGTTGCCGGTGTTGATGGACCAGTTGCCGCCGGACTCGCACTGGGCGATGGAGTCCCACACGCTGCCGCCGGCCACCGGGGCCGAGGGGGTGGACGGGCTCGAGGCCCTCGGCGCCGAGGAGCCACCGGAGGACGAGCGCGACGGCGAGGGAGCCGGGGCGGGGCGGGGCTTCGTGCCCTTGAGCACCACGCGGTCGACGGCCTCGCTCACGGTCTCCTCGCCGGTGGTCGCCCGTGCGATCTCCTGGCCGTCGGCGAGGGTGGTGGTGTAGCTGGTCCGCTGGACACCGGCGGAACCGGCCTCCACGACCTTCGTCTCACCGGTGTAGAGGTCGCCCGACTCGCGCTCCTGGGTGGCGAAGGGCAGCTGCTCCTCCTCGGCGTCCTCACCCTTCGTGATCCGGGTGACGGCGACGACGAGCCCGTCGACGAGCGGCGCGCTGGCGGGGACGGACACGGCGTCGTCCGGGCCGACGCTCACGCCCGAGTCGTCGAGCAGCTGACCCACGCTGGTGGCGGTCGACGTGGACGGCACCGCCTGGCCGTCGGCGAGCACCTGGACCTGCTTGGGGGTGCTGACGACGAGGTCGAGCCCGTCGCGGCCGATGGGCGTGGAGCGCGAGGCGGAGACCTCGGCCCCGGCCGAGCGGACCGAGAGCGCGTCGAGCGCCTCCCCCACGGTGATCGCGTGCGTCCAGCTCTTCTGGCTCTCGCCGTCGACCGTGAGGTTGATCTGCTTGCCGGTGCGGACCGCGACCGTGTCGCCGTCGGCGACCGTCGCGTCGAGCGCGGGGGAGACGGAGTCGCGGTCGCCCGGCTCCACGTCGGCGGCGGCGAGGACGTCGTCCACGCCGTGGCCGAAGGCGGAGACCTCGGTCGTCGTGCCGTCGAGGTCGAGGGTGACGGTGGTGTGCTCGTAGGCGGCCACCGCTCCTCCGGCGACCAGGGCGGAGGCGACGACGGCGACGCCGGCGATGCGGGTGGAGCGGCGAGCGGGGAGGAGGTGCACGAGGTCCCTTGCGTCGGGGGTCCCGGGCAGGAAACCCGGACGGGAGGCCAGATGACCCGCGAGCGGGGCGCCCGGCAGGCGCGACCACGCCTGCACCACGCAGGTGGTGGCCAGTCGGGCGCCGTGCGGAGCGTCCTCGTCGCGGTGCCGTGACCGCGCGGGGCTCGGGGGGGAGGGCTGCTCCGCGGGCGCGATGGCGAGATGACCGTCGTCCGGGGAGTCGTTCCCGGCTGTCGGTCGATCACCATAGGGGCTCGCAGCCGCTGAGCCAAGACCTGGACCCACCGACGTGTCCGACATCACCCGGTTCCCGGTGTCCGACGGGTCGTTTGCGAGCTGCGGAGCGCCCTCCTCGAGCCACGAGAGGTCGAAGGGGTCCTCGGCCGCCCGCGAGGCGCTCCCCTGCAGGTCAGGAGCCTGGTCAGGTCGGGCCAGGGTCACCGAGGTCATACCACGGACCGTAGAGGTGCTCGGCCGTCCGGGTGAGTATTAGCGCGAGCTCCTGCGTGTCGAGACCGAGGACGTCGGCCATGGCTCGAACGGTGTGCGGGACGAGGTGGCTCGCGTTCGGCCTGCCGCGGTGGGGCGCCGGGGTGAGGAAGGGGGCGTCGGTCTCCACCTGCAGCTGCCCGGGGGGGACCACCGCCAGCGCGTCCCGCAGGACCTGGGCGTTCTTGAACGTCACGGTGCCCGCGAAGGAGAGGTACCAGCCCTCCTCCGCGCAGCGTCGGGCCAGCGCGGCGTCGCCGGAGAAGCAGTGGAAGACGGTGCGCTCGGGGGCGCCCTCCGCGGCGAGGACGTCCAGCACGTGGTCGTGGGCGTCGCGGTCGTGGATCTGGAGCGCGGTCCCGGTCTCCTTGGCGATGGCGACGTGGGCGGCGAAGGACTCCCGCTGGGCGCGCAGCGCCGCCGGGTCGGTGAGGTCCGTCCGGTAGGCGTCCATGCCGCTCTCCCCCACCGCACGCACGCGGGGGTGGCGGGCGAGCTCGGCGATCTCGGTCAGCGCGGCGTCCAGCCCACCGCGCTGCGCGAGGCGCGGCGCCTCGTTGGGGTGGATCGCGACGGCGCCCAGGAGCTGGGGCCAGCGCTCCACCGCGCGCACCGTCCAGCGGCTGGAGGCGACGTCGGTGCCCACCTGGACGGCTCTCGCCACCCCGACGCGGGCCGCTGCGGCGAGCAGGGCGTCGACCTCGTGGTCGGCCAGGGAGTCCAGGTGGGTGTGGTCGTCGACCACGTCGGCCAGCTCGCCACCCCGGACCAGCAGGGGCTCGGGCAGCGGCGGGTAGCGCTCGGGGAGGGGGGCGTCCGCGCGTGCGGGCTCGGCGCCCTGCTGTCCGGCGCGGTCACGGTCGGGGAGGTCGGGCGGTCCGGCGGCGTTCACCCGTCGATCGTGCCTTCCCCCCGGCTCCCCCGCCGCCTGGCCCGCCCCACGCTCCTCCGACCCTGCCCCGCCCTGGCCCGCCCTGCCCCGCCTCACGCACGCACACGCCCACGCCCACGCCCACGCCCACGCCCACGCGATCATGAAGGATCTGCGCCCCGGGGCGGTGATCATGAAAGATGCGCCCTTTCATGGCCCCCTCAAGGGCACTTTCCCCATGATCACCGCCGCGGCCAGGTCAGAACTCCATGATCACCGCGAGCAAGAGGCTGGATCGGAGGACCGACGGCATGGAACACGCCATGGAACACGCCGGCGACCAGGAAGACGCCAGGGACCAGGACCAGGACCAGGACCAGGACCAGGACCAGGACCAGGACCAGGACCAGGACCAGGACCAGGACCAGGACCAGGACGAAAGTACTGGCGGCGCAGCGACGCGGCTCAGGGCCGGGGCGGCAGGCCCGGAAGCCCTCGCCGGTGGAGGGCGCGCCAGAGGCGGTCGACAGCCGGACCGGATCGACGGCCCACGTCAGCAGCCGTGACGCGCTGGACCCACCACCCCTCGTCCTCCATGAGGGCCTGGCGCGCGATGTCCTCGCGCCACTGGCGACGATCTGTGCGGTGTCCGTCGCCGTCGTACTCGCTGGCCACCTTGACCTCCGGCCACTGCTGGTCCGGGGCGCCGAGCCACCCACCCACGCCGTCGAAGACCGGGGCGTTCAGCACCGGTTCGGGGATGCCGGCGCGAGCGACGTCGAGTCGCCACACGGTCTCCATCGGAGAGCGCACCGGCCACCTCAGACGCAGCACCAGCTCCCGGAGCCGGACGATGCCGCGTCGTCCAGCCCGCCGGTCCAGCTCTTCGAGGAGCGTCGAGGGGCCATGACCCAGGGTGATCACCGCGTCTCCCAGGACGATGGCGTCGACGTCGTCGAGGTGGGGGGCGAGGTCGCACCACGTCGCCTCGGTGCTGACGACCCGCACGCCGCGCACGCGCCGGACCGACGGCAGGTGCAGGCCTTCGCGAGAGCGCACCCCGCGCCTCCTGGGCACAGACGACCCGGTCGGGACCATGACCGTCGGGACCACGCCCGCCGGGAGGGGCACAGACCGGTGCCGACGAGGCGGCCAGAGCGGCAGTCCCGACAGCTCCGCGGCCGTGGTGTGGCTGAAGGCTGCGCTCGACGGGAGCACCATGGCGATCGCAGCGCACCTGACGGCCACGTCGTCGTCGAGGTGGCCGGGCACCCGGACGCCGCTCGTGGGCCGACGCAGCGACGGATGCCTGAGCGCCTTCGGGTCCACCCCGCGCGCCAGGGCCTCGGCGACCGTGAAGGGACGCGCCAGGAGGTCGTCGGGGAGCGAACCGCGTCGGAGCACCCGCGAACGGTGACCTCTCGACGCGCTGGGTAGACGCTCCATGCTCGTGGCCTGTGGACGGAGCGCCTCCTGGCCTCGGACCCTGTGGACCGGCGGACGATCCGGTGGAACACCTGGCCCGGACGTGATCATGGAGCAGGCGCCCTTTCAACCCCTCACCGAGGGCCGATACCCCATGATCACCGCCGAGGCAGGGCCGATATCCCATGATCACCGGTGAAGGGGGCGAGGGCGCACCGGACGGGGAGACGGCCGGCGCCAGGTGGGGCCACGGCCAGGGGCAAGAGGGAGCCACAGCCAGGTGGGGCCACCGCCAAGGAGCCAGAGCCAGGTGAGCGCCACAGGGCGCTGGGCGAAGGCCGGCCGGACGAGGCCAGGCGGACACGGCCGACCGGACGAGGCCAGGCGGACGAGGCCAGGCGGACGAGGCCAGGCGGACGAGGCCGGGCAGGCGAGCGGGTGGTCCTCAGACGGCGGCGGGCGCGGGCGCGCCGATCGCCGCTCGGAACGCCTCCACGGTGCGGCTCAGCCCGTCCTCGTACCCGATGCGGGGCTCCCACCCCAGCACCTCACGGGCCAGCGTGATGTCGGGTCGGCGCACGCTCGGGTCGTCCACCGGTCGCGGCACGAAGACGATCTCGCTGCCCGACCCCGCCAGGTCCCGCACGGTCACGGCCAGGTCCAGCACGGACACCTCGTGGGGGTTCCCGACGTTCATCGGCCCCGGGTGCCCCGAGGCCAGCAGCGCCGTGAGCCCCTCGACCAGGTCGTCGACGTAGATCACCGACCGGGTCTGGGTGCCGTCCCCGGCCACGGTCAACGGCTCACCGCGCAGGGCCTGGGTGGCGAAGGCGGGGATGGCCCGACCGTCGTCGGCGCGCATCCGCGGGCCGTGCGTGTTGAAGATGCGGGCGATCGCGGTGTCCACCCCGTGGGTGCGCCGGTAGGCCATGGTCAGCGCCTCCCCGAAACGCTTGGCCTCGTCGTAGACCCCCCGCGGCCCGACGGGGTTGACGTGACCCCAGTACGTCTCCGGCTGAGGGTGGACCTGCGGGTCGCCGTAGGTCTCGGACGTCGACGCCAGCAGGAACCTCGCGCCCTTCTCCTTCGCGAGCCCCAGCGCGTGGAGGGTCCCGACCGAGCCGACCTTCATCGTCTCGATCGGCAGCTTCAGGTAGTCGATCGGCGAGGCGGGGGACGCGAAGTGCAGCACCGCGTCGACGGGGCCGGGCACGTGCACGAACTCCGTGACGTCCACGCGCAGCAGCGAGAAGCGCTCGTGCCCGACGAGGTGCCCGACGTTGGCGGGCGAGCCGGTGAGGAAGTTGTCGAGGCACACCACCGCCCAGCCGTCGGCGAGCAGGCGCTCGCACAGGTGGGACCCGAGGAACCCGGCGCCCCCGGTCACGACGGCGCGACGAGGCGGCGACCCGTGTCGCGCGGGCCCCGCGCCGGCTCGCTGCGCGAGGGGGATGTCCCCGGTGTCGGCGGCGAGGTCCGCCCAGGGCGCGAGCGGGTCGGACGAGGTGGGAGGGCTCACCGGGCCAGTGTGCGGGCGCTCGCCCCGACCTGCCCGTCCGGGGGCGAAGGCGGCGGCGAGGACGAGGGCGGCGGCGAGGACGAAGGCGGCGGCGAGGGCGAGGTCGGCGGCGAGGACGAGGACAGGGGCGACGAGGACCGGGCCGCGAAGGAGGCGGCGACGCCCGCCGCGACGAACAGGAACGGGAAGGACGGGGCGGAGACGAACACCGGCGAGGCGAAGGACTCGATGACGAGCAGGACCACCCATCCGACGCCCGTGACCCGCACCCACCGGACGAGCCGGCTCTCCTGCGCCGAGGTGGGACGCAGCAGGCGCACGAGGACGCACCCGAGCCCCACCACGAAGCAGGCGGCCCCGATCCACCCCGCCTCCCCGTACAGCGCCGGCCACTGGGAGTCGTTGAGGAACTGCCCGGCGCCCTCACCGGGCCGCAGGCCGAAGCGGTCGGGGAACCCCAGCTCGTAGTACAGCGGGCTGTAGCTCTCAGCGGCCACGGAGCTCCCGTAGCGGCCGAACCCGGCCCCGAGCGGGAAGTAGCGGTCCGCCACCGTCGCGCCCCCCTCCGCCAGGCGCGAGCGCGCCGACGGCTGGAGGACGTAGAGGTCCACGTCGCCCCTGACCAGAGCCCACAGCGGAGGCCCCGCCACGAGCGCGACGAGGGGCCCGAGCAGCGCCGCGACGGCGGCGCCGGCCGGCGAGAGGAACCGGGCGCCGAGCACCGCGAAGGTCACGAGCAGCCCGACGATGGACTTGACCTGCAGGCTCAGCACCGCCAGCCCGGCGCAGGCGGCGCACAGGGCGACGACGCTCGGGGAGCGCCGCACCACGAGCAGGTAGGCGAGCGCCCCGACGGCCAGCACCCCGCAGAAGCGGCTGAACGCGGCGGGGTGGCCGAACAGCCCGTTCAGGGCGGGCAGCCCGGCGACGTACTCGAGCGGCGCGCGCCCCGTGGTGACCCGTGCCCAGGCTCCGGGCGCCGCGAGGTTCGCGAGGCCGGACAGCGCCATCACCCCGGCGGCCACCGCCCCGGCCCGTCCGGCGAACCGGAGGTCGGTGTCGCGCCAGTCCACCTGGGCGAGCCCGAACGCCAGCAGCAGGCCCTTGACGGCGAGGAACGCCGCCGGCGCCGCGATCCCCGCCGGTACGTCCTCGCGGACGGCGCTCAGCACGCCCAGCCCCACGAACGCCGCGAACCACGCCGTCCCCGGGAACCACACGAGCGCGCCGACCGCCAGGAGCCGGCGCACGGGGAGCGCCACCGCGCACAGGGCCACCACCGCTTCGTCCGCGTACCCGACGGGGCCGCCCAGCAGGGCCTCCAGCGGGGGGGACACGACGACGACGACCACCGCCAGCAGGGCGAGCGCGCGGGGGGCCCCGACGGCGAGCGCCACCCCCACGGCCACCGCGAGCACGACCAGCGGCACCAGCGGCCCCGCCAGCGTCGTGACCGAGACGGCGGCGGCGGCCGTCCCCGCCGCCAGCGCCCACACCCAGGGCCGCGCCACCACGGACGGGAGGTCACCGGGCCGCAGCGCGTGCCGGCCTCGGCGCTGCGTCGAGAGCCGGGGGCTCACGCCGTCCGGCGGCGCGCCAGCAGGGCCCGGCGGGCGACGACGACGCCGAGCCCGACAGCCAGCCCCACGGCCAGGGCGACGCCCAGGTTCACCAGCAGCGACGGCGATCCGGGGCTGGACGGGAGCGGGGGCTGCTCGACGACGGAGCCGGTCGTCAGCGGCGCGCCCCCGACGCTGGACCGCTCCTCGACCTGCGTGACGAGGGAGGTCGCGGTGGCGCTGGCGAGCACCGCGGCCTCCTGCGCCGAGGGCCCCGTCGCGGTGATCTCGACGATCGAGGTGTCCGCGAGCGCCGCGGCGTCCACGGCGTCGACCGCCTCCGTGGAGGAGAGGGACAGCCCGGACGTCTTCACCGCGTCGTCGAGCACGGCGGGCGTCTGCGCGAGCGCGGCCCAGGTGGGTACCTGCGCGGACACGAGGTCGGCGGACTGCCCGGCCGTGGACGCCTCCCCGTCGGGCGAGGGCGTGAACAGGACCTTGGCGCCGGTCTCGTAGGACACCGGGGCGAGGCGGGTGGCGAGGAAGCCTCCGAGCAGGGCGAGCACCACCGCGACGACGACCACCAGGACGTCGGCACGCAGCAGGCGGCCGGAGCGGTGCGCGGAGGGCGCGCCGGCACGCTCGCCCGGGGGGAGCCTTCCCTCGGCGACGGAGCCCCCGGGCGGCGCGACGAGGTGATCGACGTCGCTCTGGTCGGTGGTCACAGGTTCTCCTCCACGAAGGACGCGATCTCGGATCGCACGGTGGGCTCGAGCAGGGCGAGCCCGTGGCGTGACCCTTGCACGATCACGACCTCGTGGTCCACGCCCGCACGGGCGAGGGCGGCGCCCATGGCCTCCGCCTGCTCGGCCGGCACCAGCTCGTCGCTGCCGTTCACCAGCAGCATCGGGGGGTCGCTGGGGTCGACGTCCCTGGTCGGTGAGGCCTGCGCCGCCGGCGGGCACGACGTGATCTCCGTGCAGCCGAGGTAGCCGAGCACGATGTCGGCCGCCTGCGGGCTGGGCTCACCGAGCCGCGCTCCGCGCGGCCCCATCTCCGAGACGCCGCTGAGGGAGACGACCGCCCTGACCCGGTCCCCCTGGTCGAGCGGTCCCTCGCCGGAGGTGGCGAGCTGCTGGGCGAGGATCGCGCCCGCCGAGCTGCCGATGACCCCGACGCGGGCCGGGTCGAGGGTGAAGCGCTGCACCTGCTCCGGCTCGCGGACCCACTCGACGGCGTGGCGCAGGTCGTCGAGCTGCGCGGGGTAGCGGTGCTCGGGCGCCAGCCGGTAGCTGATGGCGAAGGCGGCGATGCCCGAGCCCGCCACCTCGGCGCACAGGTTCGCCACCCCCGGGTCGCTGCGGTCACCGCTGGTGAAGCCCCCGCCGTGGACGATGATCATGGCGGGGACCCCCTCGCTGCCGGCGGGGGCCGACGAGCCCTCCGGGCCGGGTGCGGGCGACCCGCCGGCACCCGTCGCCGCCGCCGTGCCGGCTGCCGGACAGGCGTCGAGCTTCAGGGACTCCTCCCCCTCGCCCCAGTAGGTCAGTCCCCGGACGCTCTCCCCCGAGGTCGGTCCGCCGCTGGGCTCGTAGCGCTCGAGCGGCTCGGGGGAGGCGCAGGCCGCGAGGAGGGCTGCGGCGACCGCCAGGCAGGCGGCGGTCGCCGCGCGCGCTGGCCGTGGGGCCGGGATCGGGACGGTGGACGGAGCGATGGGCGGTCCTCGGGCCGGGGCGGTCGTGACGGGCACGAGGTTTGTACCACTACCTCCGGGATCGAGGGAAAACGCCGCTCGGCCGTTACAGTCCACCGTTCAACCACCACGGCAGGCCCGCCACGGCCTGCCCGGGCCGGACGCGGAGGGGGTCGGCATGGGATCCAGGCACGAGTGCACCGCGGCAGCCAGCACCGTGAGGGACCGGTCGGTCCCGGGCCCCTGGGCGACCGCCACCAAGGGGCTGGCCATCGCCATGGTCGTCGCCTTCCACGCCACGCTGTACCTCCAGGGCGCCGGCCTGGACGTCCTCCTGGGACGGGCGAAGGCCGCCTTCGAGCTCTTCCCGATGCCGGCGTTCTTCCTCATCGTCGGCATGGCGGCCGCTTCCCACCGGCGGATGACGCTGGGGACGCTGTGGTGGCGCCGCCTCCTCCCCCTGCTCTACCTCTACGTGCTGTGGTCGCTGATCCGCACCGTCTTCTACCTCGTGGTGCCCGGCCTGGACGGCGGCATGGGCGACCTGTCCGCCACCGACCCCAGAGCGCTCCTCCTGCTGCTGGTGTGGCCGAGCAGCAGCTACTGGTTCCTGTGGGCGCTGATGGTCTTCACGCTCGTGCGATGGCTCATCGCCCCGGCGCCGGTGTGGCTCCAGCTGGCGGGCTCCGCCGTGCTGTCGACGCTGTTCACCTCGCGCCTGCTCGACGCCGGCAACATCGGGCTCGACCGGGTGGGCGGTCTGCTCTTCTTCTTCGTGGCCGGCGCCGTCCTCGCGCAGCCGATCAAGGCTGCCGTGGCCCGCGTGCGCCCCAGGGACCAGCTCGTCCTGCTCCTGGCGATCGCCCTGATCACGCTCGGCCTGCTCACGGGGCTGCGGTGGCTGCCCTTCCTGGCCCTCGCCGGCCAGGTCGCGGCGGTCGCCCTGGGGATCACGCTGTGCGCCCGCCTGCGACCGGGGCGCGTGCGCCGGGTGCTGACGGCCCTGGGCGACGAGACGTTCATCATCTACCTCGTCCACCTCTTCCTCATCGTGCCGGTGGCCGCGCTGGTGGCCGCGAGCGACCCGCAGTGGCCGCGCTGGCTCGACGCGGGCGTCCAGGCGGCGCTGGGCCTCGGCGCCCTGGCCGGCTCGTACGCCGTGGCCCGGCTGGTGCGGCGCGTGCGCTGGCTCTACATGCCGCCCGCCTGGATGCTGCCCGCCCGCCGCACGGCGCGCCCGACGCCTCCACCCGGGAGCACGGCCCGCCGGGCGTCGGACCAGCAGGTCACGGACGCGGCGCCCGCGGCGGACGCGGATGCGGCGGACGCAGCAGGCGCGGCGCCCGAGCCAGCGGGGTCGGCTACCGCCGGCGCGCCCGGCAGCGCCGATACGCGGCGATCCACACGTCCTCCAGGGCGCTGAACACCCGGTCGGCGCGGTAGCGCCCCTCGAAGGCGGCCCGGCCGGACGCCGCGAGCCGCTCGCGGTGCTCGGCCGACGAGATGACGTCCTGCAGCGCGTGGCGCAGCGCGCCGGCGTCGCCCGCGGGGACCACCGTCCCGGCCCCGTCCGCCAGCACCTCCGCGACGCCGCCCACGTCGGTGGCGATCACGGCGTTGTCGCGCGCCATGGCCTCCAGGACGAACATCGGCAGGGCTTCCTCGCGCGACGGCAGCACGGCGACGCGCGAGGAGTCCAGCAGGGTCATGAGCGCCGCGTGGGGCATCGACCCCGCGAGCCGCATGCCCGGCACGTCGTCGCGCACGAGGTGGGGGTCGGTCACCGGTCCGGCGACGACCAGCTCCCAGCCCGCCGCCTCCACGCCCTCCCAGGCGCGCTGGAGGACGTCGATGCCCTTGCGGTGCGAGACGGCTCCCCCGAACACGACGACGTCGTCCTTGTCCGCCAGGGGCACGTCGGCGCCGCCCGCGATCGCGTTGGGCACCAGCACCACGCGGCCGCCCGGCGGGGCGCCCGCACCCGCGCCCGACGCGTCCAGCGCGCGCGTCGCCACCTCGCGGGACTCCTCCGACAGGACGATGACGCGGTCGGCCGCCCCCAGCACCCACCGCACGAGCCTCGGCCGCTCGGCGGCGAAGGCCGCGAAGGAGCTGCCGTGCACGTGGGCGACGGTCGCCAGCCCCCTGGCGTGCGCGAGGCGCAGCAGCCCGCCCTCACGCACGAACGAGCCGCGCCCGGACACGTGGGCCACCACCACCGACGACCACGGCAGCAGGGCGATGCGCAGCGCGGCCCGCGCGGACGCGGTCGCCGCGGCCCGGGTGTCGTGCGGGTCGCCGCGCGTGGTGATGACGTCGACGTCCACCGCGCCGAACCGGTGCTCGAGGTAGCCGTTCAGCACCTGCGTCATGCCGCCCGCGACGTCGCCGACCCTCCCGAGGTGGTGCACGCTCAGGCGCCGCGTCGGTCCGATCTCCCCGGCGAGCCACTCCAGGCCGTCGCCGGCCGGAGCCGTGGTGGCCTCGCCCGGCGCCGCGCGTGGCCCGGTCCGACGTTCGCGACGCAGCACGTCCACCACGTCCGCCCGGTGGTCCGCCAGGCGCTCGCGGGCCCCGAGGACCGCGCTGAGCACCTCGCCGCGACGGCCGCCGAGCTCGTCGAGGCGCCGCTGCACCGCGGCGGCGTCACCGCCCACGAGGTCGAGGCCGACGTCGTGGACGCCGATGGTCCCCAGGTGCCGGGCGATCTTCTCGGACGAGACCACGGCGCCGGCGACGGGCACCGCGCCCTCGGTGCAGGCGGCGACGAGGACGTGCAGGCGGTCCGAGACGGTCACCGCGGCGCGGGCGTACAGCGCGCGGAGCGCGCGCTCCTGCTCGTCGTGGCCGCGGGCCTCGCGCCAGCGCAGCGCGCGGCCGCCCAGGTCCTCGGCCAGGGCGGCGGCCCGCTCGTCGTCCACCTGCACCTGCGCCGCGGTCCAGACCTCGAGGTCGTGGGCGTCCGCGTACGCCCTGATCCCGGCCAGCGCTGCGCGGCCGGGGTAGGGCCGCGCCTCGCCGTCGCCGCGCAGCGAGACCACCAGGACGTCGCGGCCGGCGGAGCCCTGGCCGGCGCGGACCAGCGTCTCGTCGTCCGCGCCCTCGCCGAACGCGAGGTCCGGCATCGCGTCGCCGGAGCCCATGTAGGCCGCGGTGGCGTCGTCGCGCCACAGCGTCAGGTCGCTCAGCGCCACCGAGGGCCTCACGAGCGCGCGCGGGATCGCCGCGAACCCCCGGGTCCCCACGCCGACCCGCACCGCGGCGCCGCCGCGCGCCCGCAGCACCGCCAGCAGCGGCAGCATCGAGAGGTGCTCCTTCAGGCCGAGCAGCGTCAGCTGGATCTCACCGGGCTTGAAGACGTACGCGGCCCGTCCCGTGACGGCGGCGCGCAGCGCGGCGGCGTACCAGCGGAGCAGCGAGCGGTACGTCACGTCCTGCGGGTGCAGCGCCAGGCCCTCGGCGTAGCCGTCGGGCGCGTCGCCGACGTAGACGTGCAGCGGTCCGGCGTCGCGCACCCAGTCGAGCAGCTGGCGGCGCAGCATGACGTCGCCGATGTTCCCGTACTGGCCGCGGGCCACGGCGAAGATCGTCCGGCGGGTGTCGCGCGGCATGGAGGTCCCGTCGTCGAGGCGGTGGGGTGGGGGTCGAACGCCCCAGGGTAGGACCAACCGGGCACGCCGCCCCTATCGATCCGCTCTGAGCAGGAGCCTGCGGTGCAGGGCCGGGGAGACCTTGGCGGTCAGCGCGAGCGCCGTGCGCCGCACGTCGCGCCGGACGATCAGCACCCCCAGCGACCGCGGCCCCAGGCGTCGTCGCAGGCCCGCGAGCAGCGCGGCCCGCTCGGCCTCGTCGTAGGAGCCGGTCAGGGCGTCCTTGATCCCCGAGAGCACGACGTAGCGGACACGGAAGTACTCCAGGGACGAGCCGGCGACCCCGGCCCGCCCGGCGGCGGCGGTGACGGCCTCCTCGACGAGCGCCAGGGACTCCGCGCGGCGCCCGCTCGAGGTGATGATCGACCCGGGCCGCTTGCGGTAGGTGTAGACGCTCGCGGTGATCAGCGCCACCGCCCGGGCGCGCCCGAGGGCCTGGGCGACCAGGGCCAGGTCGGACTGGGTGCGCGCCGGGGTGAACGTGCACGCGAGCAGCAGGGACCTGCGGAAGAGCTTGTTCCAGAGGTGACCGGTCAGCCCGCCCTCGAGGAGGGAGCGCAGCGCCGCCGGGCCCGTGAGCCCGCCGGCAGCGGAGGGCCCGACGCGCCGCTCCCCCCGGCCGGACGCCGGCACGAGCCGTGCGCCCGCGACGACGACGTCGACGACGCCCGCACCGCCGCCCCGCGGCCCGTCTGCGCCCGCCTCGTCGGCTCCCGCGAGGAGCTCGGCCGCCGCGCCCGGCCCCCACGAGTCGTCGGAGTCCACGAACCAGACCCACTCCCCGCGGGCCGCCGCCACCCCCGCCTCGCGGGCGCGCGCCACACCGACGTTCGCGGGGAGCACGACCGCGGTCACGCCCGAGTGGTCGCGGCCGGCCGCGGCGACGACCTCGGCGCTGCCGTCGCTCGACCCGTCGTCGACGAGGACCAGCTCGACGTCGGCGCCGTGCAGCCCGAGCACCGCCTCGATCGCGGCGGGGAGGTGCTCGGCGTCGTCGTGCACGGGCAGGACCACGCTGATCCGGGTCATCGATCCTCAGCTCTTCTCGTCGGGCGCGTCGTCGGGTGCGTACCGGGGCATCGCGAACACCACCGGGCCGGGGCCCGGCCTGGCCATGAGGCGGACGAACCGCTCGGAGTGCGGCAGGGGCGCCGGGTGGTCGCCCTCGACGGTCTGCGCCAGCACGTCACCGTCGACGCCGGTGACGGCGACGACCATCCCCACGCGGGCCGGCTGGTCGGGCTCGACCAGCCCCTCACCGAGCTCCCGGTCGTAGAAGACCAGGGCTCCCGGGGACGGGGCGACACCCACCTCGCCGCGCTCGCGCACCAGGGCCAGCAGGTCGGCGGGGGCCGTGGCCGCGGGGTCGCCGCCGTGGCGGCGCAGGAGCCACGAGACGTAGAGGCCGTCCCAGCCGGTGGTGCCGCCGCCCGAGCCGCCAGAGCCGTCCGAGCCGTTCGAGCCGTCCGAGCCGTCCGGATTGTCCGCACCGCCAGAGCCGTCCGGATCGTCCGCACCGCCAGAGCCGTCGGGGCGCCCGGCCCACCGCGCCCACGGGCTCCCGAGCAGGCGCACCCCGGTGGTGGCCGCGGCCTCGTCGAGCACGACGCGTCGCGCCGCCTCCCCGGCGTCCGGCTCCGGGGCCCGCGAGGTGGGCGCAGGCTCCGGCGGGCCGTCGCCCCCGTCGTCCCCGTCGCCCAGCGCGGCGACCGCGACCACCACACCGCCCCCGAGGACCAGGCCCCCGCCGACGATGACGGCGCGCCGGCTCGGCCCGTGCCCCTGCTCCCGCGCTGCCCGCCCCTCCGGGCCGCTCACGGCTCGCCGCCGGGCTGCGGGGCGTGGGAGCCCGGGTCGGCCTCCTCCACGGTGCGGGCGATCCGGTGGCCCGCGAACCACACGCCCACCGACGGGATGCGGTTCTTCACGCGGTAGACCTGCAGGTCGGTGCGGAACTCCTCCGAGTCCTCCCGCAGGACCACCCGCGGCACCCGGACGCCCACCCCGGCGAGGGGCAGCGGCCTGACGCCGGCCGACTCCCCCTGGTTCACGTACGTCTCCACCCAGCCGTCGGCGATCGAGCTCGACACCCTCAGCCGCAGCACCACGTCGGTCCACGTCCCCCGCCGGTAGGGCATCGCCAGCAGCGCCTCGGGGTCACCCGGGTTGAGCTCGTTCCCGCGGACGGTCAGCTCGTCCAGCGGGTCCGCAGCGGTGCGCCGGTCCGCGTGGAGCACCAGGGACGCTCCCGTCCGGTACGGCGGGCCGTAGACCTGGAAGAGCGCGACGTAGCCGGTGCCCTCTGGCCCGCGAGGGTTGGCGGGGTCGCCGGTGGGGTAGACGGTGGGGAAGCTGCGCGGCAGCAGCACCGCGAAGCCGACGCACAGCTCGTCGCCCTCACGGATCACCTGCGGGCTGGAGGCCTGGAAGCGCACCGTGGTCGGGGTGGGCTGGTCCGCGTCGTCGCCCATCGAGTCGGGCACGACCACCCGCAGGACGCGCCGGGACGGGCCGAGGACCGGGTCGTCGACGACGGTCGCGGCGCGGGCTCCCACCACCGCGGAGTGCCCGGCGGCCCAGCGCCGGACCGAGCCGGAGAGGTCGGCGGCCCACGCCAGCTCCTCGCGCCACCCGCCGCTCGCCGGTTCCTCGTCGAGCGGCGCGGTCACCGGGCGCTGCCCGCCCCCGGGCTCCCCGGGCTCCTCGGGCTCCTGGGGCTCCTGGGGCTCCTCGTTGGCGGTGAGCACCGGCACGTACGGCGCGCGCAGGACGACGCCGCCGACGCGCGCGGTCGCGGTGATCCAGAAGAGGGCGTCCCCCGGGGCGGTCTCGTCGGGACGGGCCAGCTTGTCCCGCGTCTGCCACCGGTAGCGGTAGCGACGCACCGCACCGCGGCGGTCGGCACCGCTGCCGACCGGCGAGGCCGTCCGCGTGCCCTTCTCCGCCGGGCCGACGACGACCTCCACGTCCTCGACGGTCACCGCCCCCGCAGAGCCCCCGCCGTCGTCGCGGTCGACGCCGTCGTCATCCAGGCGCAGCTCCACGACGACGTCCACGGACCCTCGCACGCGCTCGCGCGGGGCCGGCGAGACGACGGCGATCGACGCCATGGGCAAGACCTCTCTGCTGCTGAGCGCGACGCAGCGTGGACGACGCTGCACGGACCGTTCACGAGGCCGACGAGAGGCCGGGCGTCCAGGCGCGGACGCGCCTCTCGCGGCCCACCCGACCCTTGCACGGGCCGGGCGACGGCAGCTAGGTTCCCCCGGACAAACGTCCCTGAACGGTGCGGAGCACGGCGCACCCCTGCACGAGGAGACCGGGTGATCGTGAGCGCACGCGCAGCGGCGACAGCAGCAGGAGCCGGCCCGCGGGCGGTCAGCCGCCGCAGCGTGCTGGTGGGCGCAGGCCTCGGCCTGGCCGGGGCCGCAGGGATCGCCGGTGCAGCCGGCGCAGCAGCCGTGCCGCCCCTGCCGGGGGAGGTCGCGCGCGCCGCCACCCGCACCACGCGCGTGGGGCGAACCCCGTTCGAGACCGTCGACGTGGTCCTCGGTGACGACCGCGCACGCCTGTACGTGCCGGCGGGAGCGCCGATGCAGGGCGACCTGCCCGGGAGCCTCGTCTGGTTCTACCCCTCGTTCGGCAGCGACCACACCTCCCTGGACGGCGCCTACGCCTACGGGGCGATGCTGGCCGTCGACGAGGGGAGCGTCTGCCTCTGCCCCGGCTTCGGCGACGCCCTCACCTCGGAGCCCGCCCTGGAGCGCCAGGTGGCGTGGGCGGCCTGGGCCGGTGAGACCTTCAGCGTGGGGCGCTCCTTCGCCAGGGCGAACTCCGGCGGCGGCCCGCTCATGACCTACGCCTACGCCCGCGGCATGGTCCCCGCCGCCCGCGGGATCTACCTCGCCAACGCCGCCTACGACGTGGAGGACCTCTTCGCCCGCGACCCCGCCCGCATCGGACCGCTCTACGGCGACGACCCGGCCGCGGTGGCGGCGGGCAACCCCGCGCGCCTGCCCCCCGGGGTCTGGACCGGCAAGCGGATCGAGGTCGTCACCTCCCCGCAGGACCGCGTGCTGGCCGAGGACGCCCACGGGCTGGCCCTGGCCGCCCGCGCCGAGCCGGTGGCGGCCGACGTCAGGCGGGTCACGCACGGGCAGGGCCACCGCGTGCCGGGGTCGACCCACGCCGGCATGGTCTCGACGTTCCGCTCCTGGCTGTGAGTGGCGAACGCCTGGTCGTCCTCCACAGCCTCCGCCGCCCGCGCGCTGCGACCGGTTACGTCGACCTGGTCCTCGAGGCGGCGCCGGTCTCGGCGGTGCTGCGCTGGTTCAGCTGGCGCCGGGCCCTGGTGGGCCGCTACGACGTGCTCCACGTGCACTGGCCCGAGCTGCTGGTCCGTGACAGCGCACGGCCCTGGCTCCAGGCGGTCAAGCGCCGGCTGCTGGCCCTGCTCCTGCTCCGGGTGAGGCTCACCCGCACCCCGCTGGTGTGGACCGCGCACAACCTGGCCCCGCACGAGGACGGTCCGGCGGCCGAGCAGCGCTCCCTCGAGCACCTCACGCGACAGGTCGACGTGATCGTGCGGCTCGACACGGCGGAGGAGGACGTGATGGCCGGGCTCGCCACCGCCGACGACGTCGAGACGTTCACCATCCCGCACGGCCACTACCGCGAGCTCTACGCCCCGCACGGGGCGCGCGCCAGCGAGCCGGGACGCCTCCTGCACTTCGGCATCATCCGCGCCTACAAGGGAGTTCCCGCGCTCATCGAGGCCTTCACCGACCTCGCGGGACCGGCCCGAACGGCGGGCGCCGCCGCGCCGGACGTCCACCTCTCCGTGGTGGGCCACCCCCACCCGGGTCAGGGCGAGGTGGTCGAGCGCGCCGCCGCGGCGGACCCCCGGATCACCGCCACCCTGGCCTACGTCGACGACGACGTCCTGGTCGACGAGATCCGCCGTGCCCAGCTGGTGGTGCTGCCCTACCTGGGCGGCATGCACAACTCCGGGGCGCTGCTCGCAGCCCTGTCCCTGGACCGCCCGGTGCTGGTGCCCCGCTCGCCCACGAACTCCGCGCTCGCCGACGAGGTGGGGCCGGGGTGGGTCCTGCAGTACGACGGCGACATCAGCGCCGCCGTGCTGGCGCAGGCGCTGTCGGCCAGCGCACGCCCCCCGGAGCAGCGCCCGCACCTGGACGCCCGCGGTGCGCCCGCCCAGCGCGCCCGCTACCGCGAGGCCTACGACCGGGCCCTCGTGATCGCCCGTCAGCGACCACGATCGCTCCGCGGCGTGAGGACCACGGTCGCCGGGTGAGCGTGCTCGGGCGGGCCGCCGCGCGCGGCGCCGCCGTCACGTTCTCGGCGCAGGGCCTGCGCCTGCTGGTCCAGGTCGCGGGCATCGCCGTGCTCGGGCGGCTGCTCTCCCCGACGGACTACGGGCTCGTCGCGATCGTCATCGTCATCGTCGGCTACGGGGAGCTGTTCCGTGACTTCGGGCTGTCCTCGGCGGCCATCGCGGCCCCGACGCTGAGCGACGGCCAGCGCGACAACCTGTTCTGGATCAACACGGGCATCGGGGTGGCCCTCGCGGCGCTGCTGTGCGCCGCGGCCCCGCTCCTGGGCCTCGTCTTCGGTGACGACCGGCTGGTGCTGCTCTCGGTGGTCCTGTCGGCCACCTTCGTCCTCAACGGCGTGTCGACGCAGTACCGGGCCGTGCACGCCCGCCACCTGCGCTTCGTGGCGCTGTCCACCGCGGAGGTCGCCGGACAGGCCGCCGGGGTGGTGGTGGGGATCAGCATGGCTCTGGCGGGGGCGGGCTACTGGTCGCTGGCCGGCCAGCAGCTCAGCGCCCAGGCGCTCACGCTGGTGCTCCTCGTGCGCCCGCACCGCTGGGTGCCCGGGTGGGTGGACCGCACCGCCTCCGTCCGCTCCTTCATCGGCTACGGCTCCGCCCTGCTCGGCTCCCAGCTGCTCACCCAGGTGGCGACGTCCGCGGCGCCGCTCGCCCTCGGGGTCCGGCTGGGACCTGCCAGCGTCGGCGTCTTCACGCGTGCCTCACAGCTGGTCACCATGCCGCTGCTGCAGGTGCAGGCCCCCTCGACGCGCGTGGCCCTGCCCGTGCTCTCCCGGCTGACGCACGAGCGTGAGCGGTTCGCGAGCTTCCTGCTCGCCGGCCAGCTCGCCCTGCTGATGGTCGTCGGCCTCGCGTTCGCCGTGCTCCTGGCCCAGGCGCCGTCCGCGGTCCGCGTCATCATCGGGCCGCAGTGGTCGGCCGCCGTGCCGGTGTTCCAGGTGCTGCTCGTGGCCGGCTGGTTCCAGGCCGCCAGCTACGCCGGCTACTGGGTGTACCTGGCGAAGGGGCTGACGCGCCGCCACCTGCAGCTCGGGCTGATGACGCGGCCGCTGATGGCGGCCGCCACCGTGGTCGCAGCGCAGTGGGGGCTCCAGGGAGCAGCGCTCGCCTACGCCGCCGGCATGGCGCTGGCGTGGCCGGTCTCGCTGCTGTGGCTGCGGCGGGTCAGCGACGCCCCCGTGGGTGCGATGCTCCGCAACGGCCTGCGCACCGGCCTCGTGGCCGTGCTCGCGGCCGCCGCGTCGTGGGGGTCGACCGCGGCGCTGCCGGGCGGGGCGGACCTGCTCCGGCTCGTCGTCGGCGCCGGCGCGGCCCTGGCCGTCGCCGCGGTGGCCGTCCTCGCGTGGCCCTCGCTGCGCGCCGACGTCCGTAAGGTCACCTCGATGCGCCACCACCTCGCCCGCCGCGGCCCGGCCGGGGCTCCGGTCGCGGAGCCGACCACCCCTGCGCGCAGCACCCGCGCCGGCCGGGTGGCGGAGCGGACCTGGGTCACCGCGGGACTGCCCGCCGCCGTGGACCGCGCCGTGGTCGCCGGTGCGCTCCGCCGGGCTCGGCGCGCCGCCGACCGGGGCGCCGGAGCACAGGCCCCCGGCCAGGCTCCCCACGTGGTCATCGCCGCGCCGGGCGGCGGCAACATCGGCGACCAGGCGCTGCTCGAGGCGTTCCTGGAGAACACGACCGGGCCGGTGCTGATCCCGGGAGGGCCGCTCGACGGGGGCCCGGTCCTGCCTCCCGGGCTGCGCTCGCGGGTCGAGGTGCTCGAGGCGCCCGCGCTGGTCTACGGGTCCGGGCGCGCCCACCGCGCCTCGCTGCGGGCGTACGGCAGGGCGCTCGCCGGCGCGGGCCACGTCAGCGTGGTGGGGGCCGACGTGATGGACGGCACGTACTCCCTGCGCGCCTCGGTGCGCCGCTCGACGCTCGCGGCCAGCGCGGCCGGCGCGGGGGTCGACACGCGGGTGGTCGGCTTCAGCTGGGGCGCCTCACCGCGCCGGGCCGCGCGCCGGGCCCTCGCTCGGGCAGCCCGCTGCGGGGTCCGGCTGATGGCCCGCGAAGAGGTGTCGGCGCGGCGCCTGGCCGCCGACGGGATCCCCGGCGTGGAGTCCGCGGCCGACGTGGTCTTCGCCGCGGCCACGACCGACCGCTCGGCCGCCGACGCGATCCTGGCCCGGACCGGCCCGCGCCCGGTGGCGCTGGTCAACGTCAGCGGTCTGCTCGCCGAGCGGGTGGACCTCGTCGAGGACCACGTCCGCCTCGTGGGGGCGCTGCGCCGCCGCGGCCTCGCGGTGGTGCTCCTGCCGCACGTCTGGCGGGGCCGCGCGGGAGACGCGGCGGCCTGCGCGGCCGTGATGGAGCGCCTGGACCAGGACGCCAGCGCCGACGAGGTCCTCCTCGTGCAGGACGTGCTCTCCCCCGCGCAGGTCCGCGGGCTCGCCGCGCGGGCGGCCGTGACGGTGACCGGGCGGATGCACCTGGCGGTGATGTCCCTCATGGGAGGGGTCCCGGCGATCACGCTGGCCACCCAGGGAAAGGTCGAGGGGCTCATGGACCTGGTGGGGACGCCGGAGCTGTGCCTGGAGGCCGCGCCCGGGTTCGCGGTGCGCGCCGTGGAGCTCGTCGACGAGGTGCTGCCCGCCGGCTCGCCGGCGCGCGTGGCCATCGCCGGCTCCCGGGAGCGCGTCACGGGCCTGGCGCGGCGCAACCTCGACGGGCTGCCGGGGGCGCCCTCACCGGCCGCTCCCGCGGTACCCGCGCGTTAGGACCGGCGCGGGCTCAGGCGGCGCCGGGGCTGGCGGCGAGGCTCGACGCGTGCTCGTTCGGGACGCGCTCGTTCGGGACGTGCTCGTTCGGGACGTGCTCGGCCGGGGCCGGGCTCACCGTGCGGGCCGCGGCGTCCGCCAGGTCGGCGCCGGTGAGGTCGCCCGGCTCCTCGGCCACCGTGGCCAGGTCGTGCTGGCGCAAGAGCTCGGCGATCTGCGTCTGGTGGTCGTCGACGTGCTCCCCCCGGTGGGCCCGTCGCACGAGCACCACGGGTCGGATCCCCCAGTCGAGCAGCTGCATGACCGTGCCGACGCCGGCGTGCGTGACCACGACGTCCGCCTCGCGGGCGCACCGCTCGAACTCCTCGCCGGACACCTCGCCGCGCACCACGCCCGGGAGCTCCCGCTCGGTGGTGGCCCCCAGCTGCCAGACGGTGCGCTCCGAGGCCAGCCCCGTGCCGAGGACGGCGTCCACCGCGGCGTCGAAGCGGTAGGGCTTGATGGTCCCGAGCGCCACGAACATCGCCGGCGGCGCGTCGAGGGCGTCGGCGCTCGGGGCGCCGCCGGGCGCGGGCTCGGAGGTGTAGCCGGCCAGGACGCTGCCGCGGTACACCCAGCGGGAGGACGCCCACCCGCGGTGCTGGGTCTGCAGCGAGGCCAGGCGCAGCCAGGCGACGAGCCGGCCGGTCATCGACGGGCCCTGCACGCGGGAGATGCTCTCGATGTACAGGCGCGGGACCCGCTTGACCCTGGCGGCGAGGAAGGCCGCCACGGCGAGCGCGGCGCCGGTGCTCACCACGCGGTCGAAGGACTCCCCGCGCGTGCGCCGCAGGATGATCCACGCGGCGTGCAGCACGCCCCGCCAGTCGCGGGGGGCGACGTACGGGACGGTCAGCACCCGGCGTCCGCGGAGGAGGGCGCGCGACTGCGGGGTGTCGAAGGTGACCCACAGCGAGTCGTCATGGACGTCCATCGACCCGGCGATCCGGTTCAGCTGGGCGAGGTGTCCGCCCGTCGAGGCCACCATGAGGTACTTCGGATGGCTGGTCGGACGGGCTGGGGCTTCGTGCGTCATCCCGATCGCTCCGGACTCGAGAGAGGGTGTCGCCATAGCCGGGAGTGACCAGGCAGACGTCCGACACTAGCCGTCTTGATCCGGATTGACACCTTCCGCCCGCTGTCGACACCCGGCGAGGATCACACCATGATGTCCCGGTGCGTGCCGACGTCCCGAGCGAGCGACCGACAGTGACCGTCATCGTCCCGGTGCGTGACGGAGCACAGGCTCTGCGCGGCTGCCTCGCGGGGCTGGCGGAGCAGACCTATCCGCGGGAGCTCCTCGACGTGGTGGTCGTCGACGACGGCTCCACCGAGGACCTCCGCGACGCCGTGCCGGCCGACGACCGCTTCCGGCTCGTGCGACAGGACCCTGCCGGCTCCTACGCCGCGCGCAACACCGCCCTGGAGCGCTCCGACGGCACGGTCTGCGCCTTCACCGACGGCGACTGCCTCCCCGAGCCTGCGTGGGTGGACCGCGCCGTCGAGGCCCTCACCACGCCGAGCCGGGTGGACATGGTCGGTGGCGCCGTGCAGATGACGTACGCCCGCGACGTCCCGACCACCGGGACGGAGCTCTACGAGGCCCTGCACGGCTTCCCCCAGGAGCGGTACGTCCGCTCGGAGCACTTCGCGGTCACGGCCAACATGGTGGTCTGGCGCGCCTCGCTGGACCGCGTGGGCCCGTTCGACGCCCGGTTGCGCTCGCGGGGCGACGCGGAGTTCGGCCAGCGCCTGGCCCGCGCCGGGGGCTCGCAGCGGTACGCGCCCGCCGCCGTGGTGCGCCACCCCGCCCGGGCGACGTGGGCCGAGCTCGCCGAGAAGCTGCGACGGGTCAGCGAGGGCCGCCGGGACCAGGCGCGCCAGGCCGGAGAGCGCCCGGCCTTCTTCGCGCGGCTGGCGGTCGGCCAGGTCTCGATGACGGCCCGCATGGCCGTCTCGCTGCTGCGGGAGACGCGACCGGCCGGGGCCTCGCCGGGCACCGTCGCCGGGTACGTGGCGGTGTTCGTCCGCGCCCGTGCGCTGCAGGGGTCGGTGTACGCGCGCGCCGCTCTCGAGGACACCGTGCGAAACAGCCCCCCGAGGGACTAGTCCGACACGCCTGCGTTGCCAAGGTTTGACGGCGAGTGACGATTCTGCGGCATCATGTGCGCGGCTCACCGAGGGCGTGCACCAGGCCGGCCCCTCACCGGACACCGTGGTCTCCGGGGTGGCGCCCCGCCCGGCCGACCCGCCAAGCCCCCGGAGGACCCGTCCATGCCCTCACTGATCACCCTCGCCCTGTCCGCCGTGACCGCTCCGCTGCTGGCGGCCTCCTCTCTCGTGGGCGCCGGCACGAGCGCGGCCGCGAGCCCCGTGGACCTGGGCGCGGTGACCCTCCCGAGCGGCCCCCTGACGTGGGCGCCGCCGTCGCTGGACGACCCGGAGGTCGTCACCCTGACCCAGGAGCGCCCCTTCAAGCGCCTGGACGACTCCAAGGACTACGTCGTGGTGCTCGACGGCGGGCGGCTGGACCTCGAGCCTGGCCAGAAGGCCGGTGTCCGGGGCGGTGACGACGTCGTGTGGATCGGGGGCGAGATCAACGCGCCGAACAGCAAGCGCCCCGTCAAGCTGGACCGCCAGCGCGGGTCGATGCACCTCGAGGGCGTGCACATCACCGGCAGCGGGATGCGCGAGGGCATCAACCTCGACCAGCGCCACGGCGCCTCGGTCACCATCCAGAACGTGCTGGTCGACCAGGTGAGCGGCAACCAGCGCGGCCACCACGCCGACGTGCTCCAGACCTGGGCCGGGCCCGGTGAGCTGCGCATCGACCGGCTGGAGGGCACCACCAACTACCAGGGCATCATGATCGACACCAAGGGGTTCGGGAACGCGCGCACCACCGGGTTCGACTTCCGCAACGTGGTCCTGCGCCACACCGGCCAGGGGTACCAGGACATCGACCGCGGCTACCTCGTCCGGCGCACCGAGCGCAGCGGCGGCTGGCCGCTGGCGGCTGAGGACGTCACCCTGGTCCACCCGACGAAGGGCAAGGAGCGGCTCGTCATGGGACCCGGCGACTGGGACGGCTTCGAGGTCGCCCGCAGCGCCGAGTCCCCGATCATCGGGAACCCCGGCGAGGACTACTCCATGGTCGGCTACGCCGGCTGACGCAGCCGCCACGCACCGTGCTCGGGGGAGGTCGCGGGCCGGCCTCCCCGGGTCCATCCCCGGAGCTCAGCCCGCCTGCCCTCCGAGCGGGGAGTTGACGCACCACGCGCTCGCCGAGCGGGGAGCCGGTGCGACTCGCACCGGCGTGTCGCGCGCACCAGCTCCCCGCTCGACCGCCGGTGCGCTCACCCGTCGCCGCCCCTCGACCGGGGACGGCCAGCCAGGCTGGAGCGGGCCGCGGATGCGGTTCCACGTCCCCGCACCCCCGGCTCGCGCCGGGGGCTCAGGCCCGGGCGCCGCCGAGGCGCTCGAGCTCCTCGGCCACCACGGAGTCGTCCAGCTTGGTGAAGATCGGCTTCGGCGGGGCCACGGGCGTGCCCGGCACCACGTCGACGGGACCCCACGCCGGCGCGCCCGAGTAGTCACCGGTGATGACGGGGTACGTGCGCGACACGTCGTCGAGGTCGGTGACCTCCTCCACCACCGGCATGGGCTGGAACGCCCCGGTCCCGCCCAGCGCCCGGTGGACGGCCGTGCTGCTGTGCGGCAGGAACGGTGACAGCAGCGTGTTGAGGTCGGTGACGGCCTGGGCCGCGACGTGCAGCACGGTCGCCATCCGCGCCCGGTCACCCTCGTCGCTGCTCTTGGCCAGCTTCCACGGGGCCGTGTCGGACAGGTACCGGTTGGCCTCCCCCGCCAGGCGCATGGCCTCGCCGATCGCCTGCTTCTGCCGGTGCTCCGAGACCAGCCGGCCGACGGTGGCGAACCCGCCCCGCACGGTGGCGATCAGGGCGGCGTCGTCGTCGGTGAGCTCGCCGGGCTCGGGGACCGCGCCGAGGTTCTTGGCGATCATCGACGCGGTGCGGTTCACGAGGTTGCCCCACGTGGAGACCAGCTCGTCGTTGGTGCGGCGCACGAACTCCGTCCACGTGAAGTCGGCGTCCTGGTTCTCGGGTCCCGCGGCGGCGATGTAGTAGCGCAGCGCGTCGGGCTGGTAGCGGTCCAGGAAGTCCCGGACGTAGATCACCACGCCGCGCGAGGAGGAGAACTTGCCGCCCTCCATCGTGAGGAACTCGCTGGAGACCACCTCGGTGGGCAGCGCGAGCCCACCGAAGCGCCCCGGCGCGCCGCCGCGCTCGCCGAGACCGTCGTAGGCCAGCAGCTCGGCGGGCCAGATCTGGGAGTGGAAGGTGATGTTGTCCTTGCCCATGAAGTAGCAGGAGCGCGGACCGGCCCCGTCCTCCGGCGCGTTCCACCACGTGCGCCACGCCTGCTCGTCCCCGGAGCGCCGCGCCCACTCGATGGAGGCGGACAGGTAGCCGATCACCGCGTCGAACCACACGTACAGGCGCTTGGTGGGCAGGTCGCGCCAGCCGTCCAGGGGCACCGCGATGCCCCAGTCGATGTCGCGGGTCATCGCGCGCGGGCGCACGTCGTCGAGGAGGTTCTTGGAGAAGCGCAGCACGTTGGGGCGCCACGTCCCCTCCGCCTCACGGGAGTCCAACCAGGTGCGCAGCGCGTCGGCGAGCGCGGGCAGGTCGAGGAAGAAGTGCTGGCTCTCCACGAACCGGGGGCTCTCGCCGTCGATGCGGCTGCGCGGGTCGATGAGGTCGACGGGGTCCAGCTGGTTGCCGCAGCTGTCGCACTGGTCGCCGCGCGCCGAGGTGTTCCCGCAGATCGGGCAGGTCCCCTCGACGTAGCGGTCCGGCAGCGTCCGGCCGGTGCTCGGGGAGACCGCGCCCATGGTGGTCTGCTCGACGAGGTACCCGTTCGCGTGGGCGCCGGCGAACAGCTCCTGGACCACCGCGTGGTGGTTCGCGGTGGTCGTGCGGGTGTAGAGGTCGTAGGAGAGGCCCAGGCTCGTGAGGTCCTCGACGATGAGGCGGTGGTTGCGGTCCACCAGGTCCGACGGGCTCAGGCCCTCGGCGTCGGCCTGCACGAGGATCGGCGTGCCGTGCTCGTCGCTGCCGGAGACCATGAGGACGTCGTGACCGGCCATGCGGGCCCAGCGGCTGAACACGTCGGACGGCACCCCGAAGCCCGCGACGTGCCCGATGTGGCGCGGGCCGTTGGCGTAGGGCCACGCCACCGCGGAGAGGACCGGTCCCCGGCCCTCTGCGCCACCCTGGTCGGTGCTGTCCTGCGAGCCGGTGGCCTGCGACGACGTCATGGGGCCCGAGCGTAGGCCAGCGCGCCCACCCGTCACGGTCGTCGTCGGGGCGAGGACATCAGCGACGCCCGGCAGCGCAACGGCGGCGCGGTCGCCGAGGACGGTTCAGCCGGCGGGCGCCGCGGCCGGTCGGGCCCCGGCTCGGCGGGTCCGCAGCGCGTGGACGGCCCACGCCCCCACGACACCGATCACGGCCAGGGGCACCTGGTAGGTCGGGGTGAACGCGAAGACGAGCTGCGCGAGGGAGGTGTTCGACTGCCAGTAGGCCACCATCTGCGACACGCCCACGGCCACCACGGCCACCGTGGCCGCCGCGACCACCGGGAAGCCGCGCCGGATCCTCCGCTCGACCAGGACGAGGCCGACGGTCATCAGCACGTAGGGCAGCGACGTCCACGCGATGAGCATCAACGACCAGAGCGCGCGGCCGCTGTACACCACGTCCCCGAACTGGAGCTCGCGTCCGTGGTCCACGCCGATCGTGACGTCGGTGAAGACGGCGCTGAGCAGCATGAGCGCGATCAGCGCCCTCGTCGGCCGGCCCAGGGCCCGGCGGGTGGTGGTGTCTCGTGAGGTGCTCATGACGACCACTTCCTCACGCCCCGCCGGTCCGGGTCAACGGTCCACGGGATGACCGGGGATCCGACCACGGGGGGACGCCCCGCCGCGCTCGGGCGTGAGGGGATGGTGGGCATGAGCACCCCTGGAGCCTCGACCCCACGACAGCCGTCCCGACGGCTCACCGGAGCGTTGATCGCGCTGCTGGTCGTCACCGGCGTCGTCACCACCCTGGTGCCGGCCTACCTGGCGGGATGGCGGCTGAGCGAAGGGGGTTCGACCGTCACGATCTGGGTCGTCGACGCCGTGACGTCGTTGACGCCGCTCCTCGCCATGGGCGCGGCCGTGGTCCTGGCCCACCAGTCGATGCGCCGCGGGTGGGTGGCGACCGCGGTGGGTGCTCTGGTCACGGTGGCGCTCTCCGTCTGGGCGATGCTCACCGTCTGGGGCCCGGACGCCCTCGCGCTCGACGCGCCGCTCTTCCTCTCGGACCTCGCCATCGCTGCGCCGTACGTCCAGTACCTCGTCGCCGGCATCGCCCTCGGGGCGGCGGCCCTCGTGCACCGGGCCCGCACCCGCACCCGCACCCGCACCCGCACCCGCCAGCACACCACCGAGCCGGCGCCGCGGTGAGCGACGCACGTCGCGGCAGCGAGCACCACCGACGCCAGCATCACGCCGGTCGCTGCCGGTGAGCCGCTCCCCGTGAGCAGCCCGTCCGACGGGGCGGGCGTCACGACGTGGCACCCGGACGGCCGCGCCCGGACGGGTGGACGCGGCGCCTCCTGGCGCGGGCGCCGGGTCTCCGAGCCGATGGAACGACGTGCAGACCACACCGCTTCCTCGTCCCGCGCTGCGGCGCGCCGCCGCGCCGCGCCGCAGGATCCTCGTGGTGGCGGTCGTGACCCTGGGTCTGCTCGGCGGCGCCGCGGCCCCCGCGTGGTCGGCCCCGGTCTCGCCTGCGCGGGGCGAGCGGGTGGTCGGCACGCTCGTGCGCGCCGACGCCACGAGGCAGGAGGAGGCCGCCGGCGCCCACGAGGCCTCCGACCACGGTCACCTTGCCGGCCACGGCTTCGCTGACCAGCTCGCCTGGATCGAGGACGGGAGCGCCTCGGGGGTGCGGGTGGACGCCGGCGACCTCGACCACGTGCCCAGCGGCGCGCGCGTCGAGGCCGTCGTGGGCGCCCCCACCGACGACGGCGCGCCGGGTCTGGTGCCCGCCCGCGAGGTGCTGGCCGCGCGCGTGGTCGCCACGCCGCCCGGCGGCCGCTCCGTGCTGGCGGGCGTCCCCGACGCCGCGGGCGCAGGCGGCCTGGCCGCAGCCCTCACGCCGAGCCGCCACGCGGTCTCCGTGGTCATGGCCGTGCCGGCCGGGGGCGCCCGGGGCACCGCGACCCTCGCCGACGTCGTGGCGTCCGTCGACGGGCCCACGAACGACTTCTGGTCCTCGCAGACCGGCGGCGCGGTGACCTTCGCCGTCACCGCCACCCGCGACTACGTGGACCTCGCCGCCTCCTGCACGGACCCGCGGGCCCTGTGGGCCCAGGCCGCGGCAGCCGTGGGCTTCCGCGGCGGCGCCGACCAGCACCTCCTGGTCTACGTCGGGGGAGAGTCGCCGGGGTGCGGCGCCGGCCTGGGCACGGTCGGCGACTCGGTGGGCTCGGGCGGCTCCTCGTACGTCGCCGACGAGAAGATGTCCATCGTCGCCCACGAGCTCGGCCACAACCTGGGGCTGCGCCACTCCTCGAAGCTGCGGTGCCCGGGCACCGTCGAGGCGTCCGCCCCGGGGACGTGCACGGTCGCGGAGTACGAGGACCGCTACGACGTCATGGGGGTCTCGTGGGGTCCGACGGGCTCGTTGAACCCCGTGCAGGCGCGCCAGCTCGGCGTCCTGGACCCTGCCCGCTCCGCCGACGTGCCGGCCCGGGGCGGCCGGTTCACGCTGTCCCCCGTCGGGGGGGGCTCCGGCCTGAAGGCCGTCCGCCTCGCGGACTCCGGCGGCGCCACGTACTGGGTGGAGCTGCGCGAACCGGTGGGTCGCGACGCCTACCTGGGCTCGCCGAGGCTCAACTGGGCGGGTCTCGACACCGGGGTCGTCGTGCGCTCCGCGCCGGGCGGGAAGGAGCCGGCGTCGCTCCTGCTGGACGCCACCCCGACCGGCGCGAGCGCGTGGTCGCGGGACTTCGCCTCGGCGCTCGCCCCCGCCCGCTCGATGCTCGTCGCCGACGGCCGCTGGCGCATCGCCGTCGGCACCTCCGTGGGCGAGGGCACCACCCGCACCGCGGTGGTGACGATCAAGCCCGCGGCGCCGGGTGCGAGCGCCCTGCCCGACGGCACGCTGACCGGCCGGCCGGACCCCGACCCCCTGGTGCCCGACGACGCCGTGACCCGCCGCGAGGGGCCCTCGCGGTACGCCACCGCCGTCGCGGTCTCCCGCGGCAGCCACCCGGGCACCTCCGCCACCGTGGTCGTGGCCTCGGGCGAGGCGTTCCCCGACGCGCTGGCCGCCGGGCCGCTGGCCGCCGCCGTGGGCTCACCCCTGCTGCTCGCGCCGCGCGACGGGGCCCTGGAGGCTGGCGTGCTCGCCGAGCTGCGACGCCTGTCCCCCGAGAAGGTGGTCCTCGCCGGCGGGCGCAGCGCCGTGAGCGACGCGGTCGCCGCGCAGCTCGCCCGCGTCGCCCCGGTGCAGCGGATCTCCGGCGCGGACCGCTACGAGACCGCGGCGCTCCTGGCGGGCGCCACCGGCCAGCGGGGCGCCACCGTGTACCTGTCCTCCGGCGCCACCTTCGCCGACGCGGTCTCCGGCGGCGCCCAGGCCGCCCGTGAGGGCGCCGTGGTGCTGCTCACCGACCGCGACGCCCTGCCGCCGGCCACCCGCACGGCGCTGGCGACCCTCCGTCCCGAGCGCGTGGTGCTGCTCGGCGGCCCGGCGAGCGTGGGCCTCGGCGCACAGCGCGACGCCGCCGCCGCGGCTCCTGGCGCCGCCACGGTGCGCCTCGGCGGAGCGGACCGCTACGCCACCGCGGCGCAGGTGGCCCTCGCCGGGAACCCCGGCGGTGCGGGCACCGTCTACCTCGCCACGGGGGACGCCTTCGCCGACGCCCTCGCGGGCGGCCCGGCGGCCGGCGCCGACGGGGCTCCGCTGCTGCTGACGGCCCGGACCTGCGTGCCCGCCCCGACGGCCGCCGCGCTGGCGACCCTCGCCCCGCAGCGGGTGGTGCTGCTCGGCGGCACCGGGGCGGTGGCCGCGGACGCGCTCTACCCCTGCTGAGGCGGGGCGCAGCCGCTGAGGTCAGGGCGCAGCCGCACCGCCGCGCGCTGGACCGTCGGCCACCGCCGCGCGGACCCCGGTGTCGACGCCGGAGCCGGGTTCCCGTCTACTGACGCGGTGCGCTCGGCCCCGGTCCTCCCGCCGCACCGCGCAGGCGTCGCCATGGCGGTCACCGCCATGGTCATGGTCCAGCTGGGCATCGCGGTGTCGGTGGGGCTGTTCGACCGCATCGGGCCCGACGGCGCCGCGTGGCTGCGGCTGGTGTGGGCCGGGCTCATCATGGGCCTCGTCGCTCGCCCCTGGCGCACCTCCTGGACGCGCTCGACCCTGCTGGTCTGCGCCGGCCTGGGGCTGGCGACCGCCGCGATGACCGTCCTGTTCATGGCGGCCGTGGCCCGGATCCCGCTGGGGACCGCGAGCGCCCTGGAGTTCCTGGGGCCGCTGGGCGTGGCCATCGTCCGTGCGCCGAGGAGCGGACGCGTGTGGGCGGCCCTCGCCGCCGGCGGCGTGGTGCTGCTGACCGAGCCGTGGCACCCCGGGGCCGACCTGGTGGGGGTGCTGCTGGCGCTCGCCGCCGCCGTGAGCTGGGCCGGGTACATCCTGCTGACCCAGCGCGCGGGCGACTCGGTGAGCGGCCTGCGGGCGCTGGGGATCTCGATGCCGGTGGCCGCGCTGGCCGCCACGGCCGTGGTGGGGCCGCGGACGCTGGACCAGTTCTCCTGGCAGCTGCTGCTGGTAGGCGCCGGGCTGGCCCTGCTGCTGCCGGTCATCCCGTTCAGCCTCGAGCTGCTGGCGCTGCGCCGGCTCACGGTGGCGGCGTTCGGCACGCTGATGAGCCTGGAGCCGGCGATCGCGCTGATCATCGGGCTGCTGGTCCTCGGGCAGCTCCCGCGCGTCCCCGCCGTGATCGGCATCCTGTTCGTCGTGGCCGCGGGCATCGGCGCCGAGCGGACCGGCGCACGGCCACCGCCACCGGTGGCTCGCCCTCCGGGGCAGGGCGGTGCTAGACCTGGCGCATGAGCGACGCCGCTTCCCCCGCCCCCGTCATCTCCGTCGGCGCGTACCTGGCCCACCGCCTGGTGCAGCTGGGAGCCCCCCACGTCTTCGGGCTCCCCGGTGACTTCAACCTCAGCCTGCTCGACGAGATGCTCACCGTCCCCGGCATCGTGTGGGTGGGCACCACCAACGAGCTGAACGCCGCCTACGCCGCCGACGCCTACGCCCGCACCGTGCGCGCCCCCGCCGCGCTGGTCACCACGTACGGCGTCGGCGAGCTCTCGGCGATCAACGGCGTCGCGGGCAGCTTCGCCGAGGACGTCCCCGTCGTGCAGGTCACCGGCATGCCGTCCGCCGCCCAGCGCGAGGGCGCGGCGCTGCTGCACCACTCGCTCGTCGACGGGGACTTCGACCACTTCGTGCGGGCCTACCGTGAGGTGGTCGGCGCGAGCGCCGTGCTGCGCGAGGAGGACGCCACCCTCGCGATCGACCGGACGCTGCGCGCCGCCCTGGAGAGCTCCAAGCCGGTCTACCTGGGGATCCCCTCCGACGTCGCCGTCGTGCAGGTCTCCTCGGCGGCGCTGGCCACGCCGCTGAAGGCCTCGGCGTCGGACCCCGCGGCGCTGGCGGGCTTCCGCGAGGCCCTCGCGCAGACCCTGGACGGCGCCGAGCAGGTCACCGTCCTGGCGGGCACGCAGGTCCACCGCCGCCGGGCGGAGGACCGCCTCGTCGACGTGGCGAACCGCTCCGGCGTGCGCGTCGCGACCCTGGCCGGCGCCAAGGCGATGCTGCCGGAGGACCACCCGGCCTCGATCGGCACCTACATGGGCGCGATGACCACCAACCCCGCGGTGCGCGCCGCCGTGGACTCCGCGACGCCCCTGGTCCTCGCCGGGACGGTGTTCTCCGACGTCCTCACGGGCCTGTTCTCCCACCGGTTCGACGTCGCCTCGGCGATCGAGCTGAGCATCAGCCACGCGCGGGTCGGGCGGGCGTTCTTCGACGGCGTGCACCTGGGCGACGGGCTCGCCGCGCTGGACGAGGTCCTCGCCGCGAGCGAGCGGGCAGCGGTGAGCCCGGTGCAGGCGCTGCCCGCCCCACGGAGGACGCCCGCCGGTGACGACGACCCCCTCACCCAGGAGGAGCTGTGGGCGGCGTTCCAGGAGTGGCTGCCCGGCGGGGTCATCACCATCGCCGACGCGGGCACCGCCCTCTACGGCGCGCTGAGCCTGCGGATGCCCGAGGGCACCGACCTGCTCGTGCAGCCCATCTGGTCGTCCATCGGCTTCACCCTGCCCGCGACCCTCGGCACCTGCCTCGCCGCGCCGGACCGGCCCAGCATCCTGCTCGTCGGCGACGGCGCCGCCCAGCTGACCGCCACCGAGGTGGCGACGATCTGGCAGCGGGGCCTGGCCCCGATGATCGTGCTCATCGACAACGCCGGGTACACCATCGAGCGGGTCATCCAGAGCCCGCGGGCGGTGTACCAGGACGTCACCGCGTGGGACTGGACGGCGCTGCCCGCGGCGCTGGCCCCCGGCGTGGACGTGCTCACGGCCAGCGCGAGCACGCCGAGCGAGCTGCGGTCGGCGCTGGCCGACGCCGGCGAGGCGCTGGGGAAGCGCCCCGTGCTCCTGCGGGTGGTGACCGGTCCGGACGACGAGCCACCGCTGCTCACCGCCCTCGGGGAGAGCGTGAAGGCGTCGCTGGCGGGCTGATCGGTGCGCCGCTGCCGTCGCCCCGCTACGGGACCGCGCGGCCCAGCTGCTGCGTCAGGTACGGCGCGGTGACGCTGGCCGCTGTGGCAGCGACGTCCTCCGGCGTCCCTGCCGCCACCACGCGCCCGCCGGCATCACCGCCCGAGGGCCCCAGGTCGATGACGTGGTCGGCGCCGGCGACCACGCCCATGTCGTGCTCGACGACCACCACGGTGGCCCCGTCGGCGACCAGCGCGTGCAGCTGGGCCATGAGGCGCTCGACGTCCGCGGGGTGCAGCCCGGTGGTGGGCTCGTCGAGGAGGTAGAGGGTGTGGCCGCGCCGGGCCCGCTGGAGCTCGGTGGCGAGCTTGATGCGCTGCGCCTCACCGCCGGAGAGCTCCGGGGCCGGCTGGCCGAGCCGGAGATAGCCCAGCCCCACCTGCTGGAGCACGGCGAGGCGGCGGGCGGCGGCCGGGACGTCGGCCAGGAAGTCCAGCGCCGCGTCGACGCTGAGGGCCAGCACCTCCCCGACGTCCTTCCCCCGGTAGGTCACCTCGAGGGTCTCGGGGTTGTAGCGCGACCCGTGGCACGTGGGGCACGGGGCGTAGCTGCCGGGGAGGAACAGCAGCTCGACGGCGACGAACCCCTCGCCCTGACAGGTCTCGCAGCGCCCGCCCTCCACGTTGAAGGAGAACCGCGAGGCGTCGAAACCCCGCTCCCTGGCCCCGTCGGTGGCGGCGAAGGTCTTGCGGACCGCGTCGAACAGCCCGGTGTAGGTCGCGAGGTTCGAGCGCGGCGTGCGCCCGATCGGCCTGCTGTCCACGCGCACCATCCGCTCCAGGCGCTCCAGGCCCTCGACGCTGCGCACGCTCGCCGCGGGAGCCGGCTGGCCGTCCGCGCCGCCGACCCCGTCTCCGGCCCCGACCTCGCCCGCCGAGCCCGTCGTCACCGCTGGCTCTGCCGTGCCCGCCGGACCGCCCCGCACGTGGTCGGCCACGACGTCGCCCAGCACCCGGGAGACCAGGGTCGTCTTGCCCGAGCCTGAGACGCCGGTGACCGCGGTGAGCACCCCGAGCGGCACGTCGACGTCGATGCCGTGGAGGTTGTTCGCGCTCACGCCCCGCAGCCGCAGCCAGCCCCGGGGCGCACGCCGCTGCGACGGCGACGACGACCGCGCCGGCGCCCGGTCGTCGCCCAGGAACCCGGCGGTCACGGACCCTGTCACTCCCGTCAGGCCGTCGGGGGGCCCGCTGTAGAGCACCTCTCCCCCGCCGTCGCCCGCCAGCGGCCCGACGTCGACCAGCCAGTCGGCGCTGCGCGCCACGTCCATGTCGTGCTCCACGACCAGCACGGAGTTCCCCGAGGCCTTCAGCGCCGCGAGGACCTCCAGCAGCGGCTCGGCGTCCGCCGGGTGCAGGCCCGCGGACGGCTCGTCGAGGACGTAGACCACCCCGAACAGCCCCGATCGCAGCTGGGTGGCGATCCGCAGGCGCTGCATCTCCCCCGAGGACAGCGTCGGCGTCGCCCGCCCGAGGCTGAGGTAGCCGAGCCCCAGCTCGAGGAGCACCTCGAGGCGGCGCAGCAGGTCAGCGGCGATGGTCACGGCGACGTCGGTGCTCTCCCCCGACGTCGCGTCGCCGAGGGCCGGGGTCGGGTCGCTCAGGGTCGCGGCGGGGCGCAGCGCCTCGGCGAGCGCCGCCATCGGGGCCTCGTTCATCGCGGCGATGCTCTGGCCCGCGAACGTGACCGCCAGCGCGCCGGGGGTCAGGCCGCTGCCACCGCAGACCGGGCAGGGGCCGGTCCGGGTGAACCGCAGCGCCCGGGCGCGCATCATCTGGCTCTGAGAGCTCGCCAGGGTGTGCAGGACGTGGCCCTTCGCGCTCCAGAAGCGGCCGCGGTAGGGCTTCTCGTTGCGGTCGCGCTGCGGGGTCACCTGCACCACCGGCTGCTCGTCGGTGAACAGGATCCACTCGCGGTCCGCCGCGGGGAGGTCCCGCCACGGGGTGTCCACGTCGTACCCGAGGTGGACGAGGACGTCGCGCAGGTTCTTGCCCTGCCAGGCGCCCGGCCACGCCGCGACGGCGCCGTCCCGGATGCTCAGGGACGGGTCGGGGACGAGGGAGTCCTCGGTGACGTCGTGGACCACCCCGACGCCGTGGCACCGCGGGCAGGCACCGACGGCGGTGTTCGGGGAGAAGGAGTCCGAGTCCAGCCGCTGCGTGACGCCCTCGGGGTACGTGCCCGCCCGGGAGAACAGCATGCGCAGCGAGTTCGACAGGGTGGTGACGGTGCCGACGGACGAGCGCGAGCTGGGGGCGCCGCGGCGCTGCTGCAGCGCGACCGCCGGGGGCAGGCCGCCGATCTCGTCCACGTCGGGGTTGCCGCCGGCCTGGATGAGGCGGCGGGCGTAGGGGGCCACCGACTCGAGGTAGCGGCGCTGGGCCTCCCCGTAGATGGTGCCGAACGCGAGCGAGGACTTGCCCGAGCCGGAGACGCCGGTGAACACCACGATCGCGTCGCGGGGGACGTCGACGTCCACGTCGCGCAGGTTGTTCTCGCGGGCTCCGCGGACGGTGATGAAGCCCTCGCGCCCGCGGGGCTCGAGCAGGGACGGGCCGGTGGGTTCGCGCATCGGCGCGACGGTATCCGGGGACCGTGCTCCCTCCAACGCTGGCCACACGCGGGTCCACCTCGCACTGCGCACCGGCGCGACGGTTCGTTCAGAACCTCCTAGAGAACGTCACAAACATGGCAATCGAAGGTCATCTTGTGACGTTCCTCGACCATGAGCGGAGCGCTGACGATCCACGAGCACCGGGCACCACGGCGCCGGGACGGTCCGACCAGCGCGAGCCCGGGGCCGTCGAGAGCGGTCAGAGCGGGACGGGCTGAGGCTGCGGCTCAGCGGCATCACGACGCCGCCCGTACGCCAGCCGGCGCAGGAGGACCTCGGCCGGCCCGCTGCGCCCGGCCGAGCGCAGCCCCACGGCGAGCGCCAGCGTCGCCAGCCAGACGCCGACCGCCCAGAGCGCCACGACCGACGTGGACATCCCCACGCCCAGCGCGCCCGCCCACGGCGCGAGCGGCAGGACGAACAGCACCGACTGCGCGAGGTAGCAAGTCAGCGAGCGCGCCCCCACCGCCTGGGCGCCGCTGAGCACGGCCCCCACCCCGCGGCCGGCCAGCGTGCGCGCCGGGCCCTGCGCGCGGACGACGACGAGCGCCACCAGCGCGACGAACGCCGCCCCGCCGAGGACGCCCGTCGCGGCGTGCACCCCGCCGACCAGACCGACGACCAGCGCCGGCGGCTCCCACCACCGCCCGACGACCAGCGCGAAGGGCG
>JARICT010000035.1 GCA_029257185.1 Quadrisphaera sp.
CCGTTCTCGTGCAGGGCGATGCCGGCGTTCAGCGCGGTCTGCCCGCCGAGCGTGGGCAGCAGCGCGTCCGGCTGCTCCTTCGCGATGATCGCCTCGAGGACCTCGGGCGTGATCGGCTCGACGTAGGTGGCGTCGGCGAGGTCGGGGTCGGTCATGATCGTCGCCGGGTTGGAGTTGACGAGGACCACGCGCATCCCGCACTCACGCAGCACCCGGCACGCCTGCGTCCCGGAGTAGTCGAACTCGGCGGCCTGGCCGATGACGATCGGCCCGGAGCCGACGACCATGACCGAGGTGATGTCGGTGCGCTGCGGCATCAGGCGTCTCCGGAGGTCTGGTCCACCATCGACACGAAGGTGTCGAAGAGGTGGTTGGCGTCGTGGGGGCCGGCGGCCGCCTCGGGGTGGTACTGCACGGAGAACGCCGGGGCGTCGAGCAGGCGCAGGCCCTCGACCACGCCGTCGTTGAGGCAGACGTGGCTCACCTCGGCGCGCCCGTAGGGCGTGTCGAAGGGCTGGCCCACCTCCGCGGCGACGGCGAACCCGTGGTTCTGCGAGGTGATCTCCACCCGGCCGGCGGCGAGGTCCATGACCGGCTGGTTGGTGCCGCGGTGGCCGAAGGGCAGCTTGTACGTCTCCAGCCCCAGGGCGCGGCCGAGGACCTGGTTGCCGTAGCAGATCCCGAAGAAGGGGATCCGGCGCGCCAGGACGCCGCGCAGCAGGGCGACCTCGGCGCCGGCGGCGGACGGGTCCCCCGGCCCGTTGGAGAAGAACACCCCGTCGGCGCCGGTGGCGAGCACGGTCTCCAGGCTCGACGTGGACGGCAGCACGTGGACCTCGACCCCGCGCCGGGCCAGCTCCCGGGGCGAGGAGGACTTGATCCCGAGGTCGACGGCGGCCACGACGGCGCGCCGGCGCCCCTGCGCGGGCACGACGTACGCCTGCTGCGTGGTCACCTCCGCGGCGAGGTCCGCCCCGGCCATCGCCGGTTGCCGGCGGACGCGCTCGACCAGCTCGTCGAGCGGCGCGTCAGCCGCCTCGCCGGAGAAGAGGCCCACGCGCATGACCCCGAGCGAGCGCAGGTGGCGGGTCAGCATCCTGGTGTCGACGCCCGAGATCCCGACGACGCCCTGGTCGACGAGGACGTCGGCCAGCTCGCGGCGGGAGCGCCACGAGGAGGCCCGGACGGCGGGGTCGCGCACGACCAGGCCGGCCGCCCAGATCCGGTGGGACTCGTCGTCCTCGTCGTTCCAGCCGGTGTTGCCGACGTGCGGGGAGGTCAGCAGCAGCACCTGGCGGTGGCAGCTGGGGTCGGTGAGGGTCTCCTGGTACCCCGTCATGGCCGTGCTGAACACCGCCTCCCCCGTGGTCGTCCCTACGGCGCCGAAGGCGTTGCCCCGAGCGGTGGTGCCGTCCTCGAGGACCAGCACCGCGTCCGACGGCGCGGCGGTCACGGCGTGACCGGCCGCGAGAGCGCGTCGACCGCCGCGACGAGGTCGTCGGCGTCCCGCGGCGATCGCAGGTGCAGCGCGGTGTCCACCTCCGTGCCCCCCAGCGTCCACGTGATGACCACGAGCCCTCCTCGTCCGGCGACGACCTTCCCCACCTGCCCGCGCTGGCGCTGGGCGCGGACCACATCCTCGCCCGCCACCAGCAGCGAGCGCGCTCCGTCCCTGCGGATGATCACGTCACCCCCGACCACCCCGACCCCGGCGCCGCTGCGGGCGCCGAGCCCGTGGGCGGCCACCCGGTCGAGGCGCTGGCCGGTGACGACGGTGGAGACGTACACCGCCTCGGCGAGCTCCTCGCCGTCCGCCGGCTCGGGGGGCGCCGCGGGCTCGGCGAGACCGTCGGCCTCACCGGCAGCGCGGCGCCTGCGCCACGAGCGCGCCATGAGCGCCCAGACCAGCGGCACGATCAGGAGCAGCAGCCCCCCGTAGAGGAGGCGGAGCCCGTCCTGGCTCACCGGAGCGAGCCGGCCCCGTCGGCCTCGGGGGTCGGAGGTCGCGGCGTGGCGAGCGCGCCGCCCTGCACGACGGGGTGGCCGCCCAGCACGGTGGCGCTCACCGCGCCGGGCAGCTCCATGCCGGCGAAGGGGCTGTTGCGCCCCCGGCTGGCGTGGCGCGCCGGGTCGACGACGGTGACGGCGGCGGGGTCCAGCAGGACGAGGTTGGCCCGCGAGCCGACCTGGAGCGGCTGGCCCTGGCCGCGCAGGCGACCGATGTGCGCCGGCGCGCTGGACATGACCCGGGCGAGCCCGGCCCAGTCGAGGTGCCCCGGCGCCACGAGGGCGTGGACCGCGACGGACAGCGCGGTCTCCAGGCCCGTCATGCCCATCGCCGCGGTGACCCACTCCCCCTCCTTGGCCTCCACGGGGTGGGGAGCGTGGTCGGTGGCGATGATGTCGATCGTCCCGTCGGCCACCCCCCCGCGCAGCGCCTCGACGTCGCGGGCGGTGCGCAGCGGGGGGTTGACCTTGAAGAGCGGGTCGTAGCCGCGCACGCTCTCGTGGTCGAGGAGGAGGTGGTGCGGGGTGACCTCGGCGGTCACCGCGACCCCGCGCTGCTTCCCCCAGCGGATCAGCTCGACGGACCCGGCGGTGGAGACGTGGCAGACGTGCAGCCGCGAGCCGACGTGGTCCGCGAGCAGCATGTCGCGGGCGATGATCGCCTCCTCGGCGACCGCCGGCCACCCGCGCAGGCCGAGGACGGAGGAGACGTCGCCCTCGTGCATCTGCGCGCCGTCGGTCAGCCGCGGTTCCTGGGAGTGCTGGGCGATGACGCCGTCGAACGCCTTGACGTACTCCAGGGCGCGGCGCATCACGAGCGCGTCGTCCACGCAGCGGCCGTCGTCGGAGAAGACGCGGACGCCGGCGACGGAGTCGGCCATGGCGCCCAGCTCCGCGAGCTGGCGGCCCTCGAGCCCCAGGGTCACGGCGCCGACGGGCCGGACCTCGGTCCACCCTGCCTCGCGCCCGAGGCGCCAGACCTGCTCCACGACGCCGGCGGTGTCCGCGACCGGCTCGGTGTTGGCCATGGCGTGGACGGCGGTGAACCCGCCGAGCGCCGCCGCGCGGGACCCGCTCTGCACCGTCTCGGCGTCCTCGCGGCCCGGCTCGCGCAGGTGGGTGTGCAGGTCGACGAGCCCGGGCAGCGCGACGTGGCCGGCGCCGTCGATCTCGGTGACCCGTTCGTGGTTGCGCCGCAGCCCGGCCAGCACGCTCTCGTCCGCGCCGTGGGCGGGGAGCAGCGCGTCGATCGACCCGTCGAGCACGACGAGGTCCGCGCGGTCGCCACCGAGGGGCGCGACGTCGTGGAGGACGAGGGCGGTCATGGGGTCTCCGATCCGGCGAGCATGAGGTAGAGGGCGGCCATCCGCGTCGAGACGCCGTTGGCGACCTGCTCGACGATGCGCGAGCGCGGCCCGTCGGCCGCCTCCGCGCTGATCTCCAGGCCCCGGTTCATGGGCCCGGGGTGCAGGAGGACCGCGTGGGCGGGCAGGCCCGCGAGGCGGGTCGCGTCCACCCCGTAGCGGCGCGTGTACTCCCGGGCGGAGGGGAAGAAGGACGCCTCCATGCGCTCCAGCTGGACCCGCAGCACCATGACGGCGTCCACGGGGCCGTCGTCGCCCGCGAGGGCGGCGTCGAGGTCGGTGCGCACCTCGCACGGCCAGGCGCTGACGCCGACCGGCAGCAGGGTGGGCGGGGCGACGAGCGTGACGTGAGCCCCGAGGGTGTGCAGGAGCAGCACGTTGGAGCGGGCGACGCGGCTGTGGAGCACGTCGCCGACGATCACCACCCGCATCCCCGCGAGGTCGCCGGTGGTCCCGGCGAGCGAGCGTCGCAGGGTCATCGCGTCGAGCAGGGCCTGGGTGGGGTGCTCGTGGGTGCCGTCGCCGGCGTTGAGCACCCCGGCGTCGATCCACCCGGCCGTGGCGAGGCGGTGCGCGGCGCCCGAGGCGGGGTGGCGCATGACGACGGCGTCCGCGCCGATGGCCGCGAGGGTCAGCGCCGTGTCCTTGAGCGACTCGCCCTTCGACACCGACGACCCCTTCGCGGAGAAGGTGATGACGTCCGCGGACAGCCGCTTGGCGGCCGCCTCGAAGGACAGGCGGGTGCGCGTGGAGTCCTCGTAGAAGAGGTTGACGACGGTCCGTCCCCGCAGCGCGGGCAGCTTGTTGATCTGGCGGCCCGAGGTCGCGGCCATCTGCTCGGCGACGTCCAGCACCTCGATGGCCTGCGCCGCGCTGAGGTCCCCGGCGGAGAGCAGGTGCCTCATGACGCACCTCCGAGGGTCGTGGCGCCGGGTCGCTCGGCGGGGGGGTCGACGGTCTCGATCACCACGGCGTCGCGCCCGTCGGTCTCGGCGAGCAGGACGGCGACGCGCTCTGCGGTGGAGGTCGGCAGGTTCTTGCCGACGTGGTCCGCCCGGATCGGGAGCTCCCGGTGGCCCCGGTCCACCAGGACCGCCAGGCGCACGGCCCGCGGCCGTCCGAGGTCGGAGAGAGCGTCCAGCGCGGCGCGCACGGTCCGCCCGGAGGAGAGCACGTCGTCGACGAGCACCACCACGCGGTCGTCGACGCCGGAGGGCGGCACCTGCGTCGGCGACGGCGGGCGCGCGGGGTGGCGGCGCAGGTCGTCGCGGTGGAGGGTGATGTCCAGCGAGCCGACGAGCTCGGCGAGGCCTGCCGTGGCGTCCGCGGTGGAGGTGGCGCCCTCCCCCGCCGCGCCGGCGAGGGACGGCTCGATGTCGATCAGGCGTCGGCCGAGGCGCTGCGCCAGGGGCACACCGCGCCGGGGGATGCCGAGGAGCAGGAGGCCGGAGGGCCCGTGGTTGCGCTCGAGGATCTCGTGGGCGATCCGTGTCAGCGCCCTGGCGACGTCGTCGGGGCCGAGGACCTCACGGGGGGCCTGCTGGGAGGGTGCGTCGGGCATGGTGGCTCCTTCCCCGTCTCACAGGACGGAGGTTGAAGGATGGTGGCAGCAAGGTAGCGCAGCGCGGGCCGTGGTGGCGACCGCGTCCGTCGTCGCTGATGATCTCCGTGGCCGTGCGATGATCTCCGTCATCTCGCCGACGCAGCCCCCCGGTCACCCTCTGTGGTCACTCTTCGTCGCACCACACCACTCGTGGTGACGAAAGGGGCCCGCGCGTGCACATTCATTTGCGATTACAGTGACGGACCGTGACCCTCTCCTGAGACGTCACCGGTGGAGCCCCACCGGTGGGCAGAGGCAGGGACGCACAGCAGGAGAGGAGTGTCGTGGCCGAGGAGAACTCAAGCTACGCGAAAGCGCTGGGGGGTCGTCTGCGGGCGATCCGGACGCAGCAGGGACTGAGCCTGCAGGGCGTGGAGCAGCGCAGCGGTGGGCAGTGGAAGGCGGTGGTCGTCGGCTCGTACGAGCGCGGGGACCGCGCGGTGACGGTGCAGCGGCTCGCGGAGATCGCCGACTTCTACGGCGTCCCCGTCTCCGCCCTGCTGCCCGACTCAGGTCCGGCCGGCCACGCGGAGCCCCCGCCGAAGCTGGTCCTGGACCTCGAGCGGCTCCAGTCCGTGCCGAGCGAGAAGGCCGGTCCGCTGGCCCGCTACGCCCAGACCATCCAGAGCCAGCGCGGGGACTACAACGGCAAGGTCCTGTCGATCCGGGCCGACGACCTGCGGGCGCT
>JARICT010000039.1 GCA_029257185.1 Quadrisphaera sp.
CTCTTTACGCACCACGACCGCTCCTCGACGGAGGCACCGTGCTCCCCAACTTCCTCATCGGCCTGCGCGAGGGCCTGGAGGCGACGCTCGTCGTCACCCTCCTCGTCGCGCTGCTGGTCAAGAGCGGCGCTCGCGACCGCCTCCCCGCGGTGGCGCTCGGCGTCGCCAGCGCGGTGATCCTCTCGATCGGCGTCGGCGCCGCCCTCACCTTCGGGCCGCGCACCCTCACCTTCGAGGCGCAGGAGGCGTTCGGCGGCGGCCTGTCCATCCTCGCCGTGGCGCTGGTCACGTGGATGGTGTTCTGGATGCGCTCGGCGGCCTCGCACCTCTCCTCCGACCTGCGCGCCCGGCTCGGCACCGGAGCGGGCATCGGCGCGGTGGCCATCACCGCCTTCCTCGCGGTCGGTCGCGAGGGCCTGGAGACGGCCTTCTTCCTGTGGGCGGCCGTGCGCGCCACCGGCTCGGGCTGGGAGCCGATCATCGGTGCCTCCCTGGGCATCGCCGTGGCGGTGGCGCTGGGCTGGCTGATCTACCGCGGCGCCGTGCACCTCGACCTCAAGCGCTTCTTCACGTGGACCGGCGCAGCCCTCATCGTCGTCGCCGCGGGCGTGCTCGCGTACGGGGTGCACGACCTGCAGGAGGCCCGGATCCTGCCCGGCCTGAGCGCCGTGGCCTTCGACGTCAGCGCCGCCATCCCCCCGGCGAGCTGGTACGGCACGGTGCTCAAGGGCGTGTTCAACATCTCGCCCGCGCCGACCTGGCTCGAGCTCACCGCCTGGGTGGGCTACCTCGTCCCGGTCCTCGTCCTCTACCTGCGGCCCCGCGCGCGTCCCCTGCAGGAGACGCAGGAGACGCAGCCCTCGCAGACGGCCCCCGTCGCCGCCTCCGCCGTCACGACGTCGTGAACCGCGACGACCGACCGGCCCGCACCGGCCGCGCCACCACCTCAGACCGTCCCACGTCGCACACCTGGAGCCTCTCGATGACCCGACCTCGCGCGCTGCTGCTCAGCGGGATCGCCCTGCCGGCAGCGCTCGTGCTCTCCTCGTGCGGCTCGATCCTCGAGGACCAGCCGGCCCCCGCGGGGTCGGCGGCCGACGGCGGCCCGGACACGGTCGCGGTGAGCAGCACCGACGACGAGTGCGCGCTGGCGAGCACCGAGCTGGACACCGGCATCACCACCTTCACGGTGACCAACGACGGCAGCCAGGTCTCCGAGGTCTACGTCTACGCCCCCGCCGGCGACCAGGAGCAGGACGCCGAGGCGTCGACGTTCTCCCGCATCGTCACCGAGAAGGAGAACATCGGGCCCGGGACCTCGTACGACCTCACCGTGGACCTCGCCGCCGGCGACTACCAGGTGGCGTGCAAGCCCGGCATGGTCGGCGAGGGCATCCGCACCCCCGTCACCGTCACCGGTGAGGACCAGTCGCTGACCGCCGCGGAGCAGAGCGCGGTGGACGAGTACCGCACGTACGTCCAGGAGCAGGCCGACGCCACCGTGCCGCTGGTCGCCGAGCTGCGCGACGCGGTCGCCGCGGGGGACCGCGAGCGGGCGAAGGCGCTGTACGCGCCCAGCCGGCTGCCGTGGGAGCGGATCGAGCCGGTCGCGGAGAGCTTTGGCGACCTGGACCCGCGCATCGACGCCCGTGAGGCGGACCTCGAGGAGGGTGAGGACTTCACCGGGTGGCACCGCCTCGAGAAGGCGCTGTGGACCGGGGAGGACCTCGCCCCCATGGCGCCGATCGCCGAGACGCTGCTGGCCGACGTCGAGGAGCTCGCCCAGCGCACGCCCAACGCCGCGCTGACGCCCGCCTCCATCGGCAACGGCGCGAAGGAGCTGCTCGACGAGGTCGCGACCGGCAAGGTGACCGGCGAGGAGGAGGCGTTCAGCCACACCGACCTCGTCGACTTCCAGGGCAACCTCGACGGCGCGCAGAAGGCCTTCGAGGTGCTGCGCCCCCTGGTCGAGCAGAGCGACCCGCAGCTGGCCACCACGCTGGACGAGCAGTTCGCCGCCGTGAACACCTCGCTGGACCCCTACCGCGACGCCGCGAGGCCGGGCGGTTTCGTCTCCTACGACACCGTCGGCGAGAGCCAGCGCCGCGAGCTCGCGGCAGCCGTCGAGGGTCTGTCCGAGCCGCTGTCCCGGCTGGGGGCGGCGGCCGCAGCGGGCGGTGAGCAGTGAGCCCCCGGCAGGCGGGGCACCTGAGCCGCCGCGGGCTGTTCGGGGTGCTCGGCGGTTCCGTCGCGGGCGCCGCCGTGGCCGGAGGGGCGGTGGCCTGCGCCAACGACCCGTCGGGGCCCGGCGCCGGCGGCGGGGCGCAGGCGGTCGACTTCCACGGCGACCACCAGTCCGGCATCGCGACGCCGGTGCAGGCGAACCTGCACTTCGCCGCCTTCGACGTCACCGCCTCCGACCGGGGGGCGCTGGTCGACCTGCTGCAGCGGTGGACGGTCGCCGCCCGGGCGATGTCCGCCGGCCGTGAGGTCGGCGAGAGCGGCGTGGCGGGCGGTGACGAGCTGGCGCCGCCGGACGACACCGGCGAGGCGCTCGACCTCCCCGCGTCCCGCCTGACGGTCACCGTCGGGCTCGGGCCGTCGCTCTTCGACGACCGCTTCGGCCTGGCCGACCGTCGACCGGCGGCGCTGAGCGACCTCCCGGTCTTCCCCGGCGACGCGCTCGAGGAGACCCGCAGCGGCGGCGACCTGTGCGTGCAGGCCTGCGCCGACGACCCGCAGGTCGCCGTTCACGCCGTCCGCACGCTGACGAGGATGGCGGCGGGCACCGCGGCGGTGCGCTGGGCCCAGCTGGGGTTCGGCAAGGCCGCCAGCACCGACGCCACCACGCCGACCCCGCGCAACCTGTTCGGCTTCAAGGACGGCACGTCGAACCCGCAGGGCGACGACGCCGGCGTCCTCGGAGAGCACGTGTGGGTCGACGGCGGCGACGACGCGGCTGCCGGCTGGCTCGCCGGTGGCTCCTACCTCGTGGCCCGCCGCATCGAGATGCTCATCGAGACCTGGGACCGCACCCCGCTGGGCGAGCAGGAGGACCTCGTGGGGCGGACGAAGGCCGAGGGCGCGCCGCTGGGGGTGGCGGACGCGCAGGAGCACGACGAGGTGGACGTCTCGGCGCTGCCGGCCACCTCGCACGTGCGGTTGGCGCACCCGAGCCGTCACGGCGGCGCGCAGCTGCTGCGGCGCGGCTACAACTACGTGGACGGCAGCGACGGGCTCGGGCGCCTGGACGCGGGGCTGTTCTTCATCTCCTACCAGCGCGACCCGGCGGCGTTCGTCTCCGTGCAGTCCGCGCTCGCCCGCGACGACGGCCTCAACGAGTACCTGAAGCACACCGGCTCGGGGATCTGGGCGGTGCCGCCGGGCGTGGGTGAAGACGGCTGGTGGGCCCAGGGGCTCTTCGAGGCCTGAGCGGGCTCCGTCGGGGCGCGGCGTCGGACCGGTGCCTCCGGTGCCGCCACGGTCACCGCGCTGTGTGCCACTCCGACGGACTCGACCCCGGGGCCTCGTCCTCAGCGGCCCTGAGGTCGACGGTCTCGCCGTCGTCGGGCCGGTGCCCGGGCTTGGTCAGCTCCAGGCTGGCGAGGTGCTTCTGCAGCCGCTTGGCCATCGGGCGGAAAGTTGCCAGGGTGAGGCCACCCGAGAGAGCAGCGCCGAGCACCGGGACGGCCTTCGCGATCCCGTTGGCGAAAGCCCTCTTCGTCAACTCCGTGCCGAGGTGACCGGCAACTTTCCTGACGACCGGGAACACGGTTCCTTGGGTGAGCGCCCTCTGCGGGAGTCTCTTCGCCGCAGTGGCGGCGACCATGCCTGCGACCTTTCCCACCCCGCCCTGGGCGGCCTGCAGGCCGAACATCACGCCCACGAAGAGGATCAGCATGCTCTCGGTCGCCTCGTCGATCTCTTCGCCGTCCCCGGCGAAGAGATCGGGCCAGCTGTAGA
>JARICT010000061.1 GCA_029257185.1 Quadrisphaera sp.
CGGTGCCGGTGCGCCTGCACGCTGCCTGAGAGGAGGCGCCCACCGGGCCGTGGCGTCACGGCACCCAGCGCAGCGCCGCGGACCCGGTGGGGGCGAGGGCGACGACCGTCACCTCGCCGTCGCCGGGAGCGAGGGTCAGGCGCAGGTCCTCGGCGGTCTCGCCCTCGCCGACGAACACGTCGCCGGGGTGCAGCCACCGTCGCCACGGGCCGGTGGCGTCGGCCACCAGCGCCTGCCCGGCCGTCGGCACGATGACGACCTGGTCGCCCGACGCCCGCGAGAGGTCCACCACGGCGCCCTCCCGGTGGACGGTGCGGGTGGCGCGCACGTGGGCCTCGTCGGTGTCCACCTGCACCGTCCAGCCCTCCTGCGCCGGCACCAGCACCACGCTCCAGCGCCACGCCTCGCCGCGGTCGTCGGAGTCGGGGCACGCGGCGAGGGTCCGGGGCGCCCGGTCCTGGGGGTCGGGGCGCTCCAGGGCGGTGGCGTCCGCGCCGGTCTGGTCTGCGTGCTCACGCACGAGCATCCACACGCCGGGCTCAGGCGTTCGCGACGGCGCGGCGGGCCCTCGGGGCGCCCTCTGGCGACGAGGCCGCGGACGCGGCGGCCTCCTTGCGGAGCATCTGGCTCATGAGCCGGCGGGCCTTGGCCACGCCGGCGTCCTGGGCGATGAGGACGTCGTGCTCGTCGCCGGGACGCTGCTGCATGCCGATCTCCTGCAGGCGCAGCGCCTCCGCGTCCTCCTCCAGCACGGTGGCCAGGCCGACGCGCAGGTCTTCGGTCGCCGCGGTGTTCTCGACGGCGAAGTTGCGGCTGAACGCGTAGTAGTACCAGCTGGTGTGGGCGTCGATCGGGGTGATGCCGTTGAGCACCTTGATGAGGTAGCCCTCCTCGCGGGGGCGGCCCTCACCGGTGATGCCCGAGTGCAGCACGTGGTAGCTCGGCAGCCGGAACTCGGTGGTGTGGAACCGGTCGTAGAGCCCGCTGATGCCCATGGTCTCGGCGTACAGCGGGGGCGCCTCGACGCCGGGCATGAGCCGGTCGACGGAGACGACGTCACCCTCGACCTCCACGGTGATGCCGTGCTCGTAGATGTAGTCGTCGCCCACCGTGCTCTGGTGCAGGAACGACTCGTGGGTGAGGTCGAGGAGGTTGTCGTGGATGAGCTCGGCGCGGCACTCGAAGGGCACGGAGTGGGTGACCGTGGCCCACTCCGGGTCGTTCATCCAGTGCGTGTCGGGGGCGGCGGCCGGGTCGGCCCTCGAGGCGTCCCCGGTCCACACCCAGATCCAGCCGTCCTTCTCCAGGAGGGGGAAGCTGCGCACCCTCGCGCGCTCGGGGATGGTGGTCTGGGCCGGCACCCGGGTGCACACGCCGTCGCTGCCGTAGGCGAAGCCGTGATAGCCGCACTCGATCGAGTCGTCGACGACGCGGCCCGACGACAGCGGGAAGGCCCGGTGGGCGCAGCGGTCGGCCAGGGCCACCGCCGTCCCGTCCTTGCGGCGGTACAGCACCAGGGGCAGCTCGCAGATCGTGCGCTTGACCGGCGCAGCGGTGACCTCGGTCGACCACGCTGCGACGTACCACGCGTCCAGGACGTACATCTTGCCTCCTCGGTTGATGTGGATGCACCGTATCCAGTCCGGTGGTCCGGTGCAAGAGGCGCGTCCGTACACTCGGGTCGCCGTCGTCGGGGCGGGTCGGGGACGGCCCCGGGAGCAACCGTGAACCGTTGGGGGAGCCGTGGTGGCAGCGCGACCGTTGGCGGCGCGCATCTATGACGAGCTGCGCGACCAGGTGGTCGACGGCGGCCTCGTCCCGGGCACGTCGCTGGTCCAGGAGCAGATCGCCGAGCGGCTCGGCGTCTCGCGGACCCCGGTGCGCGAGGCCCTGGGGCGCCTGGTGCACGAGGGCCTCGCCGAGTGGGTCGCCGGCGGCGGGTACGTCGTCCGTGACCTGGGCGACCAGCAGATCACCGAGGTCCACCAGGTCCGTCAGACCCTCGAGTCCCTCGCCCTGAGGCTCGCCAGCGGGAGGTTCACGCGGCTGCAGCTCGCCCGCCTCGAGGCGCTCGTCGAGGAGATGGCCGCGACGCCCCCGGGGGAGGTGGCGGCCCACTTCGACCTCAACCGGCGCTTCCACCGCGGCCTGGTCGAGCCGTGCGCCAACGCGCTGCTGGTGACCATGATCGACCAGCTCTGGGACCACCCCGTCAACCGGCGCATCACCCGCTCCTACGTCCTGACCGACCCCGCGAACGTCGAGCGGATGGTCCGCGAGCACCGCGCCCTGCTGGCCGCGGCGGCGGCCGGCGACGAGGAGGAGCTGGTCGCCCGGTACGCCGCGCACGTCCGCGACGGCTACGGCGACCTGCTGGGCGCCGGCCGCGACGGGGCGCCCCCGCGTCGCGGCGACGGCTGACGTCCCCCGTCCGCGCACCCGCCGAGACGGGGTCGGACGGGGCCGGACGGGGTCGGACGGGGTCAGACGGTGTCCCGCGGCAGGGCGTCGTGGGCGCGCTGCAGGGCGTCGACCTGCTCTGGCCGGGTGTCGAGGCGGACACCGTCGATCGAGGCGACCGGCCGCACGCCGGCGGTCGCGCTCGTCACGAAGGCCGTCCACCCGGCGGGGTGCGCCCGCAGCTCGGTCCACGGCACGGGCGCGTGCCGTGAGGCGCCCACGGCCTCGTGCAGCAGGGACATCGTCACCCCGGTGAGCCGGGGGCCGGACGGCCACACCACCTCGCCCGCGGCGGAGCAGAGGCCGACGTTCCACGTCGGCCCCTCGAGCACGTGCCCGGAGCCGCTGACGAACAGCGCGTCGTCGAGACCGCTGCGTCGTGCCTGCCGCCGGTGGTGGAGGGCCGCCGTCAGCCCGACGTGCTTGATCTCCGGGAGCTCCCGCTGGAACCGGACCGTCGAGAGCCGCAGCGGGGCGCCGCCCCCGCGCGGCGGCGCGGCCCTGGTGGTGACGAGCAGGCTCAGCGGCCGGTCCGCCTCGGGCTCGGCGAGGCTCGTCCCCGGGGCGAGGACCGTGGCGCGCACCACCACCCTCGGTGCGGTGCGGGCAGCCCGCCGCAGGAGGTCCCTCAGCCGGTCCGCGCTGGCCGGCGGCCTGCCGAACAGCGCCGTGGAGTCCGACGCGAGGCGCTCGAGGTGGCGGTCCAGCCCGGTGGTCCTGCCGTCCTCGCTCAGCAGTGTCGTGAAGCTCCCGTAGGGGAGGAGGGCGAGGGCGCGCAGCTCCTCGGCGCTCGCCGCGCGGCCGTCGAGCTCGGTGAGGTCGGTCGCTCTCACGATCGCCCCGTCGGGGACGGGCACCGGCCGGCTCCGCTCTCGCGGGGGTCCTCGGCGCTCGCGGAGCGGTGGTCCGCGTCGGGATGGTCCAGGCCGTAGGCCGCGAGCACGGCTGTCGACTTCACGACCGTCTCGTCGTGCTCGGCCTCCGGGTCGCTCTGCCACGTGATCGCGCCCCCGGTGCCGATCGACACCGCGTCCCCGTCGTGGACCGCGGTGCGGATGACCACCGAGAGGTCCGCGCGCCCGCAGAGGGAGAAGTAGCCCAGCACGCCGGAGTAGACGCCCCGGCTGCGCCGCTCCAGGGCGTCGAGCAGGCGCACCGTCCGGACCTTCGGCGCCCCGGTCATGGACCCGGGCGGGAAGAGGGCGCGCGCCGCCGCCACCGCCGCCCCGCGCCGCGGCTCGAGCCGCCCCCTGACGGTGGTCACCAGCTGGTGGACGGTGGCGTAGGTCTCGACGGCCATGAGGTCGGGGACGGTGACGGTGCCGGGCAGGCAGACGGTCCCGAGGTCGCTCCTCAGCAGGTCGACGATCATGAGGTTCTCGCTGCGCACCTTCGGGTCCCGGGCCAGGTGCTGCGCCACCTCGGCGTCGGCGCCGGGGTCTGCTGCGCGCCGGGCCGTCCCCTTGATCGGCTTCGTCTCCGCCCAGCCGTCCGGCGTCACCTGCAGGAAGCGCTCGGGGCTGCACGAGAGGACGGCGCGGTCGCCCAGCCGCAGGAAGGCCGCGTACGGCGCCGGGTTGCCCGCCCGCAGGCGGCGGTAGGTGTCGAAGGGGTCGCCGGCGTCACGGTGCTCGAGCCGGTAGGTGTAGCAGGCCTCGTAGGACTCACCGTCCAGCAACCACCGCTGGACCTGCCCGACGTGGTCCAGGTACTCCCGGCGGTCGACCGACGCCCGTGCCGCGCCGCCCTCGCTGCTGGCAGGCGGGGGCGGCGATGGCGGCTGCAGGTCTCGGACGCGCTCCTCCATCGCCTCGAGCCAGGCGGTCCGCTCGCGCTCGGCGTCCACCGGCCCGGTCGCCACGGCGTGGACCACGCCGTCGCGGTGGTCGAGCACGAGGAACCGCGTGACGTGCAGGAGCTCGGCGTCCCGGTCGCGCTCGTCCGGGCGCGGGGCGCACCCGGGGCCCGGCACCGCGTAGCCGAGGTACCCGACGAGGCCGCCGGCGAACGGCAGCCCCTCGACCGGCGGCACCGGGTGGCGCCCCAGGTGGTCGCCGATCCAGCGCCAGACGTCTGCGTCGTCGACGACGGAGACCGGGCCGCCCGGACCCGTCGTGCACAGCCGGCGGGTCCGGGCGGACCAGGTGACGTGGAGATCCTCGTCGCACTCGAGGGCCCCCATGATCGAGTACCGCCCCGTGCCGTACGCGGCCCGCGCGCTGTCGAGCCAGAAGGCGCTGGGGGCGCCGGCGTACAGGCCGGCGAAGAGCTCCTCCGCGAGCACGGGCAGGGCGGTCTGCCGGCTCGCCGAGGTCCACGGCGCCGGCGCGGACGGCTCACGCAACGCCGGCCCCGCTCCTCGAGCGCCGGCCCGGGTGGGGGTCCTGGCGCAGCCGGGGGTGCAGCCCGGAGCGGTCGGCGGCGCCCTCGAGGGAGAGGAAGGTCCCGACCATCGCCGGGCCGTGCGGCGTGCAGATCGACTCGGGGTGGAACTGGACGCCGTAGAGCCCGAGCCCGGGGGACTCCCCGGACATGAGCACGCCGTCGTCCGCCCAGCCCGTGGCGCGCAGGAGCGGCGGCGCGGGCTGGGCCACCGCCAGCGAGTGGTACCGGACCGCCGTCACCTCGCTCGGCAGGCCGCGGAACAGCGCGGCGCCCGGAGCGGTCCGGACGGTCTCGACGGACCCGTGGGCGGGCCGGGGGCTGCGCACGACGTCGCCGCCGAGGGCGACCGCGATGATCTGGAACCCCAGGCACACGCCCAGGACGGGGCAGGTCGACCGGCGGACCAGCTCGTGGGCCACGCCGACGTCAGCGGCGGTGCGAGGGTGGCCCGGACCCGGCCCCAGGACGATGTGCGAGAGGTCCGCAGCGGCCACGGCGTCGAGGTCGAGGGCGTCGACGGGCACCACGTCGGGCCGCACCCCGGTCTCGCACCAGATCATCTGGAGGAGGTTGCCGGTGTACGAGTCGTGGAAGTCCACGAGGAGCACCCGTCGTCCGGCGCTGCGCGACGTCATCGGGCCTCCGCGCGACCTGGGTGGGGGACAGCCTGGACGCCGCCGACCCTAGAGCACCCCCTGACGGGAGGCCCTGGGCCGGGCGCGTGGCGACGTCCCACGACCCGGCGGGCCCCCCGCCGCGGCGTAGCGTCACGCCATGGCCTACCCGTGGCGCCCGCTCGCGAACAACGCTGCCCGCCGGCTGGCCCTGGGAGCCCTGACAGCCGCCGGCGACCCGCTCGCGACCTGGCTCTTCCGCAGCGGGCGCTCCGACGTCCACGCGACCTGCGAGCGCATCAGGGGCCGGGGGCCCGTGGTGACCAGCCGCTCGGGCGTGCGCGCCGTGACCTCCCACGCGCTGTGCGGCGAGCTGCTGCGCCACCCGGACCTCGGCGTGCAGCTCCCCGGGAACCGCGAGCTGCGCACCGACCCCCTGGCGACCGACTTCTCACCCGCGCTCGCGCGCTCGTTCCTCACGATGGACGACCCCGACCACACCCGTCTGCGCCGCGTGGCCGCGCCGGGCTTCCGCCCCAAGGTGGTGCGCTCCTGGCGGCCCCGGCTGGAGGCCATCGCCGCCGATCTCGCGGACCGCGCCGCGCGCACCGCGCGCCGCGAGGGGTCCGTGGACCTCATGGCCGCCTTCGCCACGCCGTTCCCCATCGCGGTGATCGCCGACGTCCTGGGCGTGGGCGACGTCGACACCGAGCGGTTCGGTCGCATCGGCTCGCTCGTGGGGGCGGCGCTCGACGGCATCCGCACCCCCGCCGAGGCGGACGCGGTGCGGGCCGGCGGCGAGGACCTGGAGGAGATGTTCACGCGCCTGCTCGACGAGCGTGCCGCCGATCCGCGCGACGACGTCCTGTCCGTCATCGCGGCCGCGCGCGAGCGGGGCGAGGCCAGCGCCGCCGACGCCCTCGGCGTGGCGGGCCTGCTGCTCATCGCCGGCTTCGAGACCACGGTCAACCTCGTCGGCAACGCCGTCGCCGAGCTCCAGGGGCGGCGGACCACGTGGGAGGAGCTGGTGGAGACGCCAGACCTCGCCCCCGCCGTCGTCGAGGAGGCGCTGCGCCACTCGACCTCGGTCCAGGCCACCGCGCGGATCGCCCACGTCGACACCGAGGTGGCCGGGCGTCCGGTGCCCGCCGGCGCGCCGATCATCGCCTTCCTCGCGGCGGCCAACCGCGACCCCGCCGTCTACGCCCGCCCCGCCGTCTTCGACCCGCACCGCACCGGGGAGGCGGACCACCTCGCGTTCTCCTCCGGGGAGCACTACTGCCTCGGCGCGTCGCTGGCCCGCATGGAGGGTGACGTCGGGCTGCGCGCGCTGACGGCGGCGATGCCCGGCATGCGGCTGGCGCCCGGCGCGGTGCTGCGCCGCGGGCGGGTCGTGCGCGGCTACGAGCGGCTGCCGGTGACGCTCGGCTGACGTGGTGCGTGAGAGATCTCGGTCGGCGAGCGCGAGTCAATGCGCAGACGGGAGAGCCGCTCGCAGCTCATCGAAACGTTCGAGGCAGCGGTCGAGGCTGACCGATCGAGACCTTGCGAGGGCCAGATCCACCCGCGACGCGAGGCGCGGCTGCCACACCGGCTTGGTGTACGAGGCTGGTCGCAGCGCCTTCTTGAGCGCGTGCTGGCCGTGCTGCTCGGCGTCGTGGTCGCTCAGCTCCAGCTGCAGAGTCTCGGCAGAGGCGTACAGCCAGTCCTCGAAGTCGCGGTCCGCCAGCGCGACCCGGACGGGTACCCGCGACACCTGGTCCGCTCTGTCCCTCAGCGCGGGCCCGACGGTCGCGACGCAGTCACCCTCACCGTCGAGGACGACGAGCACGCCCACGCACGCCGGCCGACTTGCTGCAACGGCGACGTACCCTTCGATGCCGTTGGTCACGAACGCCTTGGTGCGTCCATGGAGCGGGACAGGCTTGCCGAGGACGTCCCGGAACTCTCCCGCAGCATGGAGATGGGCCCGCAGCACGATCGGCAGAGCCAACCGGTCACCGGCACCCTCGACGACGAGACCGACATGGGGGTCCATCGGCGACGCGGCCATCAGATCGCAGGGTCGAGCGCGTCGGACCGCAGAAGCTCTCCCGGAGTGATGAGGCCGAGACGCACCGGTTCCTTGGAGTGCTCCGAGACTGGCGCCACGTGGGAGGCGTCGCCCTGGCTCCAGACGACGCGGAGAGCGTCGAGCGGCAGGGCGTCGACGATGTCGGCGCTGTGGGTCGTGATCACGACCTGCACTCGATCGGACTCGGCGTGCAACAGCTCGACCAGAGTTCGCAGCGCCCCGAGGTGGATGGCAATCTCCGGCTCCTCGATCACCAGCAGCCCACGGGTCGATCGCTGCCGTATGGCGAGCAGGATCGCCAGCGCGCGGAGCGTCCCGTCAGACATCTGGTTCGCGTAGAACTCCCGGTTGCGGTTCTCTGTCTGCTGCTTGAACCGGAGGGTCTGTCGATCCGCGAGCCTGGCTACCTCGATGCTCACGATACCGGGCACGATGGCGGCGAGGTCCCCGACGAGCGCACGGCGATCATCGGCGGCCAGGTTCTCGTAGACGCTGACGACGTTGGAGCCGTCTGCCTCGAACTCCTCGGTGGAGCTGGGTTCCTGCAGCTCGCCGACCTTGGCGGGGTTCACCTCTACGGTTCGCATGGTCTGCAGGGCGTCGACGACGAGGTAGCCGGCCATGCCGGCGGACGATAGTGCGCTCTGACCAGGTGCGACGACGAAAGAGGTGGGTTGGGCCGGCAGATCGGCTTCCCCGCTGAAGCGATCGGTCCACTCCACTCTCGTGCCGTCGCTCGTCATGGTGAAGTGGTCGTCAGAAAACCACACTGAAGCGGTCTCCGACTTGACTCGGTATCGTCCGCCCCGGACGGCACCGAGCTTCAGCTCGTAGAACGAGTCGCGCTGTCCATCAAAAGCAAAGGTGAGTCTCAGGGCTGGGTCGTTGGGGCGCCCGGAGCTCCTGTGCCGCAACTGGTCAAACCCGCCGCGCCGAGCCAGCGCGATGGGTAGCCCATAAATAGCGACCTCGCGCAGCAGCCGGATTGCTGACACGGCGTTGGACTTTCCGCTCGCATTGGGTCCGACCAGCGCCACGAAACGCCCGAAATCGATCGTGGCCGATTTGTAGGAGAGGAAGTTGGTCAGGTGCAGACGCATGAACGTCGGAGTAGTCATCCGTTGAAAGAGTTTCGCACCACGCTGGTCGGCGTCGGCCGGCTGGCTCAGGCTCATACGCCCAACCTAGTGCTGTAAAACAGCTTCCGGAGGCCTGCCGGACGGTGAGGTGGGCACGTCGCCTCGCCGGCGACGACGGAGCATCACTCACGGCTGCCAGTGACGCTCGGCTGACGAGATGTGACCGTCTTGTCGCGTTTGCCCCCTCGGGGGCCGGCAGGTCTGCCACGCTCCCGAGGCATGACCTCCACGATGCGCCTGCTCGCCTCCACCGCTGCGGCGGGCTCCCTGCTGGTCGGCGCGGCGTTCACGGCCGGCCCGGCGCTCGCGGCCCCGCCGGCCGTCACCGGCGTCGCCACCACCTCGCTCACCGCGCCCGTCCTGGCCGCGGTCGCCCCCGCGGCGACGGACCGCCAGGCGGTCGTCGAGTCCTGGTACCAGCAGTTCCTCGGCCGCTCCGCCGCCGAGGACGGAGGCTCCCGCTACTGGGTCGCCCTGCTGGCGGACACGCCGGCCGACCAGGTGCTGGGACGCCTTCTCGCGACGCCGGAGCACGTCTCGCGGGAGGTCGCGGGCTACTACACGTCCTACCTCGGCCGCCAGGTCGATGGTGGGGCCTCGTACTGGACCGGCGGGGTCGTCCGCGGAGCCTTCCCCCTGGAGTGGGCGGAGCAGAACGTCCTCGCGTCCGGCGAGTTCGTGGCGCGATCCTCGAGCGGCGGCGTGGGCGCCACCGGGACCGTGCAGGCCTGGTACGCCACCGTCCTCGGCCGCCTCGGCGGGCAGGGCGAGGTCGCCTACTGGTCCGGGCGGCTGCGCAGCGCCTCCTCGCTGCAGGTGCTGCGGGAGATCTGGTACTCGAGCGAAGCCGTGAACCACCGGGTCGCCGACCACTACGAGCTGTACCTGGGCCGCTCCGCAGGGCGCTCGGAGCTGTCGTACTGGTACCCGCGGGAGGTGCGCAGCGACGACGCGGTGGTCCTGGCGATCGCCTCGTCACGGGAGTACCTGGGCAACCCGCCGGCCTCGCGGTGAACCGCCCGTCCCTGCCACCATCGGGGCCATGAGCAGCTCGCCGACCACGTCCTCCTCGACGCCCGTGCGCGTCGGTCTCGTCGGCTACGGCGACGCCGGCCGCGGCATCCACGCCCGCCTCCTCGACGAGGCCGGGCTGGAGATCCGCCTCGTCGCGACGTCGTCCTCCGAGCGGGTCGAGCGCCTCGCGGCGGAGCGGCCCGACGCCGCCGTCGTCCGCGACCTCGCTGCCCTCCTCGAGCGGCGGGACGAGGTCGACGTCGTCGTGCTCGCCTCGGCGAGCGCGGCCCACGTCGAGCAGGTCGTCGCCTGCGCCCGCGCGGGCGTGGCGACCGTCGTGGAGAAGCCGCTCGGCGTCGACGCTGCGTCCGCCGCCCGCGCGGCCTCCGCCGCCCGCAGCGCCGGGACGCCGCTGAC
>JARICT010000064.1 GCA_029257185.1 Quadrisphaera sp.
GGGACCACCACCGACGGCACGCCCCGCAGCGCCACCCGTGCGTAGTCCGCCACGGCGTCGACGAAGGCGGCCACGTCGAGCTCGAGGTGCGAGCGCCACGTGCTCGGCCACGGCAGGTAGCCCACCATGAGCACCACGACCGCCCCCAGCGCGGTGCCCAGCGCCCTCCCGGTGGCGAGGCCGGGCGCGAGCCCGCCGCTCATCTCGACGAAGACGAGCACCAGCGGCGTGAGGAAGACAGCCATCAGGCCGAAGTTCCGGCTCCTGCCCCACGGCAGGAGGAATCCGAGCACGGCGGCGGCCAGCGCCAGCGCCGGGCCCGAGGGGACGGCCAGCAGCACCAGCCCGCCGATCAGGGCTCCGACCACGGTGCCGACGACCCGCTGCACCCCTCGGGCGAAGACGGACCCGAAGTCCGGCTTGAGCACCAGCGCGGCGGTCAGCACCACCAGGTAGCCGTGCTCGGGCAGCGCTGCGAGGGCGACCACCTGTGCCACGAGGAGCGTGATGACCAGCCGCGCGGCGTAGGCCCGCGTCGCCGGGCCCGTGACGGTGGACAGGAGCTCGCCGGGACGTCGTCGCCCGTGGGTGAGCCGGTCCCTCGCGTCGTCGCGCCCGAGGCTGTGCTCGAGGGCGCTCAGCGCCGCGTCGGCCAGCCCTGCTGGCGGTCCGCCACCGCGCCCCCCGCTCGGGTCCGTGCCCGGCCGCAGGACGACGAGGCCGCGAGGAGCGAGGCGGCGGGAGACCACGCGGGCGCGGACGCCCTCGAGCCGGCGCACCACGGCGCCGGCCTCCTCGGGGGGCAGCGGCTCGGCGCCGTACGAGACCAGCGTCGTCACCACGCCGTTCGCGGCCTCCAGGATGGTGGTGAGGCGGTCGAGGTCGGAGCGGCGGCCGAAGGAGCGGGCGCGCGCGGCGATCACCGCGTCGTACCCCCGGGCGACGGCGACGGTCGCCGCTGAGTAGGGCGCGCTCAGCCGGCCGGCGCCCGGCCGCTCCCCCGCGCGGGGCTGCGGGCCGTGAGCAGCACCGGGACCGCGCGCGCTCCCCTGCACGGCGTCGACCAGCGCGTCGAGGACCGTGATGACCGCCCTGCGCGGCGCGTCCTCCTGGGGCACGACGACCGTCTGGAGCCACGACAGCGCCAGCGCCCACCCGGCGCCGCCCAGGGTCGCCAGCAGCAGCGGCCCGAGGGGTACACGGTCGAGCGGCCCGGCGCCCACCGCGAGGTAGATGAGCAGCTGGAGCGAGCCGTAGGACAGGTCCGCGCTGACCGCGCTGAGCAGCGCGGCGACGGCGCCCGCGGCGGCGAGCACCACGAGGGAGCCTGCCGGGTCACCGGAGGTCAGCCGTCCGAGGAGGAGGCCGACGACGCCCGCGGCCACGCCGACACCCATGCGGTAGGCCCGGCGCGTGAAGACCCCGCCGCCGTCACCGCCCGCGCCGAGCCACGCGCCGAGGGCCGCGAGACCGCCCAGGGAGGCAGCGCCGCTGAGGAACCCCACCAGCACGGGGACGGCGACGGACAGGGCCGTGCGCACCATGTCCGCCCACGGCACCGGGGCGTCCTGGGTGGCCATCACCTCCGCCAGCCAGCGGGGTGCCAGCGGCCGGAACACCTGGACCGGCTGGCGCAGCGCCGCGACGGCGCGGCCGCGACCACGGGCGCCGCGTCCGTCCATGGGCAGAGCATGGCGGTGATCACCGTGGCGCGCACCGAGACGGTCGACAATGGCCGGCGCCACGGCCTCCCGGGCGTGGTCGCGGCCCGGTCTCAGGCGGTCGCCGCGGCGCTGGCTCGGGGCGTCTGCGCGGGCTCGGGGGTGGAGCGTCCGCTGTCGACCATGGTCCGCCGGGCGCTGCGCAGGTCCTCCGCGGCCACCGCCAGCGGCCCCTCGCCCGGCAGCTCGAGGTCGGCCGGTTCACGGCCGGCGCGCACGGCGGCCGCCAGCTCGCGCAACCACCGCTCCACGCGTTCCCCGTCACCGGGGTCGGCCGGCTCGAGCCCGCTCGCGCGGACGCCGGTCGCGATGACCGAGGCGTCGACGAGGTCGTCGACCGCTCGGCCCAGGGAGGTGATGAGCGGGAACCAGGTGGCCGCCGAGCGCCCGACAGGGGTGGGCTCGGCCAGCGCGGACTGCAGGCGGGTGCGGAGGTCCGTCAGCGCGCCCTGCGCGCGCCGGCGGGCCGGCACCACCACCGCCGGCGTCCCCACCAGGGCGACGCGGGCGAAGTCGGCCATGTCGTCGACGAAGGACGCCACGTCCACGTCCATCCTCGAGCGCCACGCGCTCGGCCACGCGAGGTAGCCCACGACGAGCACCACGACCGCCCCGATCACGGTGTTGACGGCACGCTCGACGAGCAGGCTGGTCCCGACCTCGGCGCTCACCGCGCTGAACACCGCCACCAGCGGGGTGAGGAAGACGGCCATCAGCGCGTAGTTGAGCCGCTCGGCCAGCGGCAGCAGGAAGGCGAGCGCGAGGAGCGGGAGGATGATCCACGCTCCGGTGGGGGTGAGCGCGAGCACGAGGCTCCCGAGGACGGCGCCGGCCAGGGTGCCGATCATGCGCTGCACCCCGCGCGCGAAGATCGAGCCGAAGTCCGGCTTGATCACGAGCACGGCCGTCATGAGCACCCAGTAGGAGCGTTCCACGGGCACGGCCAGGGCGAGCGCCTGCGCGGCGAGGAGGGTGACGCCGAGCCTGAAGGCGTAGCGCGTCGTGGTCGGGCCCAGCACGGTCCTCAGCACGGGCTCGCGCCGCGAGGGCCGGTCCCACGGCCACCGGTCCTGCCCGCCCGCGCCCGGCGCGTCGTCCACGACGGTGCGCTCGAGCGCTGTCATCGCGGCGTCGACGGGCGAGCGGGCCGCGCCGCTCGCCGGTGGGCGCGTCGGCGCTCCGGAGCGCTCGGCGTCCGTGCGGTGCTCCGCGGGCCGGCGCTCCACGTCGGCGCGGGCCCCCCGCAGGCGGCGGAGCAGCTCCTCGGCGTGGTCGGGGTCGAGGGTCTGCGCGGAGCGGGCGAGCAGGCTCGTCGCCACGCCGTTGGCCGCGTCGAGCACCGCGCCGAGCCGGTCGAGGTCGTGACGCTGGCCCTGCGAGCGGGAGCGGGCGGTAACCAGGGCGTCGTAGGCGCGGGCGATGGCCGTGCTGACCCCGGCGCGCGGACCCTCCAGGCGCCGGAGGACGGGCGTCGCGCCGTCGGCGGCCGTGACGGAGGAGGTGCGCGGGCGGTCGTCGTCACGGCCCTGGGTCCGCACGAGGACCACCAGCGCGTCGAGCACCGTGACGACCGCCCGGCGCGGGACGTCGCGCGGGGGTTGCACGAGCGTCTGGAGGCAGGAGAGCCCGACCGACCAGACCCCTCCGGCGAGGGTGGCGAGGACCAGCTCCTCCCCCGGGGTCTCGACGAGGGGGCCGGCCCCGACCGCGAAGTAGATGAGCATCTGCAGGGACGCGGTCGACAGGTCCGCGCTCATGGCGCTCATCACCGCGGCCGCGACGGCGACGACGGCCAGCACGAGCAGCGAAGCCGCGGCGTCGGAGGCGGTGAGGCGCCCGAGGACGAGGCCGACGACGCTGGCGAGCACCCCGAGGCTCATGCTGGTCACCCGCTGGAGCAGCGAGCCGCCCCGGTCGCTGTCGGCCGCGAGCCACGACCCCAGGGCGACGAGGCCTCCCAGCGCGACCTCCCCGACGATGAAGCCGATGATGATGGGGCCCGCGACGGAGAGGGCGTGACGGACCATGTCGACCCACGGGACCGGGGTGCGGCTGGTGGACATGACCTGCGCGAGCCACCGCGGCACGAGGGGGGCGTGGGCGGGGCTGCGGCGCCGCACCGCCGCCACCGCGTCGTCACCGCCGCGTCGGCTGCGCGCCCTCACTCGTCCCCGACCATCGTGCGGGGGGCGGCACGCACTGCGGCGGACAGCTCGTGCAGGCACTCGCAGAAGGCGGCCGCGTGCGTCATCCCCCACCAGGGCACCGGAGTGTCGTTCGAGGACATCACCTGTGCCAGCCACCGGGGCGCGAGAGGGCTGAAGGCCCGGGCGGGGTGGCGCAGCGTCACTACTTGCTCACCGAGGCGGCGGACGCCACGACTGCTCATGGCGGAAGGATGGCCGCGGGACGGCTCGGTCGCCCGGCGATCACCGTCGCGCCGGTCCGTGTACCTTCCCCCGATGCAGCGACGCAGCACCACGACCCGATGACCGCCCGGAACCACGTGCTCCGCGGCGCCGCGTGGTCGCCGGCGGACGACACCGACCACCACGCCGTCGCCGTGGCGGACGGGGTGATCGTCGCCCTGGACGACGAGGCGCTCGCCTGGGGCCGCACCCACGGGGCGGAGGTGCACGACGTCGGTGACGGCTGCTGCGTCGTGCCTGCGTTCGGCGACGGCCACGCCCACCCGCTGTTCGGCGGCCTGGAGGACGACGGGCCAGCGCTGCGCGGGCACGACGACGTGGCGGGCGTCGTCGCCGCGGTGCGTCGCTGGGTCCAGGACCACCCGGGGACGGGCTGGGTCGTCGGGGGCTCCTACGACTCCAGCCTCGCCCCGGAAGGGCTGTTCGACGCCCGCTGGCTGGACGAGGTGGTGCCCGACCGCCCCGTCCTGCTGCGCGGCTGGGACTACCACACGGTGTGGGTGAACACCCGGGCGCTGGAGCTCGCCGGCATCGACGCCACCACGCCCGAGCCGGCGCTCGGGGAGATCCCGCGGCGCCCCGACGGCTCGCCCCTGGGGACGCTGCGGGAGTGGGGCGCGATCGACCTCGTGACGGCGGTGGCGCCGGCCCCGTCCCTGGAGCACCGCGTCGCGGCCATCGAGCGTGCCGGGCACCGCTACGCGGCGCTGGGCGTGACGTGGGTGCAGGACGCGTGGGTCGAGCCGGAACAGCTGGAGGCCTACGTCGCCGCCGCCGAGCAGGACCGGTTGCCGATCCGCTTCAACGTCGCGCTGTACGCCGACCCGCGGCGCTGGCCCGAGCAGCTGCCGCAGCTGCTCGACCAGCGCGAGCGGGTGCGCCGGCTCGACCACCCCCGGCTGACCGCGGAGACCGTGAAGTTCTTCGCGGACGGGGTGGTCGAGAACGCCACCGCCGCCCTGCTCGCCCCCTACGTGGGGACGCCCGAGCGCGCCGGCATGACGGTGTGGCCGGCAGAGCTGCTCGCCGACGCCGTCGCGGCGGTCGACGCAGCCGGCTTCCAGCCCCACGTCCACACCATCGGGGACGGTGCGGTGCGTCTCGGTCTGGACGCCGTCGAGGCGGCGCAGCGCCGCAACGGGCCCCGCGACCGGCGGGCCGTCCTCGCGCACGTCCAGCTCGTCGACCCGGCCGACCGCCAGCGGTTCCACGAGCTCGGGGTCGTCGCCAACGCCGAGCCGCTGTGGGCCCAGCTCGACCCGCTGATGACCGTGCTGACGGTGCCGCGCCTCGGCGAGGAGCGCGCGCGGACCCAGTACCCGCTGTCGTCGCTGCTGCGCGAGGAGGCGGCGCTCTCGTTCGGGTCGGACTGGCCCGTGTCCAGCGCTGACCCGCTCGAGGGGATGGCGGTGGCGTGCTCGCGCCAGACGGAGCAGCGGGTGCCGGCCGGCGGCTGGACGCCCCACGAGCGGCTGCGCCTGGACCAGGCGTTCACCGCCTACACCCGCGGCGTCGCCCACCAGGGTTTCCGCCGCGCCGGTCGCCTGGCGGTGGGGCAGGAGGCCGACCTCGCGGTGCTCTCGAGCGACCCGCGGACCCTGGAGGACCCCCGCGACCTGGACCGGGTGCGGGTGGTGTGCACCTGGCTCGCCGGCGAGCAGGTGCACACGACGGAGGGGGAGCATCATGGCTGAGACGACGGACCGCACCGACGCCCCGCCGCCGCGAGGAGCCGGCGGCGACCCCGGGCTGAAGCGTGCGCTCGGGGTGCCGGCGCTGACGCTGTTCGGGCTCGTCTACCTCGTGCCGCTGACCGTCTTCACCACCTACGGCATCGTCACCGAGCAGACCGGCGGACGCGTCCCGCTGGCGTACGTCTTCACGCTCGCCACCATGATCTTCACGGCCTTCTCCTACGCGGCCATGGTGCGGGCCTACCCCGTGGCCGGGTCGGCGTACACGTACACGACGAGGACCTTCGGCGCCCACACCGGCTTCCTGGCCGGCTGGTCGCTCATGCTCGACTACCTCTTCCTCCCGATGATCAACTACCTCGTCATCGGCATCTACCTCAACGCCGCGATCCCCGCGGTCCCGCTCTCGGTGTGGGTGCTCGCCGCCGTCGCGCTGGTGACGGTGCTCAACGTCATCGGCATCACGACCATCGCGCGGGTCAACACGGCCATCATCGCCGTGCAAGCGGTCTTCGTCGTCGTCTTCGTGGTCCTGGCGGTCCGGGCCATCGCCGGCGACCCCGTGGACGCGGCCGCACCGTTCACCGGCGACGGGTCGGTGGTGGGCCTGGCCGCGGTGCTCGGCGGCGCCGCGGTCCTCGCGCTGTCCTTCCTCGGGTTCGACGCCGTCTCGACGATGGCCGAGGAGGCTCAGGAGCCGCGGCGCGACATCCCGCGCGCGATCCTCCTCGTCACCCTCGGCGGCGGCGTCCTCTTCATCGTCATCAGCTACCTCGCGCAGGCGGCGCTGCCGGCGACCACCTTCGACGACCCGGACTCCGCCGCCCTCGAGGTGATGGTCCGGGTGGGCGGCCAGGTGATGTCGACCTTCTTCGTCGCCGCCTACGTCGCGGGCGCGTTCGGGTCCGCGCTGACGTCGCAGGCGTCGGTCACGCGGATCATGTACGCCATGGGGCGCGACGGCGTGCTCCCCCGCGCGCTCGGGCGGTTGAACCGGCGCTTCCGCACGCCGGTCCTGGCCATCGCCATCGTCTCGGTGATCTCGCTGGCCGCGGAGGTGATCAGCCTGGGCCTGCTCGCGAGCCTCGTGAGCTTCGGCGCGCTCGCCGCCTTCTCCGTGGTGAACCTCTCCGTGGTCAAGCACTACGTCGTGGACCAGGGGATGCGGAAGCCGGCGCAGCTGCTGCGCTACCTGCTCATGCCGCTGCTCGGGCTCGCGCTGACCCTCTGGCTGTGGACGTCGCTGAGCAGCACGGCGCTGATCGGCGGGCTGTCGTGGCTCGCCGTCGGGGTGGTGTGGCTGGCCGTGCTCAC
>JARICT010000076.1 GCA_029257185.1 Quadrisphaera sp.
TTCCTCCTGACCCCCACGCAGGCCGGGGCGGACTACCGGCTGCGCATCTTCACCCCCGGCGGTGAGCTGCCCTTCGCCGGGCACCCCACGCTCGGCTCGGCGCGCGCCTGGTCGGAGGCCGGCGGGACACCCGCCGGGGCCCTGGTCGTCCAGGAGTGCGGCGTCGGTCTCGTGCCGGTGCGCCAGGGAGCGTCCGCCGCGGACGGTGACGGGGGGTCCCGGCTGTCGTTCGCCGCCCCGCCCCTGGTCCGCTCCGGACCGGTGGCCGACGAGGACCTCGACCGCATCACCGCCGGCCTGCGGATCGAGCGGGCGGACGTCGTCGACGCCGCCTGGACCGACAACGGACCCGGGTGGGTGGCGCTGCTGCTCGCCGACGCGGACGCGGTGCTCGCGCTCCGGCCGGACCTCGCCGCCCTGACGGCGTTCACGGTCGGCGTCGTGGGACCCCACCGACGGGGCCGGGACGCGGACTACGAAGTGCGGGCCTTCGTGCCCGGGCTCGGTGTCGCCGAGGACCCGGTCACCGGCAGCCTCAACGCGGGCATCGCCCAGTGGCTCATCGGCGCAGGTCTCGCGCCGCCGGCGTACACCGCGGCGCAGGGCACCGCGCTGGGGCGCCGCGGGCGCGTGCGGGTCGAGCAGCGCGACGGCGACGTGTGGGTCGGCGGCGCCACCGTCGTGGGCGTCCGCGGGAGCGTGGCGCTCGGCGCCTGACGCCCGAGCCGCGTCACGGCCGGCGACGTAGAGGACGGCGGTCAGCGCCGGCGCGGTGGGGGCGCCACGCCCTCCCCCTCGCGGGTGGCCACGAGCTCGGAGTTGAAGATGCCTCCGGTGAGCACGACGATGCTGCCGAGCCAGCCGAGGAGCATCAGGGCCAGCGCCGTGTTGATGACCACCAGGGCCACGCCCACCACGTCGGCGCCCCCGCTGGTGCCGAAGGTGCTCGGCGCGGAGACCACGAGGTAGGCGCGGAACCCCACCCCCAGGGCGGCGAGGGCCCCCGTCGCCAGGAGCGCCCCGGGCACGGCGGACCGCCACGAGATGCTGCGCCGCTGCCCGTAGCGGTAGAGCAGGGTGAGGAAGGCGGCCACCACGACCACGGCGACGGGCCAGCGCCCCACCTCCCACAGCCGGGTGTAGACCGATCCTGCGCCGAGCCCGTCGGCGAGGCGCTGGCCCACCCCGAGCAGCGGACCGATCACCACCAGGGCCACGACCGCGGTCACCACGAGCACGCCGAGGACGGTCAGCCCCAGCGAGACCGCCCACAGGCGCCACCACGGCCGCCGCTCGGGGATCTCCACGGCGTCACCGAGCGCGGAGAGCGTGGAGCGGATGACGCGGCTGCCGAGGAAGAGGGCGACGAGCACGCCCGCCAACGCCCAGCCGCTGCGGTCCTGGTCGAGCAGCTCGTCGAGCAGCGGGATGACCGTCCCCTGTGCGAACTGCTCGGTGAGCACCGTCTGCACGGCGGTGATGACGGCGCCGCGCATGCTCTCCAGGGTCTCCGCCCCGAAGATCCGGCCGACGAGGCCGAGGCTGGCGGCCAGGGCGGTGATGAGCGGCAGCAGCGAGAGGGTGAGGTAGTACGTCATCTCGGCGGCCAGGCCGGGCACGCGCACCCGGGAGAACTGCCGGCCGAAGCTGAGGAGGAAGGTCGCCACGTTGCGCCCGCGCACCGTGGGGGCGTTGCGTGCCACACGCTCCTCGAGGCGGTCGAGGAGCGGCCGAGGCTCGTCGGCGCCGTGCCCGTCCGCCTCGCGAGGCTCGTCGGTGGGCTCCTGCGCCAGGCGGTCCCCGCGGGGCTGGTCACCGACCACGCTCACCGGCGCTCCCCCGCTCTGCTCCGCCGGCACCCCGCCGGGCCCGGTCCCACCCGGCGACGCCGGCTGCGCGCGACGGTAGCGGCGCCGTCGCCCGGCTCAGCCGCGAGGGCCACCGGGTGCGTCCTCCGAGGTCGTGGACCAGACCGGACGAGCAGAGAGCGGGGAACGGACGACGATCGCGTCCCCCGCGTGGCGCGCACCCTCGAGACATCACGGTGCGGCGACGTGGCAACTACCTTGAGTAACTTGACCTTGCGATGAGTGAGACGTGATGGCAGGAACCTGACGCGTGCCGCGCACCTGCATTTTCGAGCCGCTGATCCTTTTGACACAACTATGACTCTCCGTGAGTCTTTGTCGGCAGCGGGTGGCTCGAGACCACGGGCCGTCCCCGCACCGCCCCGACGAGGGATCAACGCTGACGCCGTGAGGGCCAGCCCCCTCCTCCTGTGCTCCCGGAGGACCCGTCCCATGTCCCTTCTCAGTCCTGGCTCCCGCCGCTCCACCCTGGACGCCTCGCCGCTCCGGCCCGTGCCGGTCGTCGACCACGACTCCCTGGCATGCGAGGCCAGCCGCGCCCCGCAGTCCGCGAGCAGCTGTCCCCACCGGCGCGCCGTGGTGCTCACCGGGGTGGGCCCGCTCTTCGGGCGAGGCCTGAGCGACGCGCTGGACCGCGCGGGCGCACCCACCGTGCTCGTCCGCGACCCCGCGGACGTCGCCGGGCTGGTCGCCGACGCCGGCGCGCGCCTGGTCATCGCCCCGGTCGACGCCTTCACCCGGGTGCGCGGGTCCTTGACGGACCACGTGGCCGTGGGGCTCCGCACCGCCGTCCTCGTGGACGACGACGGCCCCGAGCACTACCGGCGCGCACGGCGCGAGGGAGCCCACGCCGTCGTGCCGGTCACGCTCCGCCCCCCGCTCATGGTGGCGGCGCTGCTGGCGGCGCTGCGCGGGTACACCCTCCTGCCCTCGGCCACCGCCCGCTCGCTGTGCCGGTCGATCACGCAGGCGGCGCCCGTGGACCTGCCCGCCCGGGAGCTCGGGTGGCTGCGCCAGATCGCTGCCGGGGTCACCGTCGCGGACCTGGCGCACCGCTCGTCGTACTCCGAGAGGGAGATGTACCGCCTGCTGGGGGCGGCGTACCGTCGCCTGGGGGCCAGCAACCGCAGCGAGGCACTCATCGCCGCCCAGCGCGCAGGCCTCCTCGAACCGCAGGCTGCCTGACCCGGTGACGGTCACGACGCCGCAGACGCGGGCCAGCGCCTCGATCGGTGACGGGCGCGCCGAGGCCCGCCGTGGCCAGCAGCCACCGCCGTCCCCTCACGTCCTCGGCCAGCCCTCCGCCGGGCGCCCCGCGCGCACCGGCACGCCGCCGCAGGGGGCTGGTCCCACGCGCGGCAGCGTGGTCCTGTGGCGCCTGCCGTCGCTCTACGCCCACGGGCTGCGTGACGCCCTCCTCGACGCGGGGCACGAGCGGGTCGTGAGCCACGAGGACGACCGGGCCCTCGCCACGGCGCTCGACGGCGAGCCGGTCAGCGTCGTGGTCGTCCCCGGGGGAGCGGTGGACGACGCCGACCTGGCGGCCCTGTACGCCAGGGTCGCGGTCGTCGAGCTCGTGACCGACGACGGCGTGGCCTCGTTCACCGCGGCGGTCCGACGCGGGGCCTTCGGGGTGCTGGACCCCGCCACCGAGCTGGACCACGCGGTCGAGGTCGTCGCCGCCGCGGCCGCCGGTCTGGTCCTGGTGCCCGACCGGGTGGACGCCGCCCTGCTCGACCAGCGGGGCGAGGGCACCCCGCCGCCGGTCGAGGACGCCGAGCGGGGCTGGCTGAGGTGGCTGGGCTCGGGCGGTACCGTGGCCGCCCTGGCCGAGAGCTCTGCCTACTCGGAGCGAGAGATGTACCGCCTCCTGCGCCGCCTCTACACGCGGCTGGGCGCGAGCGGACGGACCGAGGCCCTCCTGCTCGCCGAGCGGTGGGGGTTGCTGGATGACTGAGACCACGACCTGGACAGGCCCCTGCATGCACGGTGAAGCGTTCTCCGCACCGACCCGGCGCAGCGCGCCGCCGAGCGGTGGTGACCAGCGTCCGGCGTGGCGCTCCCCCAGCACGTGGGCCAGCGAGGACCCGTGCGCCGTGCCGTCCCTGGTCACCGCGGGGTGGCTGGCCGATCACGCCTCGGAGGTGGTCCTTCTCCAGGTCGGTGACGACTCCTCGGAGTACTACGCGCAGCACCTCCCCGGCGCCCTGCCCCTGGCTGCGCTCGACGAGCTGCACGAGCAGGTGCGGCGCGGACCCGTGCGGCGCGAGGGCTTCGAGGACCTGATGACCGCCAAGGGGGTGCGCCGCGAGGACCACGTGGTGCTCTACTCCGCCGTCACCAGCGCTCCGCCGCAGTCCGAGCACGCCGTCCACGCCGCGTTCGCCTACTGGGTGATGTACCTCCACGGCCACCCCCGCATCAGCCTCCTCGACGGTGGCCAGGAGGCGTGGGCGGCTGCCGGCGGCGCCCTGGTCACCGACGTGCCGTCCGTCCCCGACGTCGAGCCCTACGCGGTGGGCGACCCGCGACCGTGGTCCCTGCTCGGGCGCGACGAGCTGCTGGACCGCTTCGTCGGCCCCGGCTCGGACCACCTCCTGCTGGACTGCCGGACGCCGACGGAGTACCACGGGCGCAGCCACCACCCGCTGGACGTCTCGATCGAGCACCACCGCATGGGCGGGCACGTGCCGGGAGCGGTGAACTTCCCGTCCGGTGACGTCCTCGACGGCCCGCTGCTGCGCACCCCCGACGAGCTGCGGGCGATGTTCGAGGCGGTGACCGTCCGCCCCGACCAGGAGGTCGGCGCCTACTGCCGCGTCGCGGACCGCAGCGCGCTGCTCTGGTTCGCCCTCTCCGAGGTCGCCGGCCACCCTCGGGCGCGCCACTACGTCGGGGGGTGGGCCGAGTACGGCAGCCTCGTCGACGTCCCCGTCGTCCGCGACTGATCCGTCGTCCGCGACCCACCGTCGACCGCGACCGACCGGCACCTCACGCACCACCCCCGCGACCCACCCGCCCGCCCCGGGCCGGTGGGTCGCTGCGCGTGCCCACCCCGTCCACCACCCGCCCCCCACCGCGGACCAGGCTCCGTCCCGCGCAGGTCACGAGCCTCTGACCGCTCGTCGCCGGGAGCCGGATCGACCATCGGCGGCAGGACCCTGCCACCGCCGTGGCGCACTGCTGCTCACCGGCGTGGCAGGGCACTGCGGCGGCGTGCGTCAGGGCCATGACGACGCACGCCTCGAACACCTCCTCTGCGTTGCCTCTGACACGGGCGTGTCGAACGCTGGGTCTCGCCATCCCCCGGCGAGCCCGACCACCGCGTCGAGCCCGCCCCCACACCCCGCGGCCCCCGCTGCGAGCAGGAGGAGCACCAGCCGTGAACCAGCCACCGCCGCCCGGCACCACCCCCGACGGACCGCACCGCACGATGATCGTCGCCAAGATCGCCCCCGGCGCCCACGACGACGTCGCACGCATCTTCGCCGAGTCCGACGCCACCGACCTCCCCCACGCCATCGGCGTGCGCGAGCGCTCCCTCTACGCCCTCGGCGACTGCTACGTCCACCTCGTGGAGTTCGACCGCCCCGTCGAGCAGGCCATGGCCGCCGGTGTGCGCCTGCCGGGGTTCTCGCGGATCAGCGAGGAGCTCCAGCCGTTCATCAGCCCCTACCTGCCGACGTGGCGCTCACCGGCCGACGCCCAGGCCCAGCGCTTCTACACCTGGCGGCCGGCGCGATGACCGCGACGGACACGCCGGAGCGGACGGCGTCACCCACCTGGGTCCGGTGCACGCGGTGCGGCGCCGCGACGTACCACCGCCGCCTCGGCCGGGAGCTGCAGGTGTGCCCGGAGTGCGGCCACCACCGGCGCCTCACCGCTCGGGAGCGCATCACCCAGCTCGTCGACGAGGCGAGCTTCACGCAGGCGCCGTGGCAGCGCCCGGCGCAGGACCCCCTCGGCTTCACCGACTCGGTGCGCTACGTCGACCGGTTGGAGGCCGCCCGCGCGGCCACCGGTGAGGACGACGCCCTCGTCGTCGGGACTGCCACCGTCGACGGGCACGCCGCGGTGCTCGCCGTCATGGACTTCTCCTTCATGGGGGGCTCGATGGGCGTCGCGGTCGGGGAGGGCGTCGCCGCCGCGGCGGACCTGGCGCTCGAGCGCCGCCTCCCGCTGGTGGTCGTCACCGCCTCCGGCGGAGCGCGCATGCAGGAAGGTGTCCTCTCTCTGGTGCAGATGGCTCGCACCGCCCACGCGATGGCGCTGCTGCGCGAGGCCGGGCTGCTGTCGGTGTGCGTGCTCACGGACCCCACCTTCGGGGGCGTCACCGCCTCCTTCGCCTCCCTGGGGGACGTGCTCGTCGCCGAGCAGGAGGCTCTCGTGGGGTTCGCCGGTCCCCGCGTCATCGCCCAGACCGTGCGCGAGGAGCTCCCGGCCGGCTTCCAGGGCGCGGCGTCGCTGCTGGCCCACGGCCTCGTCGACCGCGTGGAGCCGCGCGAGCGCCTGCGCCCCCTCCTGGGCCGCCTGCTCGCCCTGGCCCACGGCGCCGTGGAGCCGGTGCCGGGCGTACCGGTCGCGGTCGCCTCGGCGGCTGCTCCCGACGACGACCGGGTGAGCATCCCCGGGCCCTCACGACCGAGCACCGGCGAGGACCCGTGGGACGTGGTCCGGCGTGCCCGCGACCCACGACGCCCGACGGGGCTGGACCACCTCGCCGGCCTCGACGAGTTCGTCGAGCTCCACGGCGACCGTGCCCTGCGCGACGACCCGGCGATCGTCGGTGGCCTGGCAGCCCTGGGCGGACGCACCGTCGTGGTGGTCGCGCACCAGAAGGGGCACGAGACCCGGGAGCTGGTGGCGCGCAGCTTCGCCATGCCCCACCCGGAGGGCTACCGCAAGGCCCTGCGACTCATGCGCCTGGCCGAGCGGCTGGGGATCCCCGTCGTCACTCTCGTCGACACCCCGGGCGCCTACCCCGGCGTGGCCGCCGAGCAGGGCGGCCAGTCCATCGCCATCGCCGAGTCGATCGCCGCCTCCTCGCGCCTGCGCGTGCCGGTGGTCTCGGTGATCACCGGTGAGGGAGGCAGCGGTGGCGCCCTGGCGCTGGCCACGGCCGACCGTCTGATGGTGTGCGAGAACGCCTTCTTCTCCGTCATCAGCCCGGAGGGCTGCGCGGCGATCCTCTGGCGCAGCGCCGAGGCCGCGCCGCTCGCGGCGCGCGCCCTGCGCCTCACCGCGCCGGACCTGCTGGCCCTCGGGGCGGCCGACGAGATCGTCCCCGAACCGCCGGGCGGCTCCCAGCAGGACCCGGACGCGGCGACCGCCGCGGTGCGCCGGTCGCTGCACGTCGCGCTCGACGAGCTGTGCGCCCTGAGCGCCGACGAGCTGCTCACGCGGCGCCACGCCCGCCTGCGGACCGCCGGGTCGCGGCCCGGGCCCCTCGCCCCACCCGTCCACGACCCTGACGCCACGCAGCCCACCAGGAGCACCTCGTGACCACCGAACCCCTCGAGCCCCAGCCGCGCACCGCCGCCGACGACCTCGCGGCGCTGTGCCAGCAGGTCTCCTCGCTCGCCACCACCCTGCCCCCGCCGCTCGGCCACGTCCGCCTCGCCCTCGGTGAGACGTGCGTGGAGGTCGGCTGGCACGACCCCGCGGTCGCCGTCGCGGCCGCGGAGCACCCGGCGCCGGCCCCCCAGCGCCCGTCCGGCGCGGCGATCGGCTCCGGACCCCGCCTCGCGCCGGCCCCCGGGCCCGTCGCCGTCCTCGACGACGCGGACGAGGGCCACCGCGTCACCGCTCCCCTGGTCGGCACCTTCTACGCGGCGCCCTCTCCGGGGTCTCCTCCGTTCGTCACCGTGGGCGAGGTCGTGGAGGTCGGTCAGAACCTCGGGATCGTCGAGGCCATGAAGCTCATGAACCCGATCGTCTCGGACGTCGCCGGCCGGGTCCTGGAGGTGCTCGTGAGCGACGGCCAGGCCGTCGAGTACGACCAACCGCTGGTGCGCGTGGCCACCGGCGAGGACGCCGCGACGCTCGCCCAGGCGGGCTGAGCGGTGTTCGACCGCATCCTCATCGCCAACCGCGGCGAGATCGCCGTGCGCGTCGCCCGCGCCTGCCGGGAGCTCGGGGTCGAGGTGGTCGCGGTGCACTCCACCGTCGACCGCGACACCCCCGTGGTGGCCATGGCCGACGTGGCCGTGCAGATCGGGCCGGCACCCGCGCGCTCGAGCTACCTCAACATCCCCAACATCATCGAGGCGGCGCTGGCCACCGGCGCGCAGGCCATCCACCCCGGCTACGGGTTCCTGTCCGAGGACCCCGACTTCGCCGAGGTGTGCGCCGACGCCGGGCTGGTGTTCATCGGTCCGCGACCCGACGTCATGGCGAGGATCGGCAACAAGGCCACCGCCCGCGCGCTCATGGCGGAGGCGGGGCTGCCGCTGCTGCCCGGCGTCGTCGACCCCGTCACCACCGCCGCGGAGGGCGCGGCCATCGCCGAGCGCATCGGCTACCCGGTGATCATCAAGGCCGCTGCGGGCGGCGGGGGCCGGGGCATCACGGTGGTGCGCGCGCCGGAGGACTTCGCGCAGGCCTACGCCACCACCCGCGCGACCGCCCACGCGGTCTTCCGCGACTCCACCGTGTACGTCGAGCGGTACCTCGAGGGCGCCCGCCACGTCGAGGTGCAGGTGGTCTGCGACGAGCACGGCAACGGCATCCACCTCGGCGAGCGGGACTGCTCCGTGCAGCGCCGCCACCAGAAGCTCGTCGAGGAGTCCCCGGCACCGGGCCTCACCCCCGAGCAGCGGGAGGAGATCGGGGCGGTCGCCGTCGCCGGAGCGCTCGCGGTCGGGTACACCGGCGCAGGGACCCTGGAGTTCCTCGCCGGTCCCGACGGCTCCTTCGCCTTCATGGAGATGAACGCCCGCATCCAGGTGGAGCACCCCGTCACCGAGATGGTCACCGGGATCGACCTGGTCGCCGAGCAGATCCGCGTGGCCGCCGGCCTGCCGCTCTCGGTCAAGCAGGAGGACGTCACCTGGACCGGCGCGGCGATGGAGTGCCGGATCAACGCCGAGGACCCCCGACGCGGGTACGCCCCGACCCCCGGCACGCTCACGCGGCTCGACCTCCCCGGCGGTCCCGGCGTCCGGGTGGACTGCGGCGTGAGGGCGGGGTCCACGGTCAGCCCGCACTACGACTCCATGATCGCCAAGCTCGTCGTCTGGGCCCCGGACCGCGAGCAGACGCTCGCGCGGATGAAGCGGGCCCTCACGGAGCTCGTGGTCGAGGGCCGCGGCATGGCGACCACCCGCGACCTGCACCTCGCGGTGATGGACCACCCGGTCTTCCGCGAGGGCACCCACGACACGGGGTTCCTCGAGCGCCCCGACGCGCCGGTCCCGTGACCGGGCCCGTCGCACCGACCCACCCGTCCACCACCGCAACCCCGACCCCTCACCAGGAGGACCGACATGTCCGCTGACGCGCCCGCACGCCCCTTCACCCTCGACGACCTCATGGACCTGCTCGTCACGAAGGTCGGCCTGCCCGTCGCCGACCGCACCGACGACCCCAGCAGGACCCTCACCGACATCGGCCTGGACTCCCTCGCCTACCTGCAGGTGCAGACCGAGCTGGAGGACCACGGCGTCTCGCCCGACGACTCCGCGCCCGAGAACGACCTCACCGTCGGCGACCTCGTCGCCCTCGTCAACACCGCCCAGGAGGGCTGATGACCACCACCGACACCGCCACCACCGACCACCCCGCCGTCCGCCAGGGCGAGTCCCACGAGGGGCACGTGGACAACACCGTCCGCATCGACGCCCCGTTCGACCTGGTCTGGGACATGACCAACGACATCGCGTCGTGGCCAGGGCTGTTCACCGAGTACTCGGCAGCCACGGTCCTCGACCCCGACGAGGAGGGGCCGGGCTTCACCTTCAGCCTCTCGATGCACCCCGACGACAACGGCACCGTCTGGTCGTGGGTCTCGCACCGCCAGCCCGACCGCGAGGCCGGCGAGGTGCGCTCCTACCGCGTCGAGACCGGCCCGTTCGAGTTCATGGACATCTTCTGGACCTACACGGTGGTGGACGGCGGCGACGGGGAGCAGCAGAGCGTGGACATGCGCTGGGTCCAGGACTTCCGCATGCGCCCGCAGGCCCCCGTCGACACCGCCGCGATGACGGCGCGCATGAACGCCAACACCGCGATCCAGATGACCGTCATCAAGTCCAAGATCGAGGCCGCCGCGCGCGGCGAGAACCCCCACGACGCGAGCACGGAGAACCCCTCATGACCAGCACCACCGAGCGCACCAGCGCCCCGCCCCGGGAGACGAAGGTCGAGACCGGCCTCCCTGACGTCGGCGGCGCCGACGCACGGGCCGTGGCCGCGCACCGCGCGCAGGCCCCCACCCCGGAGTCGATCCTCACCGTCAGCGCCCGCGACGTGGCCTCCAACCAGCGCCGCGGCGGGGACGTGCGCACCGTGCTCGCCCCCTCCACGTGCGGGTCGACCACCGGGTTCATGGGCACCGTGACCCTGCAGCCGGGCGAGCTCGTCACCGAGCACTGGCACCCCTACTCCGAGGAGTTCCTCCTCGTCACCGCCGGCACCCTCACGGTGACCCTGGACGGCGTGAGCCGCACCCTCGTCGAGCAGGACGGGGTGTGCGTGCCGATCGGCACCCGGCACCGGCTGACCAACGAGTCCGACGCGGTGACCAGCGCGGTGTTCACCATCACCCCGCTGGCTCCCCAGCCGCGCCTGGGCCACGTGGACACCGAGGCGCTGCCGACCAGCAGGGGCGCCGCCTCGTGAGCACGGCGCCGCAGGCCGGGGGTCGGCGCACCGTCGTCACCGGCATCGGTGTCGTCGCCCCCGGCGGCCCCACGCGGGACGCGTTCTGGCAGCTGCTCGTCGACGGACGCACCGCCACCCGGCCGATCACCTTCTTCGACGCCACCGGGTTCCGCTCCCGGATCGCCGCGGAGGTGGACCTGGACTTCCGCGCCGCGGGCCTCACGACCCACGAGATCGCGCGCACCGACCGGTTCGCCCAGTTCGCGATGATCGCCGCCGACGAGGCCGTGGCCGACTCCGGCCTCGACCTCACCGGTGACGGGTCGGCAGGCGGTGCCGGCAGCGTGGACCACGACCGGCTCTCGGTCTCGCTCGGCAGCGCGGTGGGCGCGACCATGCGCCTGGAGGACGAGTACGTCCAGGTCTCCGACGCCGGCAAGGACTGGGTGGTCGACCCGTCCTACGGCAGCCGGTTCCTGCACCAGGTGCTGCTGCCCTCGAGCGCGGCGTCCGAGCTGGCGGTCCGCTACCGTGCGCACGGTCCCGCCTCGGTGATGTCCACCGGCTGCACCTCCGGGCTGGACGCGGTGGGCTACGCCAGCCAGCTCGTCGAGGACGGCGACGCCGACGTGGTGATCGCCGGCGCGGCCGACGCACCGATCTCCCCCATCTCGGTGGCCTGCTTCGACGCGATCCGGGCGACGTCGGCGCGCAACGACTCCCCCGAGTCGGCGTCGCGGCCCTTCGACGCCACCCGCGACGGGTTCGTCATGGGCGAGGGCGGAGCGGTGCTCGTGCTCGAGGAGTACGAGCACGCCAGGGCGCGCGGCGCTCACGTGTACTGCGAGGTCTCCGGCTTCGCCAACCGCTCCAACGCCTTCCACATGACCGGCCTGCGCCCCGACGGGGTGGAGATGAGCGCGGCCATCGACGACGTGCTGCGCCAAGGACGGTTCGACGCCTCCGCGGTGGACTACGTCAACGCCCACGGCTCGGGCACCAAGCAGAACGACCGCCACGAGACCGCGGCCGTCAAGCGCAGCCTGGGCCACCACGCCCTGGAGACGCCCATGAGCTCGATCAAGTCGATGGTCGGCCACTCGCTGGGGGCCATCGGCTCCATCGAGCTGGCCGCCTGCGCGCTGGCCATCGAGCACGGCGTGGTGCCGCCGACGGCGAACCTGGAGAACCCCGACCCGGAGTGCGACCTGGACTACGTGCCCAAGACCGCCCGCGACGCCGAGCTCGACGTCGTCCTCTCGGTCGGCAGCGGCTTCGGCGGCTTCCAGTCCGCCGTGGTGATGAACTCCCTGCGGGCCCGCTCGTGAGCGCGCCGGGACGGGCGCCGGACGCGCAGGGAGCTCCCCGGCGCCCGAGGACGGTGGTCACGGGCCTCGGGGTCGTCGCGCCGTCCGGGATCGGTGTCGAGCAGCACTGGGCCACCGTGCGGGACAACGCGGTGAGCGTCTCCCCGATCGACGGGTACGACTCCTCGGCCTACGGGGTGCACGTGGCCGGGCAGGTGCCGGGCTTCGTCCCCACGGACTTCGTCGACGAGCGCCTGCTGGTGCAGACCGACCGCTGGACGTGGATGAGCCTGGCGGCCGCCGCCATGGCGATGGACGACGCCGACTACGACCCGGCCGAGCACGACGCCTACGACACCTCGGTCGCGCTGGCGGCCGGGTCCGGGGGCAACGCCTTCGGCCAGAAGGAGATGACGAGCCTCTACGGGCGCGGGCCCAAGGCGGTGACGGCCTACCAGTCCATCGCCTGGTTCTACGCCGCCTCCACCGGGCAGGCCTCGATCAAGCACGGCACCAAGGGACCGGCCTCGGTGCTGGTGACCGAGGGCGCCGGCGGCCTCGACAGCCTCGGCCACGCCCGGCGCGTCATCCGCCGCGGCACCCCCACGGTGCTCGCCGGCGGCACCGAGGCGGGCCTGTCTCCCTACGCCCTCGCGTGCCAGTCCGTCGGCGGCATGCTCTCTCCCGGGCAGAGCGCGGAGACCGCCTACCGTCCGTTCGCCGCGACGGCGGACGGCCACGTGCCCGGCGAGGGCGGCGCGGTGCTCGTCGTGGAGGACGCCGACGCCGCACGCCGGCGCGGCGCACCGCAGGTGTACGGGGAGGTCGCCGGGTACGCGGCCACCCACGACGCCGCGTCGGCCACCGCACCGAGCGAGGACCCCGCGCAGTACGCCCGCGCGATGCGCCTGGCGCTGGCCGACGCGGGGGTCGGGGTCGACGACGTCGACCTCGTGATCGCCGACGCCGCCGGCGTGCCGGTCCTCGACGAGGCGGAGTCCCGCGCCCTGGGCGAGGTCTTCGCCTCCCGGGTCACCACCGTGCCGGTCGCGGCGCCGTCCGGGCTGGTGGGCCGCCTGTCCGTCGGCGGCTCGGCGCTGGGGGCCGCCACGGCCCTGCTGTGCCTGCGCGACGGGGTGGTCCCGGCCGTCGGGAACCTGCAGGACCCAGGCCCGGTCCACGCCGCGAGGGGCCTGGAGCTGGTGGCTCGGCCACGCGAGGCCGACGTGGACGTGGTGCTCGTCTGCGCGCGCGGGCTGGGCGGTTTCAACAGCGCGATGGTGCTGCGGCGCCACGCGCCCGACGAGGAGGACCCTTCGTGACCACGACCATCGGCCCGAACGGCGTCGCCGAGCCCGAGCGCGTCGCGGCGCCAGCGGAGCCGGCGCCCCCACCTGCCGTGCGCACCGTCCTGCGGATGCTGGTGCGCCAGGGGCGCGAGCAGGAGTTCACCGACGCGTGGCGCGAGGCGGCGGACGTGATCGCCACCGTTCCCGGTCAGGTGCGCCAGGAGCTGATGCGGGAGGCCGGCGGCCGCTGGTTCTCGATCGTCAGCGACTGGACCTCGCGGGAGGCCGTCGACGCCTTCGGGCGCTCGGCCGCCCGCGAGAGGCTGACCGAGGCGCTGCGGGACCTGCGCGAGGACGCCGCACGGTCCACCCACGAGGTGCTCGCGGCCGTCCCCGCCCGCCCCCAGCACCCGGTCCGCGTGGAGATCACGACCACGGCGGCCGTCGGGGAGGGCGAGGACCTCGAGGAGGCCTGGTTGGCGGTGGCGCCGCACATCCAGGCCGCTCGCGGCAACGTGCTGGAGTCGCTCGTGCGCTCCTCGGGCGTCGGTGCGGCCGGGGCCTCGGAGTACCGCATCTCCTCGGAGTGGACCGGGGAGGACGACTTCGGTCGCTGGCTCGCCGACCCGGACCACGCCGCCCACGGCGCCCCGATGGGCCGGTGGTACGCCCGCGACTTCCGCAAGGAGGTCCTCCACGTCCGCCAGGGCGACCTGCGCGACGCCTCCTTCGTCCCCGTCGGGGACGCCGAGGAGCCCGTGCGCGTCGAGCTCACCGCGAGCGTGCCGGCGGATGACCACGACGAGCTCGAGCGGTGCTGGCGGGCGGTCGCGGACCACGTGCGCCACCACGACGGGAACCTCCTCGAGGAGCTGCTGCGCTCGGACGACGGGGCCACCTACCGGGTGTGCTCGGAGTGGCGCTCGGCCGACCACCACGCCCGCTCCCTCGACGACCCGGACCACGCCGCCCTCGTCGCGCCGCTGCTGCGGTGGTTCGAGGGGAGCGAGCAGCGGACGTACGCCCTGCGGCAGGTCTCGGTGCGCGACGGCTCGTACCGCGACCTCGCGCCCGTCATCGCGGCCGAGCCCGCCACCGCGGCCGCGCAGCCGATCGCCGCCGCGTGAGCGGCTCCGGAGTGCTCGAGGCGTCCGCCCCGCCGCCCCCGGGCGCCGGGGCGGGAGCGCCGCCGGCCTCGCCGGACGCTCGCCGGCAGGACAGCGGTGCCGGCTCGGGCGCGACGCGGCCTCCCGCCGGCAAGTGGTGGACCCTCATCGCGGTCTCGGTGGCGATCTTCATGCTGCTGGTCGACGTCACGATCGTCAACGTGGCGCTGCCGGACATCGCCGCCGACCTCGACTCGACCTTCTCCGGCCTGCAGTGGGTGATCGACGCCTACGCGCTGACCCTCGCGGCGTTCCTGCTGACCGCCGGCTCGCTGGGCGACCGGATCGGGCGCAGGACGCTCTTCGTCGTCGGCATCGCCCTGTTCACGGCCGCCTCGCTCGGGTGCGGCCTCGCAGGCTCCCCCGCCACGCTCATCACGTTCAGGGCGCTGCAGGGCGTCGGCGGGGCCATCATGTTCGCCACCTCCCTCGCGCTGCTCGCCGCGCAGTACCGCGGCCGCGACCGCGGCACGGCGTTCGGCGTCTACGGGGCGGTCAGCGGCGGGTCCTCCGCGGTAGGCCCTCTGGTCGGCGGCGCGCTGGTCAGCGGTCTCTCGTGGCGCTGGATCTTCTTCGTCAACATCCCCGTCGGCGTCGTCGCGATCCTCATCTCGGTGTGGCGGCTGCGGGAGTCGCGCGACCCGGCGGCCCGCCGGATCGACGTGCCCGGCGTGCTGACCTTCTCGCTCGGGCTCGCGCTGGTGGTGTTCGGGCTGATCCGGGGCAACGACCAGGGGTGGTCCTCGAGCGCGACGCTCGTCCAGCTCGGTGCGGGCGTGGCGCTGCTCGCGCTGTTCGCCGTGGTCGAGGCCCGCAGCGAGGACCCGATGCTCGACCTGTCGCTGTTCCGGCTGCCCGCGTTCGTCGGGGCGCAGGTGGCGGCGTTCACCATCTCCGCTGCGCTGTTCGCCCTGTTCCTCTACCTCGTGCTCTACCTCCAGAACGTGCTCGGCTACAGCCCGCTGGCCACGGGCGTGCGGCTGCTGGCCGTCAGCAGCATGGCGCTGGTGCTCGCCCCGCTGGCCGGCCGGCTCACGGCGACCGTGCCGCTGCGGGTGCTCATCGGCTCAGGGCTCGCCTTCCTCACCATCGGGCTGCTGCTGATGGCCCGCGTGGACGCGGCGTCGACCTGGTGGGTGCTCTTCCCCGGGCTCCTGCTCGCCGGGGCCGGCATCGGCTTCGTCAACGCCCCGCTCGGGGCGCTCGCCGTCGGCGTCGTGGAGCCGGCGCGGGCGGGCATGGCCTCGGGCATCAACTCCACGGCGCGCCAGGTGGGCATCGCGGTGGGCACCGCGGCGTTCGGGGCGCTGTTCACCACGCACGTCTCCCGCGGCGTGGGCGACACGCTGGACGGATCGCCGCTCCCGGTCGGCGCCCGCGCCGGGCTCGACGAGGCAGTCACCTCCGGGGTGGTCCGGGGCGCCGTCGACCGGCTGCCGACGCCGCTGCGGGCCCCGGTCGAGGAGTCGCTGCTGGCGACCTTCACCTCCGGGCTGTCGCTGATCTTCCTCGTGGCCGCGGCGGTCGCGGGGCTCGGGTCGCTGGCGTGCTTCGTGCTCATCCGCCAGAAGGACCTGCGCAGCCCCGGCGCGCCACCCGCGGGAGCACGCTCGGCCCCCGCTGCAAGGGTGGCTGCGCCAGGTACGGGCGGTGAGCTGCTTCCCGGGGTCGGCGCACCGGCCGCCGATGACAGCCGATCGAAGACCGACAGGACAGGAGCGGTTCCGGACAGTGATGGTCGGTGGCTGGCACCAACCGTCGGAGCGGAGGAGCCTGCGCCTGCCATGGGGGCGGTGACGGTCCAGAACCCTGCGGTGGGAGCGTCCGCCGCGGCAACCACGCCGGTGACGACGCCGGATCCCTCTGCTCACGACGACGCACCCGCGGGGTCCGTCGACGCGACCGGGGTCAGCGCGGCGACCAAGGCGACCGCGCCGGTGGGGGCGGACGGGACGGCCGGGATGCAGCAGCACGGCTCGACGGACGGTGCACCTGTCCTGGAGGTCTTCGTCGGCGGAGGAGCCGAGCCCAGCGGGGCGACGGCGATCGAGGCCACCATCGGTGACTCGACGCGGCGACCAGGTCTGCACCTGGTCGACGCCCGCCCCGAGGTACCTCGCGCCGTCGATCGGGCGGACGTCGTCCGCGGAGCGATCCTCGTCGGTGTGCCGCTCGGGACGCTGGCCGTCGTGGTCGGGCGTGCGCGCCGTCGGCGTCGTCGGGCGCGTGTCTCCGACGGGTCGTAGGCGGTCGCGGACGCGGTCACAGCCAAGGTCGCGGTCGCTCGATGACGAGCTTCCGCGACCGTGCGCTCGGGACGCTGACGGGGAGGTCAGAGTGATGGGCCCGTCGCGATGTCGGCGCCGTCAGCGCCGAGCCGGCGACCGAGCCGGTTCTCGAGACGAGAGCGCCGATACCCTGCGTGACCTGCGGTGATGCTGCTTGGGCCGGTCGGGTTCCGGAGCCGGAGGGCTGTCGGTGGTCGGTGGCAGTGTCGGGACACGTCGACGACGAGCGCCGCGCCCGGGGCGGCTGCCCCCGGCGTCGCGTCGCTGGGCACTCGTGCGGCGGCCTCGCGGTCGCCCCGTCCCGCGCGTCCCTCCCCGTTCCTCGGCGGCCCTGCCGTCCCTCCCCCGGCCGTCTCCCCCTCGGCCGACGGGCAGCACAGCGCCGCGCCGCACGACGGGTCTGCCCACCGGGTGCTGCGCCCGAGCGTGGTCGAGGCGCTCGCGCTCCCGCCCGGGCCCGAGCTGCTGACCACCCTCACCACCCTGGCGGCTGAGGACCTCTCCGCCCGTGAACGCACCGAGGTCGTCGTCGCCTGGCGCTCGATGACCGCGCTGTGCGAGGCCGGACGTCTCGACGCCATCGCCGCCCTCGACCGCTCCATCCCCCACCCGGTCGACCGCGCCGCATCCTTGCGCCCCGCCGCCGAGCAGATCTCCACCGCCCTGGCGCTCGCCCCCACCACGGCCTCCCGCACCGTCAGCCTGGCCCGCCGCCTCGACCGCGACCTGCCCACCGTCGCCGACGCCCTCGCCGACGGACTCCTCGACCTCGCCCACGCCCGCCTGGTCGCCGCCATCACCCGCGACATCACCGACCCCGCCACCACCGCCACCCTCGAGACCCTCGCCGTGCGCCACGCCCCGAGCTCCACCGTCGCCACCCTGCGCCGCATCCTCGAGACCGAGGCCCAGCGCCTGCTGCCCGGCTGGGCCGCCCGCCGCGCCGCCCGCGGCCGCGCCGAACGCAGCGTCGTGCTGAGCCCCTCCCCCGTGCCCGGTTGTCGGCGCATCATCGCCGACCTGCCCGCTCTCGAGGCCGCCGCGGTATGGCTCGGGCTGAACCGCCTCGCCTCCTCCGCGCTGGCCGGCGGCGTCGATGCCGACGGCCACCCCGAGACCCGCACCCATGCCCAGCTGCGCGCCGACGTCCTCACCGTGCTCCTCACCGGCACCGACGTCGGCGCGCCTCCCGCTCCACCCACGGCTCAGGAGGGGCCCTCGCCCACCGGCACGAATCCCGCGCCCGGCGTGCGCGGCGTCGCCCTGCCCCCGCGCGAACGCTTCACCGCGCTCGCGGAGGTCCAGGTGGTCGTCGCCGCCGACACCCTCCTCGGTCAGAGCGACCTTCCCGCCCACGTCCCCGGCATCGGCCCTCTCGACGCCGGCGAAGCCCGCACCCTGGCCACCGACGCCCGCTGGCGACGCCTGCTCGTCGACCCGCCCAGCGGAACCCTGCTGGACCGGGGCACCACCGTCTATCGACCCCCCGGACGCCTACGACAGCACGTCCTCGCCCGCGACGGCACCTGCGTCTTCCCCACCTGCAGCGAACCCGCGACGCTCACGCAGGTCGACCACACGCTCAACTTCGCCGAGATCGGCGCGGACGGCCAGGTCGGGACGACGTCGGCCCACAACACCGGAGCGCTGTGCCCACGCCACCACGACGCCAAGACCGACCTCGGCTGGCAGCTCGCCCAACCCACCCCCGGACGCTTCACCTGGACCAGCCCCACCGGAACGGTCCACCGCTGCGCGCCCACGCCCGTCCTGACGGGGTGGGCACAGCACCGACCGGACCGGCACGGCGGAGCGCTGGCTGAGCGAGACGTCACCCGGGACAGCGAGGGAGCAGACCGGGTGGCCTGACGACCTCTAGCCGCCGGTCTCCGCTCGGCGGGGCGGAGGGCACGAAGGCCGGGTGCACCCTCGGTGGTGCGCGGCAACGGCACGTCCGTGGACGGCGACCAGGGACCGCGGACGATGCCCCATGGTGGATCGGGCCCGGCGTTCGTTCATCCGATGGTCCAGGTGTCTCCGCCGGTGAGGAGGGTGTGGAGGTCGTCGTCGGTGGCGCGCCAGGTGGGGGTGCCGCCGGTGGCTTCGCGGGCGTCGTCGAGCTGTTCGCGGGCGAGGTCGTCGTAGGTGGGGCGGGTGACGTCGCGGAAGATCCCGACCGGGACGTGGGCCATCGACGGGTCGTCCAGGCGGGAGAGGGCGAAGGCTGCTGAG
>JARICT010000114.1 GCA_029257185.1 Quadrisphaera sp.
GCGTGGTCGGCGCGGCCGGTGAAACGGGTTCGCCACCGCCCGTGCGGCCAGATGGCGGTGGCCAGGCCGACGGGGGAGTCCTCCTCGGCGTCGACCAGCGCGCGGCCCTGCTCGACGTGCAGCTCGAGCACCACCCCGATCCGGCTCAGGGCCGTCTCGTCGCGGCCCAGCGCGCCCGGGTCGGCGCCGGCGCGGGTCATGGCCTCCGCGAGCGTCGTCCCGTCGGCGTCGCGCAGCCCGCGGGCACGCCCCGGGTCCAGCGCTCCGGTGAGCAGCTGGCTGCCGATGCACGCCACGCCGAACCGGGCGCCCTCCTCGTCGGCGAAGCAGACCACGGCCACGGGACGCTGCGGGTCCACGCCGCGCTCGCGCAGCTCGTCGATCGCGAGGAACGCCGAGACGATCCCGAGCGGGCCGTCGAACGCCCCGCCGTCCGGCACGCTGTCGAGGTGGCTGCCGGTGACCACGGCGCCGGGGCCCGGCTCGCCCCACCAGGCCCACAGGTTGCCGTTGCGGTCGCGCTCGCAGACCATGTCGCGGCGCGCCGCCTGGCCGGTGAACCACTCCCGCAGCGCGGCGTCGGTCTCCGTCCACGCGAAGCGCCGGTAACCGCCGGTCCCCTCGTGGCGCCCGATGCCGGCGAGGGTCTCCCAGGTGTCCGCGAAGGCGGTGTCGAGGCCGGCCATCAGAGGTCCAGCACCAGACGCTCGCCCATGCAGCGGGACACGCAGATCATCATCGTGTCGTTGGCCTCCCGCTCGTCCTCGCTGAGCAGCTGGTCGCGGTGGTCGGGCACGCCCTCGAGCACCGGGGTCTCGCACGTGCCGCAGATCCCCTCCTCGCAGGAGCTCAGCGCGGCGATGCCCGATCGGCGCAGCGCCGCGAGGATCGTCTCGTCGCCGCCGACGACCACCTCGGCGCCGTCGGCGGTCTCGACGGTGAAGGAGCGCCCGGTCTCGGTGTCCTCGACGACCTCAGCGGCCTCGCCCGGCGCGGCCGGGGCACCGGTGGCGAACCGCTCGAGAGCCAGGGTGCACGAGGGGTGGTCCGCCGCGTAGTCCTCCACAGCCGCGAGCATCCGCGCCGGTCCGCAGGCGTAGACGCGCGCGTCGGCGGCGCCGAGCTCGTCGAGCGCGTCAGCCAGGTGCAGCGGACCGGCCAGGGCCCGGTCGTGGATCTTCACCCGGGGGGCGAGCGCGGTGAGCTCGTCGGCGAACGCGGCCCGCTCGCGGCTGGAGACGAGGTAGAGCAGGGTCCAGTCGGCCTCCGCGGCGGCAGCAGCCTCGACCATGGCGAGCAGCGGGGTGATGCCGATGCCCCCGGCCACGAAGACGTGGCGCTGCCCGTCGTCGCAGGGGGCGAAGGGGAAGGTGTTGCGGGTCGTCGCGACGCGCAGGGTGTCGCCGGTCCGCACGTGGTCGTGCACCCAGGCCGAGCCGCCGCGCCCGTCGCTTTCGCGCAGCACCGCGACGCGCCACGCACCCTCGCGGGGGGAGGGGCAGAGGGAGTACTGGCGCACCATCGGCCCGTCAGCGCCCTCCTCGTCGAGCAGCACGTCGACGTGCGCCCCGGGCTCGAACCCCGGGAGGGCCTCGCCGTCGGCGCGGTGGAGGGTGAGGGCGACGACGCCGGCGGCCTCGTCGCGCACGTCGCCCACCACGAGGGGCTGGTAGTCGGCGTAGGTCATGCTGGGGTCTCCTCGACATCAGGGAACGGAGTGGGATGAGCGCACCGGACAGCAGCCAGGCTGCCACCAGCCCGGGGGCCGGCGGTGGCCCCGAGGTGCCGGTGGTCACGGACGACCCGTATGACGACGCGAACCTGACAGACCCCTACCCGCTCTTCGAGCGGATGCGCGAGGCCGGACCGGCGGTGTGGCTGGAGCGCTACGGCGTCACCGCGTTCACGCGCTTCGACGCGTGCCGTTCCATCCTCGCCGACCACGAGACGTTCATCTCCGGGGCGGGGGTGGGCCCGCGCAACACCCGTCACGAGCCGTCCTGGCGTCCGCCGGGGATCCTCGACTCCGACCCGCCGGTGCACACGGGTCTGCGCGCGGCGATGGGCGAGGTGCTCGCGCCGCGCTCGGTGCGGGCGCTGCGGGCGGGGTTCGCCGTGGTCGCCGAGCGGCTGGTCGACGCGGTGCTGGAGGCTGGCGAGATCGACGCGGTGGGTGACCTGGCGGAGGTCTTCCCGATCGAGGCGTTCGGCGACGCCGTCGGCATCCCGCGCGAGGGCCGCGAGGAGAACCTGCTGGCGCACGGCGCGATGAACTTCAGCCAGTTCGGGCCCGACGACGCCCGCTCCGCGCACTACTTCGCGGCGGGCGAGCACACCACCGGGTGGGTGATGGAGAACTGCCGGCGCGAGAACCTCACGCCGGGCGGGCTGGGAGCGATGCTGTGGGAGCGCGCGGACGCCGGGGACATCACCGGCGACGAGGCGACGCGTCTGGTGCGCGCTCTGCTGTCCGCGGGCGTCGACACCACCGTCCTCCTCCTGGGCAACGCCCTGCGGTGCCTGTCGGCGAACCCGGAGCAGTGGGCGCTGCTGCGCGAGAACCCGCGGAAGGTGAAGTTCGCGATCGACGAGACGCTGCGTTTCGACTCGCCGTTCCAGTCCTTCTACCGCACCACCGGGCGCCCCGCCGAGGTCGACGGGGTGGCGCTCGACGACGACACGAAGGTCGCCCTGTTCATGGGGGCGGCCAACCGCGACCCGCGGCGCTGGGGGGAGGACGCGGGCGCCTTCCGCGTGGACCGGGACGCCAGCGGGCACCTGGCCTTCGGCATCGGCATCCACCAGTGCGTGGGCCAGCCGGTCTCCCGGCTCGAGGCCGACGTGCTGCTCGGCGAGCTGGCGCGCAGGGTGGCCCGGGTCGAGCCGACCGGCGAGCCGCAGCCGTACCTGCACAACACCCTGCGCGGGTGGGCGTCGGTGCCGGTGCGCCTGCACCCCGCCTGAGAGGGAGCGCCCACCAGGCCGTGGCGTCACGGCACCCAGCGCAGCGCCGCGGGTCCGGTGGGGGCGAGGGTGACGACCGTCACCTCGCCGTCGCCGGGGGCGAGGGTCAGGCGCAGGTCCTCGGCGGTCTCGCCCTCGCCGACGAACACGTCGCCGGGGTGCAGCCACCGTCGCCACGGGCCGGTGGCGTCGGCCACCAGCGCCTGGCCGGCGGTGGGGACGATGACCACCTGGTCGCCGGACCTCCTGGTGAGGTCCACCACCGCGCCGTCGCGGTGGACCGTGCGGGTGGCGCGGACGTGCTCCTGGTCGGTGTCCACCTGCACCGACCAGCCCTCCTGCGCCGGCACCAGCACCACGCTCCAGCGCCACGCCTCGCCGCGGTCGTCGGAGTCGGGGCACGCGGCGAGGGTCCGTGGTCCCCGGTCCTGGGGGTCGGGGCCCTCGAGGGGCGTGGCGCCGGCGCCGGTCCGGTCCGCGTGCTCACGCACGAGCATCCACATGCCGGGCTCAGGCGTTCGCGACGGCGCGGCGGGCCCTCGGGGCGCCCTGCGGCGACGAGGCCGCGGACGCGGCGGCCTCCTTGCGGAGCATCTGCGTCATGAGACGGCGTGCCTTGGCCACGCCGGCGTCCTGGGCGATGAGGACGTCGTGCTCGTCGCCGGGACGCTGCTGCATGCCGATCTCCTGGAGGCGCAGCGCCTCCGCGTCCTCCTCCAGCACGGTGGCCAGGCCGACGCGAAGGTCCTCGGTGGCCGCGGTGTCCTCGACGGCGAAGTTGCGGCTGAACGCGTAGTAGTACCAGCTGGTGTGGGCGTCGATCGGCGTGATGCCGTTGAGCACCTTGATGAGGTAGCCCTCCTCGCGGGGGCGGCCCTCACCGGTGATGCCGGAGTGCAGCACGTGGTAACTCGGCAGCCGGAACTCGGTGGTGTGGAACCGGTCGTAGAGCCCGCTGATGCCCATGGTCTCGGCGTAGAGCGGGGGCGCCTCGACGCCGGGCATGAGGCGGTCGACGGAGACGACGTTCCCCTCGACCTCCACGGTGATGCCGTGCTCGTAGATGTAGTCGTCGCCCACCGTGGTCTGGTGCAGGAACGACTCGTGGGTGAGGTCGAGGAGGTTGTCGTGGATGAGCTCGGCGCGGCACTCGAAGGGCACGGAGTGGGTGACCGTCGCCCACTCCGGGTCGTTCATCCAGTGCGTGTCGGGAGCGGCGGCCGGGTCGGCCCTCGAGGCGTCCCCGGTCCACACCCAGACCCAGCCGTCCTTCTCCAGGACGGGGAAGCTGCGGACCCTGGCGCGCTCGGGGATGGTGGTCTGCGCCGGGACGCGCGTGCACACGCCGTCGCTGCCGTAAGCGAAACCGTGGTAGCCGCACTCGATCGAGTCGCCGACCACCCGGCCGGCCGAGAGCGGGAACGCCCGGTGGGCGCAGCGGTCGGCCAGGGCCACGGCGGTGCCGTCCTGGCGGCGGTAGAGCACCATCGGCAGCTCGCAGATCCTGCGCTTGACCGGTGCCGCGGTGACCTCGGTGGTCCACGCTGCGACGTACCACGCGTCCAAGACGTACATCTCGCCTCCTCGGTTGATGTGGATGCACCGTATCCAGTCCCGGGCCGTCGCACAAGGGGCACGTCCCTAGACTCGGGCGCCCGCCCCCGGCGCGGGGACGGCGCCGACCGGGCCGAGCGCCCGGGCACGACGCGTCGACGGCGGGACGACGAGCGAGGGGGAACCGTGGCGGCAGCGCAGCCGATGGCCGCGCGCGTCTACGACGCGCTGCGCGACCAGGTGGTCGACGGCGGGCTCGCACCCGGCGCACCGCTGGTCCAGGAGCAGATCGCCGAGCGGCTCGGCGTCTCGCGGACCCCGGTGCGCGAGGCGCTCGGGCGCCTGGTCCACGACGGCCTCGCGGAGTGGGTGGCCGGCGGCGGGTATGTCGTCCGCGACCTCGCCGACCAGCAGATCACCGAGGTGCACCAGGTCCGCGAGACCCTCGAGACGCTCGCGCTGCGCCTGGCCGCCGGCCGGTACACCCGCCTCCAGCTGGCGCGCCTGGCCACCTGCGTGGAGGAGATGGCGGAGACCGCGCCCGGCGAGGTGGCGGCGCACTTCGAGCTCAACCGGCGCTTCCACCGGGGCCTCGTGGAGCCGTGCGGGAACGCGCTGCTCGTGACGATGATCGACCAGCTGTGGGACCACCCGGTCAACCGGCGGATCACCCGCTCCTACGTCCTCGCCGACCCCGCCAACGTCGAGACGATGATCGCCGAGCACCGCGACCTGCTCGCCGCGGCGCGGGCTGGCGAGGAGGACGAGCTGGTCACCCGGTACACCGCGCACGTCCGCCGCGGCTACGGCGACCTGCTGGGCGGCGCTCAGGACGGCGAGGTGCCGCCGCGCCGCGGCGACGGCTGAGCGTCCGGCCCGCCGCGCCTCAGTACACGTTCCCCGCGCCCGGGTCCACCACGACGTCCACCAGGTGGGGCCAGGGATCTGCGAGCGCCGTCTCGAGCGCCGCCACCAGGTCTGCCTCGTCCTCGACCCGCGAGGCGTGGCACCCGTACCCGGCGGCGAGCTGGGTGAGGTCGATGCTCGGCACGTCCATGCCCGGCACCTTCGCCGACCCCATCATGTCCGCGAAGGCCTTCAGCGCCCCGTAGCCGCCGTTGTTGAGCACGATGACCGTCAGGGGCAGCGAGCGCTCCGCGGCGTTCCACAGGGCCTGGATCGAGTACTGCATCGAGCCGTCCCCGATGAGCGCGACGACCTTGCGCTCGTCCTGGGCGAGGGCGACGCCGACCGCTGCGGGCAGGCCGTACCCCAGCCCGCCGCTCGCCATGGTGTAGAAGCCGCCCTGCTGGGTGATCGGGAGGTTCGCCTGCATGGCGGGCCGGTGGGACGGCGCCTCCTCCACGACGATGGCGTCCTCGGGCATCAGCGAGGCGAGCCGCGAGAGCACGTAGGCCGCGGACATCGGCCCCTGCGAGTACGTGGGCCGGCTGCGCTCGAGCCGCAGGGGCTCGGCGACGTCCGCGTGCGGCTGCTCGGGCGCGAGCGAGGTCAGGGCCGCGAGCGAGGAGCGCAGCTCCCCCACGAGGCTCAGCTCGGCGCGCGAGCGCGCGGCGGAGCCTGCGTCGGCCGTGAGCTGGAGGATGCGCGTCGCCGGGCTCGTGAGGACGGCAGCCGTGCCCGCCACGTGGAAGGTGAAGACGGGGGCGCCGACGACGAGGACCACGTCGTGGCCCTCGAGCCTGGCCGACAGGCCGGGGGGGAGGGCCGGGAGGAACCCGCCGAACTGCGGGTGGTCCTCGGGGAAGACGCTCGCCGCGGCCACGGGGGCTGCGTACACCGTCGCCCGGGTGCGCTCGGCGAGCCGGACGGCGTCGTCGTAGGCGCCGAAGGTGTCGATCTCCGTGCCCAGCACGAGCGCCGGGCGTCTCGCCTCGCCGAGGGCCTGCGCGACCTCCTCGAGGCCCTCCGGGCGGGCTGCTCCCGGGGAGAACGCGCGGACCACCCGGTAGGGGTCGCAGGGCTGGTCCCAGTCGTCCTGGGGCACCGCGATGAACGTGGGCCCGTAGGGCGGCTGCACCGCGATCTCGAAGCAGCGGGCCAGCGCCGCCGGCACGTCCTGCGCGTTCGCGGGCTGCGAGGCCCACTTCACGTAGGGCCGCGGGAACTCCTCCGGGTGGTCGGCGGCGAGGTAGGCCTCGCTCGTGAGCAGGGAGCGGGACTGCTGACCGGCCATGACGACCATCGGCGTCTGGTTCTTGAACGCCGTGAAGACGTTGCCGAGCCCGTTGCCCAGCCCGGCGGCGGTGTGCACGTTGGCGAAGGACGCGCGGCCGGTGACGCGCGCGTACCCGTCGGCCATGCCGATGACGGAGGCTTCCTGGAGCCCGAGGACGTAGTCGAAGTCGTCCGGCCAGTCCCCGAGGAAAGCCAGCTCGGTGGACCCGGGATTCCCGAACACCGTCGTGGCTCCGACGTCGCGGAGCACCTGGAGACAGACGTCTCGGACGGTGAGGCCGTCATCGGCCATCGTGGTCATCCTCTCAGAACGGGCACGAGAAAGTGCCGGGAAATTACCATCGTCGACGGCGGGGGTCAACGATGGTGACCGGCCGGCGGACCGGCTGGTGGGCTGCCCCTCTAGCGTCCTGCCATGGCCTACCCGTGGCGTCCCCTGGCCCACATCGCCGCCCGCAGGACCGCGCTGGGCGTCCTCACCGCCGCGGGCGACCCGCTCGCGGCGTGGTTCTTCCGCGGCGGGCGCTCCGACGTCCACGCCACCTTCGAGCGCATCCGCTCCCGCGGCCCGCTGGTGACCAGCCGGTCGGGGTTGCGCGCGGTCACCTCCCACGCGCTGTGCGGCGAGCTCCTGCGCCATCCCGACCTCGGCGTCCAGCTGCCCGGCAATGCCGAGTTCCGCACCGACCCGCTCGCCACCGGCTTCTCGCCCACGCTGTCCCGCTCGTTCCTCACCCTCGACCCGCCGGACCACGCCCGCCTGCGCCGCGTCGCCGCCCCGGGCTTCCGGCCGAGGGCCGTGCGCTCGTGGCGCCCGCGCCTGGAGGCCATCGCGAACGACCTCGCCGAGCGCGCGGCCCTCACCGCGCGCCGCGAGGGGTCGGTGGACCTCATGGCGGCCTTCGCCGCGCCGTTCCCCATCGCCGTCATCGCCGACGTCCTGGGTGTCGGCGACGTCGACGCCGACCGGTTCGCCCACATCGGCGCCCTGGTGGGCACCGCGCTGGACGGCATCCGCACCCCGGCCCAGGCCGACGCCGTGCGTGCCGGCGGCCAGGAGCTGGAGGCGATGTTCGCCCGGCTGCTCGACGAGCGTGCCGCCGAGCCGCGCGACGACGTCCTGTCCGTCATCGCCGCCGCCCGCCAGCGCGGCGAGGCCAGCGTCACCGACGCCCTCGGGGTGGCCGGCCTGCTGCTGCTCGCCGGTTTCGAGACGACGGTGAACCTCGTCGGCAACGCCGTCGTGGCCCTTCGGGAACGCCCCGAGGTCTGGGACGAGCTGGTGGGAGCACCGGACCTCGCTCCCGCCGTGGTGGAGGAGGCGCTGCGCCACTCCACGTCGGTGCAGGCCACCGCCCGCATCGCCCACGTCGACACCGAGCTGGCCGGGCGCCCCGTGCCGGCCGGGTCGCCGGTGATCGCCTTCCTCGCGGCCGCCAACCGCGACCCCGACGTCTACGCCCGGCCCGCGGTCTTCGACCCCCACCGCTCCGGCGAGGCGGACCACCTGGCCTTCTCCTCGGGGGAGCACTACTGCCTGGGGGCGGCGCTGGCGCGGATGGAGGGCGACGTGGCCCTGCGTGCGCTGACCGCTGCGATGCCGGGGCTGCGCCTGGCTCCGGGGGCGCGGGTGCGGCGAGGGCGGATCGTTCGCGGCTTCGAGCGCCTGCCGGTGACGCTCGGCTGACCAGTCGTGACTTGATTATCCCGTTTGCCTCCCCGAGGGCGGGTGCCTCTGCCACGCTCCCGCGGTATGACCTCGACGATGCGCCTGCTCGCCTCCACCGCCGCGGTGGGTTCCCTGCTCCTCGGCGCGGCGTTCACCGCCGGCCCGGCCCTCGCGGCGCCACCGGTCACGGCGAGCGTCGTCACCACCTCGGTCACCGTGCCCGTCCTGGGTGCGGTCGCCCCCGCCGCGACGGACCGCCAGGCGGTCGTGGAGTCCTGGTACCAGCAGTTCCTCGGCCGCTCCGCCGCCGACGACGGCGGCTCGCGCTACTGGGTCGCCCTGCTGGGCACCACGCCGGCGGACCAGGTGCTCGCGCGCCTGCTCGCCACCCCCGAGCACGTCTCGCGGGAGGTCGCCGGCTACTACACCTCCTACCTCGGCCGCCCCGTCGACCGCGGCGCCTCGTACTGGACCGGTGGCGTGCTCCGCGGCTCCTTCCCGCTGGAGTGGGTGGAGCAGAACGTCCTCGCCTCGGGGGAGTTCGTCCAGCGGGCCTCGAGCGGCGGCTCAGGGGCGACCGGCGCCGTGCAGGGCTGGTACGCCACGATCCTCGGCCGCCTGCCCGCCCCGGGCGAGGCGGCCTACTGGACCGGACGGCTGCGCAGCGCCTCCTCGCTGCAGGTGGTGCGCGCGATCTGGTACTCCCCGGAGGCGGTGAACCTGCGGGTCGCCGACCACTACGAGCTGTACCTGGGCCGTCCGGCCGGGCCGTCGGGGCTGGCGTACTGGTTCCCCCGCGAGTTGGCCAGCGACGACGCCGTGGTGCGCGCGATCGCCTCGTCGGCGGAGTACCTGGCGAACCCGCCGGCGTCGCGGTGAGCCACCCGTCCCTGCCACCATCGACCCCATGAGCAGCGCGCCGGCCACGTCCTCCTCCCACCCCGTGCGGGTCGGCCTCGTCGGGTACGGCGACGCCGGGCGCGGCATCCACGCCCGGTTGGTCGACGAGGCGGGCCTGAGCATCGCCCTCGTCGCGACGTCGTCGCCCGAGCGGGTCGACCGCGTCCGCGGCGAGCGCCCCGACGCGGTGGTGGTCGACGACCTGGGCGCCCAGCTGGAGCGACGCGACGAGGTCGACGTCGTCGTGCGCGCCTCGGCGAGCGCCGCGCACGTCGACCAGGTCGTCGCGTGCGCCGAGGCCGGCGTGCCCACGGTCGTGGAGAAGCCGCTGGGCGTGGACGCGGCCTCCGCCCGGCGCGCGCTCGACGCCGCCCGTGACGCCGGGGTGCCGCTGACCGTGTTCCACAACCGTCGCCTGGACGCCGAGCAGCTCACCCTGCTCTCGCTCGTCGAGACGGGGTCCCTGGGCGAGGTCTTCCGTCTCGAGCGCCGGTGGGACCGGTGGCGGCCGGCGCCGACGGACCGCTGGCGCGAGAACGCCGCCCCCGCCGACGGGGGCGGGCTGGTCCTGGACCTGCAGAGCCACCTCGTGGACTCCGCGATCCAGCTCCTCGGGCCGGTCACCCACGTCTACGCCGACATCGCGGCCCGCACCACTCCCGCCGACGACGACGCGTTCCTCGTCCTCACCCACGCCGGCGGCGCGCGCAGCCACCTCTCGGCGCTCTCCCTGGCCGGCGCGCCGGGCCCGCGCACGCGGGTGCTGGGCAGCGGCGGGGCCTACCTCGTGGGCCCCTTCGAGGCCGAGGTCAGCGCCTTTGCCGACCTCGCCGCGCCGGAGGGCTGCACCGGGTGGCTGGTGCGCGGCGAGGACCGCGAGCCCGTGGTGACCGCGCCCGGCGGCCACGCCGACTTCTACCGGTCCGTCGCCGCGGCGCTGGCGCTGCCGCGCGAGGAGCAGCAGGGCGCCATGCCCGTGCAGCCGGAGGACGCGGTGGCGGTCATGGCGGTGCTCGACGCGGCGCGGGAGTCCTCCGCGGCGCGTCGCGTCGTCGAGATGGGGTGAGTCGTCGAGCTGCGGCGCGTCGTCGGGCTGGGGTGAGCGGGGCGCCGGACGTGCACCACCGGCTCGTCGGGCCCCATCGGGCGGCGAGACGGGAACCGCGCACGTCCGCGCCTGCGCGCGGGCGGCCTCACCCCTTCAGCGGGCGCCACCAGTCCTCGTGCTCGCGGTACCAGGCCACCGTCGCCGCGAGGCCGTCGTCCAGGGCGACCGACGGGGCGTATCCCAG
>JARICT010000173.1 GCA_029257185.1 Quadrisphaera sp.
GCCCTGCCAAGGGCACCGACCGGCCCCCGCTGGAGTCCACGGGCGCCCCGCTGCTCGACCCCGCCCGGGCGGTCGCCGCGGCCCAGGCCGAGGCCGAGGCGGCCAGCGCGGAGGCCGAGCGCACCACGGCCGAGCCCAGCCGGTCCGCGGGTGGGCGCGCCGGGCAGGCACCCGGTGGCGGCGCCGTGCGCGCCGGATCCGGCCGCCGGTCCACCGGACCGGTCGACGATCAGGCACAGTCCCACCTCGCCGCGGACCACCACAGCTCGACGGTCGCGCCGAGCGAGCGGGACGTGCCGGCGTCGGAAGCGCAGGACGCGCCCGCGCCCGTCACGGACGCTCCCGCGGACGAGCCCACCGGCGGCCAGGAGCGGTGAGCGGCCCGCTCGCCGGGTGAGGACCCCGGCGAGCGCCGAGGATGGGGTGATGAGCGCGAGCAGGCGCTGGTTGTTCGCCGACCAGCTGGGAGCCCACTTCCTCGACGACGAGCAGGATCGCCACGGCGGACCGGGCCACGGCGTGGTGCTCGTGGAGTCCACCGACGTGTTCAGGCGCCGCCGCTACCACCGCCGCAAGGCCCACCTCGTGCTCTCCGCCCTGCGCCACCGGGCCGCGGAGCTGGGGGAGCGGGCGACGCTGGTGCGCGCACCGACCTACCGCGAGGGGCTTCTCGCCGCCGGGGTGAGCGCGGACGCGCCGGTGACCGTGGTGGAGCCGACCACGTGGGGCGCCCGTCGCCTGGTCAGGCGGCTGCAGCGCGAGGGGCTCGTCAGCGAGGTCCTGCCCTCGCGCGGGTTCGCGGTGTCCGAGGCCAACTTCACGGCGTGGGCCGACGCCCGCCGCCCGGGCAAGCGCCTGCTCATGGAGGACTTCTACCGCGAGGTCCGACGCCACCACCACCTGCTCCTCGACGCCGGGGGAGCGCCGCTCGGCGGGTCGTGGAACTACGACGGGGAGAACCGCGAGCCCCCGCCGAAGAAGGTGGCGCGGCTGTCCCAGGCACCCGGCACCCACGGCATGCCGGAGCCCTGGTGGCCCGAGGAGGACGAGGTCGACGCCGGCGTGCGCGCTGACCTCGACTCGCTCGTCGCGGACACCGACCACCCTCTCGGGCCGGCGCGCTTCGTCGGCGAGGACGGCCCGCGCGAGTTCGCCGTCACCGCGCGCGAGGCCGGCGCGGCGCTGGACCACTTCCTGGAGCACCGGCTCGAGGCCTTCGGGGCTCACGAGGACGCGATGCTGGCCGGCGACCCGTGGATGGCGCACTCCGCGCTGTCCCCGGCGATGAACCTCGGGCTGCTCGACCCCGTCGACGTCGCACGCCGCGCCGAGCGCGCCCACCGCGAGCGCGGCCTGCGCCTGGCCAGCGTGGAGGGTTACGTCCGTCAGGTCGTGGGGTGGCGGGACTACGTGTGGCACCTGTACTGGTACCTCGGCGAGGACTACCGCGAGCGCAACGCCCTGGGCCACGACGGCGACCTCCCGGGCTGGTGGCGCGACCTCGACGCCGACGGCGAGGTGGAGGCCCGCTGCCTGTCCGACGTGCTGGCGGGCGTGCGCACCCACGGGTGGGCCCACCACATCCCCCGCCTCATGGTGCTCGGCAACTACGCGCTCCAGCGCGGCTGGAGCCCCCAGCAGCTGACCGCGTGGATGCACGAGGTCTTCGTCGACGGGTACGACTGGGTGATGGTCGCCAACGTCGTCGGCATGAGCCAGCACGCCGACGGCGGGGTGCTCGCCACCAAGCCCTACTGGTCCGGTGGGGCGTACATCGACCGGATGAGCGACTACTGCAAGCCCTGCCGGTACGACCCGAAGAAGCGGACCGGTCCGGACGCCTGCCCCTTCACCGCCGGCTACTGGGCCTTCACCGCCCGCCACGCCGAGCTGCTGGCGGCCAACCAGCGCACCGCCCGCACCGTCGCGGGGCTCAGGCGCCTCTCCGACGCCGACGAGGTGGTCGCCCAGGAGGCCGAGCGCGGCGCCGGACCCCCCTGACCGCAGGAACGCGGCGCGCCGGCCCCGAGCCGTCGCACCGGCGAGGATCGCTAGGGTCCGCCCGTGGAGTGGTGGCAGTACGCGCTCGTCGGGTTCGCGGGCCTGTGGGCGGGGGTCATCAACTCCATCGCGGGGTCCGGGACGCTCGTGACGTTCCCCGTGCTGCTCTCCGTGGGCTTCGCGCCGGTCTCGGCGACGATGACCAACGCGGTGGGCCTCTCGGTCGGCGGCCTCTCCGGGGTCTACGGGTACCGCCGCGAGCTGCGGGGGCAGGGCCGGCGCATCGCCACCCTGCTGCCGCTCTCCCTCGTGGGCGCGGTCGGTGGGGCGCTGCTGCTCCTGACCCTGCCGGCGGACGCCTTCGAGACGATCGTCCCCGTCCTGGTGGTCCTCTCGCTGGTGCTCGTGGTGCTCCAGCCCCGCCTGCAGCGTCGCCTCAGGGCCCGTGCCGCGGCGCGCGAGGCCAGCGGTGACGGGGCGTCGCCTCGCACCCCCGTCGCGGCCGCCCTCGCGGTCCTGCTCGTCGGCGTCTACGGCGGCTACTTCACCGCCGCGCAGGGCATCATGCTCGTCGGCGCCCTCGGCCTGCTCCTCACCGAGAGCCTCCAGCGCCTCAACGCGCTGAAGAACGTGCTCTCCACCGCCGTCAACCTCGTCGCGGCCGTGGTCTACGCCGTGGTCGGCGGTGACCGGGTCGTGTGGCACGTCGCGCTGATCATTACCCTCAGCTCGCTCGTCGGCGGCTACGTGGGGTCCCGCTACGGACGGCGCCTCCCGGCTGCTCCGCTGCGCGCGATCATCGTGGTCGTGGGACTCGTCGCCGTCGCGCTCCTGGTGATCCCGTGACGAGCACGGGTCCAGGGACGCGCACGGGCGCACGGGCGCGCGGCAGCGTCGTCGAGCTGGACGCGAGCCGCGCGCCGGGGGAGGACGACGCGCGCCTGCGCGACTACACCGACCTCACCGACGTCGCCCTGCGGCGGGCCCTGGAGCCGGCCGGCGGGCTCTACATGGCCGAGTCCACCACCGTGGTGCGCCGCGCCCTGTCCGCGGGGCACCGGCCGCGCTCGCTGCTCCTCGCCCCGCGGTGGCTGGGCGACGCCGCCGACGTCGTCGAGGCGGTGCTCGCCGCCGGGGCCGACGTGCTCGTGGCCCCGGAGGCGAGGCTGCGCGAGATCACCGGCTTCCACCTGCACCGCGGCGCCATCGCCGCGATGCACCGTCCGGTGCTGCCCGCCCCGGCCGACCTGCTCGACGCCGTCCTGGCGCGACGACCGGTCGGCGCACGGGTCGTGGTGCTCGAGGACGTCGTGGACCACACCAACGTCGGTGCCGCGTTCCGGTCCGTCGCGGGGCTGGGCGCGGACGCGGTGCTGGTCAGCCCCCGGTGCGGCGACCCGCTCTACCGCCGCAGCGTGCGCGTCTCCATGGGGACGGTGCTGGGGGTGCCCTGGACCCGCCTGGAACCGTGGCCAGCGGGGCTCGACCTGCTGCGCGAGCGGGGGTTCACCGTGGCGGCGCTGGCGCTGGCGCCCGACGCGCTGACGCTCGGGCAGCTCGCGGAGCGGGTGCGCGCCGAGCCGGCCACCCCGCTGGCGCTGGTGCTCGGCACCGAGGGGGACGGCCTGGCGGCGACGACGACCGCCCGGGCGGACGTCGCCGTGCGCATCCCCATGGCGGGCGGCGTCGACTCGCTCAACGTCGCGGCCGCCGCGGCCGTCGCGGTCCACGCCCTCTCACCAGAGCCGTCAGCGCGATGAGCGCCGGGAGCGCGTAGCCGAGCACCACCGGCGCACGGCCGTGCAGGACCAGGGTGGTCGACGAGCCGCCGGGCGCCGGGTGGACGGCGTGGTCCAGGCGCAGCGACAGCGCGCGGCCCAGGGCGCCCGGCAGGTCCACGCCGAGACGGGCGGGGACCACCGTCCACCCCCACCGCCGGCACGCCTCGTCCACGCGGCCCACGTCGAACGTCACCCGCAGCAGCGGGCGGCCCAGGAGCGGGGCCCCGACCGCGCAGCCGCGCAGCCCCTGCTGGAGGCGCCGCGGCCCTCCGGTGATCACCGACTCGACCTGCGGGGACCACGCGGCCCACGCGTCGAGGTCGGCGTAGCGCTCCCACGCGAGGTCCGGGCTGGCGGACCCGCGGGCCCGGAGGGTGAGCCGCACGGGCGCGGGCTCAGGCCTCGAGGTGGTAGGTGGCGGTCAGGGTGGCGCGCCCCAGGACGTGACCGAGCGCCATGAACGCCGCGACGGTGGGCGTCGCGTCAGCCGGCACCCCGATCTCGGTGTCGGAGGCGTCGAGCGCGTGGACGGCGAACACGTAGCGGTGCGCGCGGTCGCCCGGCGGGGGGGCTGCACCGGTGAAGCCGGCTCCCCCCGTGTCGTTGCGCAGCGCCCTGGCGCCCTCGGGGAGGGCGAAGCCCTCCTCGCCGGCGCCGGCCTGCAGCTCGGTGACCGCGGCGGGGAGCCCGACGACCGACCAATGCCAGAACCCCGCGGGGGTGGGCGCGTCGGGGTCGAAGACGTCGACGCGGTAGCTCACGGTCCCCTCGGGGGCGCCGGACCAGCGCAGGTGCGGGCTGCGCGACCCGCCGTCGGCGCCGGCGCTGGCGGGCAGGGGCTCGCCGTCGGTGATCTCGTCGCTGACCAGCGCGAAGGAGCTCACGGTCGGCAGGAGCGCGTAGGGGTCCGGGGCGATCGGTCGGTCGAGGTCCATGTCTGCTCCCTGGGGTCGGCTGTCGGGGTGGGCTGCGGGGCGGCCGAGGGTCGGGCGCCGCCGTCCCCAGGATGCCTCGGGCGCCCCGGTCGGCGCGAGCCCGCTCCGCGGGCACGGCCGCGCCGATACCCTTCCCCCATGCTCGTCACGCCGGTCCTCCCGATGGCCGCCGTGCTCGCCGCGGCCGCCCCCTCCGAGACCTTCGACCTCACCGGCCTGTCCGGGTGGGTCGCGGACACGATGGCGGCGCTGGGCTGGCCCGGGGTGTTCGTCATGACGTTCCTCGAGACGGTCATCCCCGTCATCCCGTCCGAGGTGGTGCTGCCGCTGGCCGGGTTCCTGTCCTACGCCGGGTCGATGAACCTCGTGGCCGCGTTCGTCGCGGCGACCGCCGGGACGGTCCTCGGGGCGCAGCTCCTCTACGAGATCGCCCGCCTCATCGGCCTGGAGCGCTCCATGTGGGTCCTGGCCCACCTCCCCTTCGTCAACCGCGACGACGCGGACGCCGCGCAGCGGTGGTTCGTGCGCCACGGCCGGGCCGCGGTGTTCTTCGGGCGGCTCATCCCCGGGGTCCGCAGCGCCATCTCCCTGCCGGCCGGTGCTTCCGGCATGCACCGCGGGCAGTTCCTGCTGTACACCCTCGCCGGGTCGACGATCTGGAACGTCCTGCTCATCGGCCTGGGCTTCGGCCTCGGCAGCCAGTGGCAGCTCGTCGAGGGCTACACCCAGTACCTCAACTACGTCGTGTACGCGGCGATCATCATCGGGCTCGCGTGGCTGATCACCCGCTCGGTGCGCCGCTCGCGCGCCGAGCGCGCCGCCGCCAGCGAGCCCCCTCCACCGGTCCGCCCCGCGCCGGCCGACGTCCCCGCCGAGCGCCCCTGAGGACACCCGGCCGCCGGAACTCACCCGGGAACAACGGCGCCTCCCGCGGCGCTGGCACCGTGTGGCGCCGACGACGACCCTCGTCCGCCACGAGGAAGGACACTGCACCCATGGCCCGTCGCTCTTTTCTCGCCTCCCTCGAACGCCGCCTGCTCCACGTCTTCGGACCGGCCGACGTCATGAAGCCCGACTCCCAGCGCCCCGCCCCTGCGTCGACCGAGCCCACCGGCGAGGTCATCGAGGGCGACTTCTACCGCAGCGACCGCGCCGTGGGCGAGGCTCGCGGCGAGGACGGCACCGACCGCGGCCACCGGGCCGAGGACGACCACGATCGCCGCTGACCGCGGCCCCGCGCGGCGCGAGCACCCCCGCCGGCCTGGGACCATGGACCGGCAACCACCCACCGCAAGGAGCTCCACCCCATGACCCAGCTCGCCGAGCCCGAGGCCGACACCGCCGCCGAGACGATCGCGGGTGATCAGGCCCGCCACGGCGACGACCCCGAGCACGTGAGCTTCGAGCACCTCCAGCTGCGCCCCGAGCTGCTCACGGCACTGTCGGACCTCGGCTACGAGGAGCCGACCCCGGTCCAGCGCGAGGCGATCCCCGTCCTCCTCACCGGGCGCGACGTCGTCGGCCAGGCAGCGACGGGCACCGGCAAGACGGCGGCCTTCGCCCTGCCGATCCTCGAGCAGCTCACCTGGCGCCGGGGCAAGCACCCCGTCGCCCTGGTGCTCGTGCCGACGCGTGAGCTCGCGATGCAGGTGGCCGACGCCTTCGTGAAGTACGGGAGCACCCTCGACGCCCGCGTGCTGGCCGTGTACGGCGGCCAGCCCATCGGTGGCCAGCTGCGCGGGCTGTCCAGCGGCGTGGACGTCGTGGTGGCCACCCCGGGACGCGCCATCGACCACCTCAAGCGCGGCTCGCTGAAGCTCGACGACCTCAAGATCGCCGTCCTCGACGAGGCCGACGAGATGCTCGACATGGGTTTCTCCGAGGACATCGAGGCCATCCTCGAGCAGACTCCTGCCGGTCGTCAGACCGTGCTGTTCTCGGCCACGATGCCCGCGAAGACCGCCGCCATCGCCCGTCAGCACCTCACCGACCCCGTGCGGCTGCGGATCGCCCGCGAGGAGACCCCCGAGGGCGAGGCCCCCAAGGTCCGCGAGAGCGCGTACCTCGTGTCGCGCCACCACAAGGCCGCGGCGCTCGCCCGGGTGCTCGACGTGGAGGACGCGCACTCCACCCTCGTCTTCTGCCGCACCCGCGGTGACGTGGACGACCTCACCGAGGCGCTCAACGCCCGCGGGTACCGCGCCGAGGCGCTGCACGGCGGGATGGGCCAGGAGCAGCGCGACAAGGTGATGGGCCGCCTGCGCAGCCAGAGCGCCGAGCTGCTCGTGGCCACGGACGTCGCGGCGCGCGGCCTCGACGTGGACCACCTCACCCACGTCGTCAACTACGACGTCCCCGCCGCCCCCGAGTCCTACGTGCACCGCATCGGGCGCGTCGGGCGCTCGGGCCGCGAGGGCGTCGCGCTGACCCTGGCCGACCCGCGCGAGCAGCGGATGCTCTCCACGATCGAGCGCGTGACCAAGCGCCGCATCCAGGTGCTCCCGGTGCCGGACATCGCCGCGCTGCGCGCCTCCCAGCGCGAGCGGCTGCGCCAGGACGTCCTGCGGGAGATCGGTGACGAGTCCGACGCCGCCGCGCTCGCCGACCTCGCGTCCCTGGTGCGCGAGCTCGCGGTCGACGGGCGAGAGCCGGTCGACGTGGCCGCCGCGGCGCTGCGCCTCATCCAGGTGGAGCGCTCCGAGACCGCGGACGAGCACGAGATCCCCGCGCCGGGGCCGCGCAAGAACCGCGAGCGGGACGACTCGCGCGGCGGGCGCCCGGACCGCGGCGCCGAGGGCTACGACGGCGGGCGGGCCTCGGGCGGGGCGCCGCGCGGCAAGCGCGGCGCCGGCGCCGCCGAGGGCAAGACGCGGCTGTGGATCAGCGTGGGCGCCCAGCAGGGCGTGAGGGTCGGCGACGTCGTCGGGGCCATCGCGAACGAGACGTCGCTGGTGGGCAAGCAGATCGGGCCGATCGACCTCGCCCCGCGGTTCACCCTGGTCGACGTGCCGGACGGCTCGGCGGACGAGGTGATCGCCAAGCTCACCGCGAGCTCGATCAAGGGCAGGCGGGCCAGCGTGCGGCGCGAGCGCTTCTGAGACGCGGCGAGCTCGGCGGGGCCGC
>JARICT010000028.1 GCA_029257185.1 Quadrisphaera sp.
GTCCCAGCGGTGCACGGGATGGCTCGGCGCCTCGGCGCGCGCGAGGGTCAGGCCGTCGACGTCAGCGGCGACGACCACGCCGCCGGTGACGAAGGGCAGTGACGCTCCTGCCGCCGTGGACCACTGCGCCAGGCGCGTGCTCCCGAGGTCGACCATCGAGGCGAGCACGACCGTCGCACCCGGATGGGCGGCGCGGGCGGCGGACACCTGACGGCGACGGTGCGCCCGGACGACCAGCAGTGCCACCAGCACGGCGGCGGCCGTCTCGAGGACCGCCTGCACGGCGGCGCTGGCGTCGACGCCAGCAACCCAGAACACCGGCCAGAATCCCGCGTGGAAGAGCAGGAGCGAGACCCCTCGACGGGCCTGCGGCACCACCGGCCCGTCGTCACGGCCGAGGTCGACGTCACCAGGGTGCGCGCCGTCCGCATGCCGGGGCGCCTCGCGTCGGCGTGTCCGCCCCTTCTTCACCGAGCCTGCGACCAGCACCGTGAGCAGCATGGCCAGGACGACGACGAGCAGCACCACGGCCCAGCCCGAGCCTCGCGCCCGCTCGAGCACCCAGCCCGTCACGGCGCCCGTGGCGATGCCCGCCGCGACGAGACGGACGGCTCTCACGACGGGGCCCGCACCGGATCGGACGGCGACGGCGACGTCGTGGCCCGACCGCGGGAAGGAGCAGCAGCCATCGCCTCATGATGCTCCCGGCGGTCGACGTGCCGGGTGTTTCGTCGACGATCCACCACCCCCTCGCCCGCACGGTGTCGCTGCGTGAGCACAGCACCCAGGGCGTGATCACCCGGGGGCGCCCACGGCGTCACCGCCCGTGCCAGCCGCCAGGGCAGCCACGCCGAGCCCTGCGGCCCGCACGGCCGCCAGCACCTGCGGGTCGCCGTCGAGGCGGACCAGCGCTCCCGGCGGCAGCCAGACCAGCGCGCAGACCACGGCCGCGGGCTGGTCCGCGGCGATGGTCCACCGGGTGCGCTCGCCGTCCAGCGAGTGGAGATCGTCGCCCCATCCGCCCAGGTGGCGGCGCGCCTCGTCGAGCGGCACGTCGAGGACCGCCTCGACCCGGCACCGCGGCTCCCACGCGTGACCGGCCACGAGGGCGGCGGCGTCGGGCGCCGGCAGGTGGCGGGGAGCCGCCCGGGCGCCGGTGCACGTCAGGGCGTCCATCCGGTCGAGGCGGAAGGTCCGCCAGTCGCTGCGCAGGTCGTCCCAGCCCACCAGCAGCCATCGCCGGGACGTGGCGACGAGGGAGTGCGGCTCCACGCGGCGCGAGGTGCGCTCACCGCCCGCCGCCACGTAGGTGAAGCGGACCCGCTCGTGGTCCCGGCAGGCCAGCGCCAGGGTGGCGAGCAGCTCCGTGGTCACCTCCGGAGCTGCCCCGCGCACCGGTGCGACGTGCTCGGCCAGGGCGCTCACGCGGCGCCGCAGCCGAGCGGGCAGCACCTGCTCGAGCTTCGCCAGCGCCCGCAGCGCCGTCTGCTCCGCGTCGACCAGGCCGTGGCCCGCCGCCACCCGCAGCCCGATCGCGGTCGCCACCGCCTCGTCGTCGGTGAGCAGCAGCGGGGGCACGCCCGTCCCGGCCTCCAGCCGGTAGCCACCGGACGCCCCGCGGGTGGACACGACCGAGTAGCCCAGGTCCCGCAGCCGCTCGACGTCCCGGCGCAGCGTGCGCGCGGTCACCCCGAGGCGGCGCGCCAGCTCCGTCCCCGACCACTGCCGGTGCGCCTGCAGCAGCCCGAGGAGCGCCAGGGCCCTCGCCGTCGTCTCCGCCACGACGGGGATCATGCCGACCGAGGCGGACAGCACCTGACCTGATGCGCTCCTAGCGTCGTCTCACGAGCCCGTACGGGGCCCGTCAGACGAAGGAGATCACCGTGGACATGAAGCTCGAGGTCGTCGCCGTCCCCGTCACCGACGTGCAGCGGGCGCGCGACTTCTACGTCGACCGGCTCGGTTTCGTCGCCGACCTCGACGCCGAGGTCGCGCCCGGCCAGCGCCTCGTCCAGGCCACCCCGCCCGGGTCCGCGTGCTCGGTGTTCCTGGCCCGGGAGCTCACCGGGATGGCTCCCGGCTCGCAGCGCGGGCTCATGCTCGTGGTCGACGACGCCGACACCGCCAGGGCAGAGCTGCTCGCCCGCGGCGTCGAGGTCAGCGAGGTCGATGAGCAGTCGTGGGGCCGCTTCGTCCACCTGGCCGACCCGGACGGCAACACCTGGTCCCTGCAGCAGCTACCCCAGCTGCCGTGGACCGCGGGCTGACCTGCGCGCGACCCTCGCGGCGACAACGCTGCGGGGGCGCCCTTGTCGCAGGGCTACAACGCCCTCGTCGCTCGGCCGATCCGGCCCTACTGTCACCGGATGCCCTCAAAGGTCCTCGTCGCCAACCGTGGAGAGATCGCGGTCCGCATCATCCGTGCGTGTCGCGACGCAGGGATCGTCAGCGTGGCGGTCTACGCCGACTGCGAGCGCGAGTCCCTGCACGTCAAGCTCGCCGACGAGGCCTACGCGCTGCACGGGAACACCGCGACCCAGACCTACCTGCGCTCGGACAAGCTGCTCGACGTGGCGAAGCGCTCCGGCGCGGACGCGGTGCACCCCGGGTACGGCTTCCTCGCCGAGAACGCCGCCTTCGCCGAGGCCGTCCGAGGCGCCGGCCTGACGTGGGTGGGACCCTCCCCGGAAGCCATCGAGTCCCTGGGCGACAAGGTCGAGGCGCGCCGCGTCGCCGAGAAGGTCGGAGCGCCCCTGGTGGCCGGCACGCCCGGTCCGGTGGACGACGTCGACGCCGTGCTCGCCTTCGCGGACGAGCACGGGCTGCCGCTGGCCATCAAGGCCGCCTTCGGTGGTGGTGGTCGCGGCATGAAGGTGGTGCGCACCCGCGAGGAGATCCCCGAGGCCTTCACCTCCGCGGTGCGCGAGGCCACGGCGGCCTTCGGGCGCGGCGAGTGCTTCGTCGAGCGCTACCTCGACCGGCCGCGCCACGTCGAGACCCAGTGTCTGGCCGACGCCCACGGCGCCGTCGTCGTGGTCTCCACCCGGGACTGCAGCCTGCAGCGGCGCCACCAGAAGCTCGTCGAGGAGGCACCGGCCCCCTTCCTCGACCCCGAGGTCGAGGCGACGATGCGCCGGTCCTCCATCGACATCCTCACTGCCGTCGGGTACGTCGGCGCCGGGACCGTCGAGTTCCTCGTCGGCGCCGACGGGACCCTGTCCTTCCTCGAGGTCAACACCCGCCTGCAGGTGGAGCACACCGTCAGCGAGGAGATCAGCGGCATCGACCTCGTCGGCGAGCAGCTGCGCATCGCCGACGGCGAGCCTCTCGGCTACACCGAGGTGTCCACCCGGGGGCACTCGATCGAGTTCCGCATCAACGGCGAGGACGTCGGCGCCGGGTTCATGCCGTGCCAGGGACGGCTCGGCCGCTTCGAGGCACCCACCGGACCGGGGGTGCGGCTCGACACCGGGGTGCTCTCGGGCGACCTGGTGTCCGGCGCGTTCGACTCCATGATGGCCAAGCTCGTCATCACCGGGGCCACGCGGGAGCAGGCGCTGGCCCGGGCCCGGCGCGCGCTCGCGGAGTTCACCGTCGAGGGCGTGCCCACGGTGCTCCCCTTCCACCGCGCCGTCCTCGACGACCCCGCGTTCGCCCCCTCGGACGGCTCGCCGTTCACGGTGCACACCCGGTGGATCGAGACGGAGTGGACCAACGGGGTGCCGCCGGCGGAGCCCCGGCACGTCGACGCGGTGCGCCCGCCCGAGCGTGAGGTCGTCGTCGTCGAGGTCGGCGGCAAGCGGCTCGAGGTCGTCCTGCCCGGCGGTCTCGGCTCGTCCAACGGCGCAAGCGGCCACGTCGGCAGCCCGACGGGGATGGGGCCCTCCCGTCGCCCCCGACGCCGCACGTCGTCTGCGGCACGCGCGCCCGTCAGGCACGGCAAGGGCGGGGTCACCGCGCCCATGCAGGGCACCGTCGTCCAGGTCGCCGTCGCGGAGGGGCAGAAGGTCGCCGAGGGTGACCTCGTGCTGGTCCTCGAGGCGATGAAGATGGAGCAGCCGCTGCTGGCGCACCGCTCCGGGGTGGTGTCCGGGCTCAGCGCCGGGGTGGGCGAGTCGCTCTCCACCGGGTCGCTGATCTGCGACCTCGTGGAGGCCTGACCCGCCCCACCCACGTCGCCCCCTCGGTCTGCACGCACCCTCCCCTCCCACTCCCGCGATTCGCGCGCGAAACGCTGGTGGCGGAGGGCTCCGGGGAGCAGCTCGCGCGCGAAACGCTGGTGGCGAACGGCTTCGCGGAGCGTTTCGCGCGCGAGTTGCGGGGGGGCGGGAAGGGTTGTCCCCAGGGAGGGAGGCTGGTCACAGGTTGTCCACAGAGGTGGAGTGAGGAGCCCGGGCGGGTCTCACCCTGTCGCAGGCTCCGGACATGCCTGTGACTGCGTGGCCGCCGTCGATGCCCGAGCTCTTCATCGGGTCGCTCGCCGTCGCCGGAGGCGACCTGACCCCCGGCCAGCTGCGCAACCGCTCCCGGGTGGTCCCGGTCCTCCGCAACGTCTACCGCCCCGCTGCGGTCCCGCTCACCCACCCGCTGAAGTGCCGAGCCGCCGCACTGGTGGTGGGCGATCGCGCCCGGCTCACGGGCACCTCGCTCGCGAGCGTCTTCGGCGTCTCTCTCGCACGCCCGGCGGACCCGGTCACCATGGTGACGATGGACGGGTGGGCCCCGGTGGTCCGAGGGGTCGTCGTCCGCAGGGCTTCAGCCGGACCGCTGGGTGACGGCGTGTGGGACGGGGTTCCCGTCGTCTCAGCAGAGCGGATGGCTCTCGACTGCGCCGCCGGTCAACCGCTCGAGACCGCTGTCGCCCGGCTCGACGCGCTGGCTCACGCGGGCAGGCTCGACATCGAGGCCTTCCGCGCCTGGCTGGTCGACCGGCACGACCACCACGTGGTCGGTGTACGGGCCGCCGCCGATCTCGCCGACGGCCGCGCTGAGTCACCACCCGAGTCGGTGGTCAGGGTAAGGCTGCTGGCGCTGGGGCTGCACGTGGTGCCGCAGGTCGTCGTCCGGACCGAGCACGGGTTCGCCGGCCGTGTCGACCTCGCCATCGAGAGCCACCGGCTCGCCATCGAGTACGACGGACGGTGGCACGGCGACAAGGCTCAGTTCACAGCAGACCGTGAGCGCTCGAACCGGCTCACCGCCGCCGGCTGGACGGTCCTGCACGTCACCGCGGAGACGCTGCGGACGCCTGGCGCGCTCGAGGCCATGGTCCTGGGCGAGCTGGCTCGGCCGTCCTCGCGCCGCTGATCGACAGCTTCTCCCCCGCGGCAGCATCTCGCGCGCGAGACGCGGTGCGACGGCGTCCCGGGGCAGCGATTAGCGCGCGAATCGCGGAGGAGGCCCCGCGAGGCGGATCAGTCGGAGACGACCTCGTGCAGCTGCCGGGCGGCCTCGGCCACCGACCCGGACAGCGACGGGTAGACGGTGAAGGACTCCGCCACCTGGTCCACGGTCAACCGCTGCTTCACGGCGAGGGTGATCGGGTGGATGAGCTCGGACGCCCGAGGGGCGACGACCACCCCGCCCACCACCGCCCCGGAGCCGGGACGGGAGAAGATCTTCACGAAGCCGTCCGAGATGCCCAGCATCTTGGCCCGCGGGTTGGTCGCCAGCGGCAGCTTGACGATCTGCCCCTGCGTCTCGCCCGACTCGATCTGCTCCTGGGAGCAGCCCACCGTCGCGATCTCCGGGGTGGTGAAGATGTTTGCCGACACCTGCCACAGCTTCAACGGCGAGACCGCGTCGCCGAGCGCGTGCCACATCGCGGTCCGCCCCTGCATCGCCGCCACCGACGCGAGCGCGAACAGCCCGGTGCAGTCCCCCGCGGCGTAGACCCCGCGCGCGCTGGTCCGCGAGACGCGGTCGACCTCGACGTGCCCGCTCTCCGTCAGGGTCACGCCCGCCTCCTCCAGCCCCAGGCCGGCGGTGTTGGGGATGGAGCCGACGGCCACGAGGCAGTGCGACCCCGTCACCACCCGGCCGTCCTCGAGCCCCACCTCCACGCCGTCGCCGACCCGCGTCGCGGAGACCGCGCGCGCCCGGGAGAGCACCTCCATGCCGCGCCGGCGGAAGACGTTCTCGATGACCTCCGCGGCGTCGGCGTCCTGGCCGGGGAGCACCCGGTCGCGGCTGGAGACCAGCACCACGTCGGCGCCCAGGGCGTCGTAGGCGTTGGCGAACTCCGCACCGGTCACCCCCGAGCCGACGACGACGAGCCGCTCCGGGAGCTCGGTGAGCCCGTACAGCTGCTTCCAGGTGAGGATGCGCTCGCCGTCGGGCTGGGCCTCGGGCAGCGTCCGCGGGTAGGAGCCGGTCGAGAGCAGCACCACGTCGGCGTCGAGCACCACGTCCGCGCTCACGTGCGCCGCACCCGTCTCGCCGTCGACGTCCTGCGACGGGTCCGGGTCGCTCGAGGTGTCGACGAGGACGCGGCCCGGTCCGTCGAGGCGGCCGGTCCCCGCGATCACCGTGATGCCCTCGCGCTCCATGCGAGCGCCGATGTCCTGCGACTGCTTGGCCGCCAGCGCGCGGACCCGCGCGTTGACGCGCTCCATGTCGACCGAGACCGACGACGCCGGGTCCCCGCTCTCCCCGACCCGCACCCCGAGCTCGGCCGAGGCGGCGACGGCCTCCATCACCTCGGCGGTCGCGACCAGGGTCTTCGAGGGGACCACGTCGGTCAGGACGGTGGACCCGCCGAGCCCGGTGCGCTCGACGACGGTGACCTCAGCGCCCAGCTGGTCGGCGACCAGGGCTGCCTCGTACCCGCCGGGTCCCCCGCCGACGACCACGACGCGGGTGGCCCTCACGAGCGGGGTCCGAGCGGGAACGGCGCAGGAGAGATGTGCATGCACCCATCATCGCCGCCGCTGCCGCGCGCGGCCACTACCCTGCGGTCCATGGGTCTTCACGCCGCCTACGGCAGCAACGTCGATCCCGCCCGCATGGCCGACCGGGCCCCGCACTCACCGCTGTTCGACAGCGGGTGGATGCAGGGCTGGCGGCTCACGTTCGGCGGTGAGGGCCTCAGCTTCGACGGCGCGCTGGTGACCGTCGCCGAGGACCCCGGGTCCGAGGTCTTCGTCACGCTCTACGAGATCAACGCCGCCGACGAGCGCGGCCTCGACGAGTGGGAGGGCCTGGGCATCGGCCTCTACCGGAAGGTGAAGGTCCGGGTGGCGACCCTCGAGGGCGAGCGGGTGGCGTGGGCCTACGTCCTCGACGACTACGAGGGGGGTCTTCCCAGCCCCGCGTACCTCGAGACGCTCGCGGCGGCTGCCGAGGCCGGCGGCGCCCCGAGCGACTACGCCGCAGCCCTGCGCTCGCGCCCGCACAACGGCTCCGTGGCCGACTGACCCGCGAGCAGCACCCTCCCGCCGAGAAGCAGCACGGCGACGTCGGGCCGCCCGCCGGTGGGCGTCGGCGCTAGCGTCGCCCCATGACCGAGGACACCCCGCTGGTGACGCCCACCCCCGAGCGGTCGAGGTCCGCCGACCTCGACGACCCGGGCACCGACCCCTTCGACGTCGCCGCTGCCGCCGCCGCGGTCATCGAGGAGCGCTCCGGGACGCCGCGGCACGACGTGGCGCTGGTGCTCGGCTCCGGCTGGCAGGCCACCGCGGACCTCGTCGGGGAGACGGTGGCGGAGATCCCGGTGACCGACCTGCCGGGGTTCTCCGCCGCGGCGGCCCTCGGCCACGTCGGCGTGGTGCGCTCGGTCCGCATCCCCGGGGACCCCGCCGCCGGCCGCGACGGCGAGGCCTCCACGGAGCGGCGCGCCCTCGTGTTCGCCTCCCGGACCCACCTGTACGAGGGTCGCGGGGTGCGGCGGGTGGTGCACGCGGTACGGACCGCTGCGGCAGCGGGGGTGGGGACGGTCGTCCTGACCAACGGCTGCGGAGGCCTGGACCCCGACGTGGCCGTCGGCACGCCGGTGCTCATCAGCGACCACCTCAACCTCACCGCGACCTCCCCGCTGGAGGGCGCCACGTTCGTGGACCTGACCGACCTCTACTCGCAGCGGCTGCGCGGCGTCGCCCGCTCCGTCGCCCCGGAGCTGGCCGAGGGCGTCTACGTGCAGTTCCGCGGACCCCACTTCGAGACGCCCGCCGAGGTGACGATGGCCGGGCGCCTCGGCGGCGACCTCGTGGGGATGTCGACGGCCCTGGAGGCCATCGCGGCGCGCCACGCGGGGATGGAGGTCCTCGGCGTCTCGCTGGTGACCAACCTGGCCGCCGGCGTCAGCGCGGTCCCGCTGGACGGCCAGGACGTCATCGACGCCGGGACCGCCGCCGGCCCGCGCATCGGCGCGATGCTGGCCGGCGTCGTCCGAGCGGTGCTCGCGGCGGGCCCCGCATGAGCGGTGCGCCGGCTGACGGCGGCCTCGCGAGCGCCGCGGACGAGGGTGTCGAGCCCGTCGACGACCTGGTCGCCCGGGCTGCCGCGTGGGCGCGGTCCGATCCCGACGACGCGACAGCGGGCGAGCTGCGCGGCGTGCTGGCGCGGGCCGCCGGCGGTGACGCGCTCGCGCTGGACGACCTGCGGGACCGGTTCGCCACCACGCTGGCCTTCGGGACGGCGGGGCTGCGCGGGCAGATGGGCGCCGGGCCGAACCGCATGAACCGGGTCGTGGTGATCCGTGCGGCGGCCGGCCTCGCGGCCTTCCTGCTCGACGCGCGCACCGACGGGGACGAGCAGCCCAGCGTGGTCATCGGCTACGACGCCCGCCACCGCTCCGCCGACCTCGCCCGCGACACCGCAGCCGTCATGACCGGCGCGGGCATCACCGCCCGGCTGCTCCCACGGCCCCTGCCCACCCCGGTCCTCGCCTTCGCGGTGCGCCACCTCGGGGCCGACGCCGGCGTGATGGTGACCGCGAGCCACAACCCCGCGGCCGACAACGGGTACAAGGTCTACCTGGGGAACGAGGACGGTGGCTCGCAGATCGTCCCGCCCTCGGACGCCGCCATCGCCGAGCGCATCGCGGCCGTCGGGCCCCTGGCCGACGTCCCACGGCCCGGCTCCGGGTGGGAGGTGCTCGGCGAGGACGTCGTGGACGCCTACGTCGCCGGCGCCGCGGCCGTCGCCCCGCTGGACGACCCGCCGGACGGCCCACCGCTCAACCCGTCGAGCGCCTCGTCGACCACCAGGACCGGCGAGCAGCGGGCGCGCCTGCGCATCGTCCTGACGCCGATGCACGGCGTCGGAGGGGAGGTGGCCCTGCGGGTGCTGGCCCGCGCGGGCTTGACCGACGTGCACGTGGTCCCGCGCCAGGCCGAGCCGGACCCGGACTTCCCCACCGTGGCCTTCCCCAACCCCGAGGAGCCCGGCGCGCTGGACCTCGCCCTGGACCTCGCGCGGGAGGTCGGTGCCGGGCTGGTGCTGGCCCTCGACCCGGACGCGGACCGGTGCGCCGTCGCGGTGCCGGACCCTGGTGCCGGCGGCGGCTGGCGGGTCCTCACCGGTGACGAGCTGGGGGCCGTGCTCGGCGAGAGCGTCGCATCCTCCTCCGTCCCCGGGCCGCTGGTCCGCTCGGTGGTCTCCTCGCGGCTGCTGGACCGCGTCGCCGCGGCCCACGGCCGAGAGAGCGTCCAGACCCTGACAGGGTTCAAGTGGATCTCCCGGGTGCCCGGCATGGCGTTCGGCTACGAGGAGGCCATCGGCTACTGCGTCGCGCCGTCGCTGGTGCGCGACAAGGACGGGATCACCGCCGCTGTGCGCGCGGCCGGGCTCGCCGCGGAGCTGGCGGGCCGCGGCCGGACGCTGCTCGACGTCCTCGACGGCCTGTTCGTCGCGCACGGGGTCCACCTCACGGGGCAGCACGCCGTGCGGGTGGACGACCTCGCCTCGATCACCCGGGCCATGGAGCGGCTGCGGGCCGACCCGCCGACGACGCTGGGCGGCGACGCCGTCGTGGAGGCCACCGACCTGCTGGCCGGTGGCGAGGGTCTGCCGCCGACCGACGGGCTCCTCTACCGGACCGCCGCCGACGCCCGCGTCGTCGTGCGCCCCTCCGGCACCGAGCCCAAGCTGAAGGCCTACCTCGAGGTGGTCGTCCCGGCGACCGGCGGTCTCGGCGCCGCGAAGGCCCTGGCCGGGGACCGCCTCGCTGGTCTGCGCCGCGACGTGGCCGCCGTGATCGGGCTCTGAGCGGGCGCCCTCGCCGGAGCGCCGCGCGCGACGCAGCGTCGCCACCGTCGTACTGTTAGAACACCTGTATGAGCTACCGGTGATCGAGGGAGGGACGACGATGGCCGCCTCTCCCCCCAACCCGCCCTCGCTCGGCCACCTCACGTGCCGCTGCGACGCCGACGGCGTCCACGTGGTCGACCTGTCACGGTGCCGCTGGATCGACCCGGCCCAGCTGGTCGGGGCCGCCGCCATCGCCCGGCGCCACGCGAGCGCCGGCCTCGCGCTGCGGGTGCTCGGCCCCGCGCGCGAGGCCCAGCGTCGCTACGCGGCCCGCATGCACCTCGGCCAGGTGCTCACGGGCCTCGGGGTGGAGCACGACCTCGTCGACGTGGACGAGCGGGACCGGCGCGAAGACCTCCTCGAGGTGCGCCACGTCGCCACCGAGGACGACGCGCGCGCGCTCGGGGAGCTCGTCCACGCCCGTGCGGCCCGCGACGACCGCGGGGCCGCGCAGGCGCTCTTCGCGGGGGTCGTCGAGATGGCGCTGAACGTGGCCGACCACGCCGACGCGGTGGGGTACGTGGCGGCCCAGACCCTGCCGAGCTCCGGGTGGGTGCGCTTCGCGGTGGCCGACGGGGGCGTCGGGCTGCTCGCGACCCTCGGCGGGCGGGGCGCGCGGACGCACCGCCAGGCCCTGCACCTCGCCCTGGACGGCACCTCGCGCTTCGCCGATCCCAGCCGGGGCGCGGGCCTGAGCGGGACGGTGCGCGAGGTGGGACGACGACGCGGTTTCCTCTACGTGGCCTCGGGGACGGCAGCGGTGCGCTCGGGATCGGGCGCTCGCGACGACCGGCGCCTGCGCGCCGCGTTCCCCGGGACGCTCGTCGAGGGGGTCGTGGGCATGCGCGGACCCGTCACGACCGGCCCGGACGGGCCGGCGGTCAGCGACCGCCGGCGCGGGCGAGGGGTACCGTAGGCGGGACGCCGTCGAACCGTGGAGGGGCCCGTGCTGACGATCGAGCTGCCGAGCATGGTCGCCGGCCGAGCCATGGCCGACGCCCTCGTGGACGCCCTGGACGGTGACGTCACCGGCGAGCAGGTCGAGGTGGACTGCCGGCACCTCGTCTCGGGGAGCCCGTCGTTCGCCGCCCAGCTCGTCAGGCGCCTCCTGGTCGACGGCGGCGCGGCGCGCGTCCGGGTGGTGGCCGCCACGACACCCTTCGCCGACGCCGTCACCGACGCCGCGGAACGCCAGGGCGTGGCGCAGCACGTGAGCGTGGTCCGCACCCAGGCCGTCCCGGCCTGAGACGGCGCCCACCGCCGCGGCTCAGGTCGTGGTGCGGCGCCGCTCGCGCCGCGCCCCGAGGTCCTCGTCAGCGAGCGCCCGCGCGACCGTGGCGTTCATGACCGCCCAGGCCACCAGCTCGTCCCGCGTGGTCACCTCCTCGTCGCCGAGGAAGGCGAAGCGGGCCTCCTGCTGCCAGCCCCTCACGGCGTTGCGCACGGAGACCGACTCCACGCGCGCGAGCCGCACGTCGAGGTGCGCGTCCGCGTCGGACTGCGCCGCGTCCAGGTCCGGCTGGGACAGCACCACCACGTGCCGCGAGGAGGACGCGGTGAGCGCCGCCGCGGCGATGGCCGCGCCCGAGGCCCGCAGCGCCGAGCGGACGACCAGCGCGGCGTCCTGGACGTCCACGAGAGCGCTGCGCTGGCGCTCGTAGGCGCGGGAACGCCGCTCGCGCGAGGCCGTCGACATCTGCCCGACGACGACCGCGAGCACGGCCGCCGCGGCGGTGATGACCGCCGCGTACACCGGTGCCTGCTCCGATCCCACGCCGCCATCCTGCCGGTCGGCACCGACGACGGTGCGGACCTGGGCGGCCCCGCGCAGGACCGGGCGGTCGTCAGCCGGCGGCCGCAGCCGCGGCGTAGCGCTCGAGCGCCATCGGCCACGCACCGGTGAAGTCGTCGCGCGAGGCCGCAGAACCGTCGCCGTGCCGCTCCCACGTCACGATGCGGCCCCAGTCGACGCGGAACCCGTGGGGGCCGGTCTCGGTGAGCAGACCCCCCTCGCGGCAGTCCATGCCGATGCTCTCCAGCAGCGCCGGCCGCGACCAGGAGAACTCGGCGGGCCACCACGACCCGAAGCCCGCCGTGAACCGGTCGAACGCGGCCGCGGGAGCACCATCGACGGTGACGGAGGCGACCACGGGCTGGATGCTGTCCATCGCGGGACGCTAGCGCAGAGCGCCCCAGGCCCCGGTCTGCGAGCGGGTCAGCCCGGCAGGCCGTCGAGGACGGCGCGGGTGCCCGACAGGCCGAGCCGGGTGGCTCCCGCCGCGACCAGGGCGGTCGCCGCCCCGGCGTCACGGATGCCTCCGGAGGCCTTGATGCCGAGGCGCCCGCCGACCGCGGCGTGCATGACCTCGACGGCGTGGACGGATGCCCCGCCGGCCGGGTGGAACCCGGTGGAGGTCTTGACGAAGTCCGCCCCGGCGGCCTCGGCGGCCTGGCACGCGGCGGTGAGCGTCGCGTCGTCGAGCAGCGCGGACTCCAGGATGACCTTGAGCACTCTCGGGACGGGCACCGCCGCCCGCACCGCGGCGATGTCCGCGCGCACCGCGTCGAGATCGCCCGCGAGCGCCGCACCGACGTCGATGACCATGTCCACCTCGTCGGCGCCGTCGTCGACCGCCCGGGCGGCCTCGGCGGCCTTGACCGGCGTGCGGACCTTGCCCGAGGGGAAACCCACCACCGTCGCGACCACCAGGCCGTCGTGGTCGGCGGCCAGCGGCAGGGACGACGGTGAGACGCAGACCGCGAGCACCCCCAGCTCGCCGGCCTCCGCCACGAGGGACGCGACGTCGGCGGGCGTGGCCTCGGGCTTGAGCAGGGTGTGGTCGACCATCGCTGCCATCGCTGCGCGGCTCGGGGGTGCTGCGTCGTCGCTCATGGAGCGATGGTGGCAGGAGCCACCGACACCCCGCTCGGGCGACCACGCGGACGGGTGTCGCCGTCATCGTCCAGGATGGGGCCATGGCTCCCACCTCCGGTCTGGACCTCGCCCACCTCGCCCCCGACGTCCGCCCCCAGGACGACCTCTACGGGCACGTCAACGGCGGGTGGCTGCAGGGCCACGTCATCCCCGCGGACCGCGCCACCGACGGCGCGTTCCGCACCCTGGCCGACCAGGCCGAGGCTGACGTCCGGGCGATCATCGAGGAGGCCGCTGCCGCCGACGCCGAGCACGGCACCCTGACGCAGAAGATCGGTGACCTCTACGGCGCGTTCATGGACACCGACCGCGTGGAGGCCGCAGGCACGGCTCCGCTGGAGCCGCTGCTCGTCGAGATCGCCGCCGCACCGGACGCATCGGCACTGGCGCGCCTGCTCGGCCGCTCCGAGCGTGAGGGGCTCGCGGCGCTGGTCGGCGCCTACGTCGACACCGACGCCAAGGACTCGCAGCGCTACCTGATCCACCTGACGCAGTCGGGCCTGGGGCTGCCGGACGAGTCGTACTACCGCGAGGAGCAGTACGCCCCGATCCGTGAGGCGTACAGCGGCCACCTCGCGCGGATGGCCGAGCTGCTCGGGCTGCCGGGCGTGCTGGGGCTGCCGGACCCGGGCGCCGTGGCCATGAGCGTCCTCGAGCTCGAGACGGCGATCGCCGCCCACCACTGGGACGTGGTGAGCAACCGAGACGCGGAGAAGACCTACACGCTCCTGCGCGCGGCGGAGCTGGCGCAGCGAGCACCCGGCTTCGACTGGGCTGCCTGGCGCGAGGGTCTCGGCGCCGACGAGGCCGCGCTCGAGCAGGTGGTGGTCCGCCAGCCCAGCGCGGTCGAGGGGATCGCCGCGCTGTGGACCGAGCAGCCGCTGGACGCGTGGAAGGCGTGGCTGGCCGCACGGGTCACCGCCCGCTGCGCCGGCTACCTGTCCTCCGCTCTCGTGGACGAGCAGTTCGACTTCTACGGCCGGACGCTGTCCGGCACGCAGGAGCTGCGCGAGCGCTGGAAGCGGGGCGTCGCCCTGGTCGAGGGGACCCTCGGCGAGGCGGTGGGTCAGCTCTACGTCGAGCGGCACTTCCCCGAGCGCGCCAAGGAGCGCATGGACGAGCTCGTGGCGAACCTCGTCGAGGCCTACCGGCAGAGCATCACCTCCCTGGACTGGATGACGCAGGAGACCCGGGAGCGGGCGCTGGCCAAGCTCGAGGCCTTCACGCCCAAGGTCGGCTACCCCGCGGCGTGGAAGAGCTACGACGCCCTCGACGTCGACCCTGACGACCTCCTGGGGTCCGTGCGGGCCGCCGGCGCGATGGAGACCGACCGGGAGCTGGCCAAGCTCGGCGGCCCCGTCGACCGCGACGAGTGGTTCATGACGCCGCAGACGGTCAACGCCTACTACAACCCGGGCATGAACGAGATCGTCTTCCCCGCCGCCATCCTCCAGCCGCCGTTCTTCGACCCCGACGCGGACGACGCGGCCAACTACGGCGGCATCGGTGCGGTTATCGGCCACGAGATCGGTCACGGCTTCGACGACCAGGGCAGCCGCTACGACGGCGCCGGCAACCTCGTCGACTGGTGGACCGAGGCCGACCGGGTCGAGTTCGACCGCCGCGCCCAGGCCCTCATCGCCCAGTACGGCGCCCTGTCCTCACGGGACCTGCCCGGACGGGCCGTCAACGGCGAGCTGACGGTGGGCGAGAACATCGGCGACCTCGGCGGGCTCACCATCGCCCTGAAGGCCTACGGCATCGCTCTCGACGGGCAGGCCGCCCCTCGGCTCGACGACCTCACCGGGGTGCAGCGGGTGCTCTTCGCGTGGGCCCAGGTGTGGCGCAGCGCGATCCGCCCCCAGGAGGCCGAGCGACGGCTCGCGACCGACCCGCACTCCCCCGCGGACCTGCGGTGCAACGCCGTGGTCACCAACCTCGACGCCTTCCACGAGGAGTTCGACGTCCGGGAGGGGGACGAGCTGTTCACCCCGGAGGCCGAGCGGGTGCGCATCTGGTGACGCGCGAGAGGCCCGCCGCGGTGGTGGACCACCGCGGCGGGCCCGGCGCCGGCTGAGCACGCCGCCCGGCCGAGCCGGCCGGCTGAGCACGCCGCCCGGCCGAGCCGGTGGTCAGAGGGGCTGGGGCACCGCGTAGCTGCCACCGGCGAAGACCAGCGGGTCGACGTCGCGCAGCACCTCCAGGTCGAGGACGTCGGCGAAGGCCACCTCGTGGTCGCCGACCGTGATCAGCTCCCGGGTACGGCACGCGACGAACGCCGCGGCGCCGTGGATCACCGGCAGCCCGTGGTGTCCGGCGCTCCAGTCCACCGTCGCCATCCGGTCGGTCCTCACCGCGGAGAACGCCTTCACCGCGTCCGCCTGGTCGCTCGCGACGATGCTCACCCCGAAGGTGTCCAAAGTGCGGACCACCGCCCACGACGACGAGGTGTGCATCACCGAGAGCGACACGATGGGCGGCTCGAGAGACACGGACGCGAAGGACCCGACGGTCAGGCCCACGGGGGTCCCCTGCGGCGTCATCGCCGTGACGATGGCGACGGCCGTGGGCACCTTGCGGAAGACTCCCTTGAACGCCGCGGGCTCGATGGCGATCCGGGCAGGGTGCTGCGGCGTCGGTCGTCCGTCCGCGGCGTCCGCGCCCGGCTGAGCCGGCTCCTGCGGCTCCGGGAGCGCGCTCACCGCGAGGCTCCCTGCTGCCTCTCCCACGCGGGGACGACCACCTCGGACAGCAGCGCCATCCGGGTCGGCTGGTCGATGAAGGCCGCGTCGAGGCTGTCGAGGGTGACCTGGCGGAGGTCGTCCCAGCTCCAGCCCTGGGTGTCGACGAGGGCCATCATCTCGTCCGTGAGCGTCGTCCCGGTCCACAGCCGGTCGTCGCTGGAGAGGGTGATGGTGAACCCGAGGTCGCGCAGCGCACCGACCTGGTGGTCCGCCACCGAGGTCGACGTGCCCGTCTGGACGTTGCTGTGCGGGCAGACCTCGAGGGGCACCTGACGGTCACGGACGAAGGCCGCTGTCCGGCCCAGCGTCACGGTGCCACCGGCGTCGCGGCTGACGTCCTCGACCACCCGCACCCCGTGGCCGAGACGGGAGGCCCCGACCCCGAGCGCCTGGGCGACCGACACCGGGCCGGCCGCCTCCCCGGCGTGGACGGTGAAGGGCAGGAGCCCCTCACGGAGCAGGGCGAAGGCCTCCGCGTGGTCGGTGGGTGGGAAGCCGTCCTCGGGACCGGCGATGTCGAAGCCCACCACCCCGTCGTCACGGAAGGCCAGCGCGGCACGGGCTGCCTCCGCGGTGCGCCCCGCCTGGCGCATCCCGCAGACGATGGCGCGCGCCGTGATGGTCCGCCCGGCCTCGGCCGCGGCGGCCTCGCCCGAGCGCAGGCCGGCGAGCACGGCAGCCATGACCTCGTCGATCTCGAGCCCGCCGGCGGTGGAGAGCTCGGGGGCGAAGCGGCTCTCGGCGTACACGACGCCGTCCGCGGCGAGGTCGAGGACGCTCTCGTGGGCCACGCGCACCAGGGCGTCGGCGGTCTGCAGGGCGGCGGTGGTGTGCTCGAACGGCTCGAGGAATCCGACGAGCGAGCCCGAGTCGGCGCGGGCCCGGACCCAGCGCTCCAGCTCTGCGGGGTCGGTGGTGGGCAGGCGGTGCCCAGCGGCGTCGGCCAGCTCGACGAGGGTCGAGGCGCGCATCCCCCCGTCGAGGTGGTCGTGGAGGACCACCTTCGGGGCCGCGGCGACGGCCTCACGGCTGGGCCGGTCGTCGGACGTCGCGTGCTGGACTGCTGCGGGAGGTTCGGAGGTCACTGAGACACCCTAGGCGCGTCGCCCCTGGCCTGTCAGAAGAGCGCCAGGGGCGCGTTCGCCGTCGCCCGCGGTCGCCGGCCTCCCCGCATCTCGCGCGCGAATCGCTGTCGGGAACAGTCGCCGAAGTGCGTTTCGCGCGCGAGTTGCCGCTGCGGAGGGTCCGCGAACAGCGTTTCGCGCGCGAGTTGCCGTTGGGGAGGGTCCCCGAAGTGCAGGGAGGGTGGGGGTGAGAGGACGCGGTGGGCGGGTCAGGCGAGGTGGTCGGGGCCGAAGGCCTCGGGGAGCAGCTCGTCCATGGTGCGCACTCCGCGGGGCGTGGTGACGAGCAGGCGCGGGCCGCCGTGCTCGAAGAGCAGCTGACGACACCGACCGCAGGCGGTGATGACCGCCCCCTCCCCGTCGACGCAGACGAAGGCGACCAGCCTCCCGCCACCGCCGGCCGCGAGGGAGGAGACCAGACCGCACTCGGCGCACAGCGTCAGGCCGTAGGAGGCGTTCTCCACGTTGCACCCGGTGACCACGCGCCCGTCGTCGACGAGAGCCGCGGCTCCCACCGGGTAGCGGGAGTAGGGCACGTAGGCGGCGGTCGACGCGTCGCGGGCTGCCGCGAGCAGCCCCTCCCAGTCGACGCCGGGCGCGCCCGGTTCCTCCACAACCATGTCCTCGCTCACGAGCTCACCCCTTCACGTACGGCTGGCCGCTGGCAGCGGGGACCCGCACGCGCCCGACGAGCCCCGCCACGGCCAGCAGCGTCGCGAGGTAGGGCGCCATGAGCAGCAGCTCCGACGGCAGCGGGGTGTCCAGGCCACCGAGGATGTCCTGGAGGTTGGTGGCGAAGCCGAACAGCAGCGCGGCGACGAGAGCGCCCTTCGGGCTGTAGCGGCCAAAGATCATGGCGGCCAGCGCGATGTAGCCCTTGCCCGCGCTCATCTCCTGGGAGAACGCGAGCGAGGCCCCCAGCGTGAGCATCGCCCCGCCGAGGCCGGCCAGCGCCCCGGCGAGGAGCACGTTGGTGAACCGGGTGCGGATGACGTCGATGCCCACGGTGTCGGCGGCGCGCGGGTGCTCCCCCACCGCCCTCACGCGCAGCCCCCACCGGGTGCGGAACAGCGCCACGTGGACGACCACCACGGCGGCGTACATGAGGTACACGACGATGCTCTGGTCGAACAGCACCGGACCGATGACGGGGATCGAGCTGAGCAGCGGCACCGGCAGCCGCGCCAGCCCGGGCGGGGAGTTGTACGTGGCGGCGTCCTGGGTGAGGACGGTGGCGTACAGGAAGCTCGTGAGCCCGGCGACGAAGACGTTGAGCACGACGCCGACGATGATCTGGTTGACGAGGTACCGGATGGCGAAGAGCGCGAGCAGCAGGCCCACGAGGGCGCCGGCGACCGGCGCTGCCACCAGCCCCACGTAGGGGTTGCCGCTCACCGAGGCCACGACGGCCGCGAGGAAGGCCCCGGCGAGCAGCTGCCCCTCGATGGCGATGTTCACGACGCCGGCCCGCTCGGAGATGACTCCGGACAGCGCCCCGAGGACCAGCGGGACGCTGAGCAGCATCGTCCCGGAGAGCAGGCCCACGAACGAGATGCGCTGCCCACCGACGATCCAGACGAGGAAGGCCACGAGCACCAGGCCGGCGTAGACCGGCACGAGCCAGCGGGGGCGGGCGAGACCCGCGCGCACGCGGACCAGCGCCCAGGCGCCCAGCGCGAGGCAGACGGCGCCGAGCAGCAGCCCCGTGGGCCGCACGGGCAGGGCGACGTCGGGGAGGCTCACGGCGTCGAAGCGCGTGGTCAGGGCGAAGGCCGAGCTGCCGGACCGCCCGAGGACCCCGACGACGAGCAGGACCAGGACGGCGCCCACGATCATGGTCAGCGGCCCGCGCAGCGACGAGGTCGCCGGCCGCGCGGAGGTCGAGGCGCCGGCCGTGACCGGCCCGCTGCCCCCGGTCGAGGCGTCACCGCCTCGGGCGGCGGGGCCTGGCGTCAGCGTGCTCACGCGCCCACCTCCGCGGCGCTCGCGGCCCGCCGGGAGCGCCGGGAGCGCCGCTCCCCCAGGCCGAACACCGCGCGCACCAACGGCGGCGCGGCGATGAGGAGGACGATCACGGACTGCACGACGAGCACGATGTCGACCGGGGTGCCGGTCTCGACCTGCATGAGCGGGGCGCCGGCGCGCAGGGCGCCGAAGAGCAGCGCCGCGGCGACCACGCCGCCGGGGCGCGAGCGGCCGAGGAGCGCGACGGTGATGGCGTCCGGGCCGAGCGACCCGGCGATCCCGCCGGTGACCGACCTCTCGGTGCCGAGCACCGTCATCGCCCCGGCGAGCCCGGTGAGGCACCCGGCGAGCAGCATGGCCCCGAGGTAGGCGCCGGGGACGGACATGCCGGCGGTGCGCGCCGCGGCGGGGTTGGCGCCGACGGCCCGCAGCCGGAACCCGACGGTGCTGCGCTCCAGCAGCCACCAGACGGCGACGGCCACCAGCAGGACGACGACGAGCCCGGCGTGGACGCGGAACCCGGCGCCGATGAGCAGGGGCAGCTCGGCGTCCTCGGCGACGGGAGGGCTGATGGGGTTCGAGGCGCCGGGGCGCTGGAAGAACGGCCGCGCGAGGAGGTAGGCGACGAGGTAGACGGCGATGTAGTTCAGCATGATCGTCGTGATCACCTCGTGCGCGCCGGTCCGGGCGCGCAGCGCTCCGGCGATCCCGGCCCACAGCGCTCCTGCTGTCACGCCGGCGAGCAGGGCGGCGACGACGTGGACCGCCGGCGGCAGGTCGACCGCGAAGCCGACGTACCCGGCGGCGGCGGCGCCGACGAGCACCTGGCCCTGGCCGCCGATGTTGAACAGCCCGGCGCGGAAGGCCAGCGCGACGCCGAGGCCGGCGGCGATCAGGGGCGTGGCGATGGTCAGGGTCTCGGTGATGGGGCGCAGCGCGCGTCGGGTGCTCTGCGCCTGGGGGTCGAACACCGCGCCGCGCAGCATCGCCCCGTACGCCGAGGCCGCGGCGTCCCACCCGCGCACCAGCAGGTCGGTGGGGCGGGCGAAGAAGTAGCCCGCGGCCGCGCGGGTGGCGGGGTCGGCGGCGGCGATGAGCAGGCCGCCGAGCACGAAGGCGAGGACGATCGCCAGGACGGTCACGACCGCGGAGGAACGCCGCAGGTCCGCCAGCAGCCGCTCACCGCGGCCG
>JARICT010000029.1 GCA_029257185.1 Quadrisphaera sp.
GTCTCCATCCCCGAACAAGAAGGCATCGCCCCCATGGGCTGGTACATGCTCTTCGGCACCAACGCCGACGGCATCCCCACCGAAGCCACCTGGATCCAGGTACGTTGAGGACGGTGAGCGGCGGGCGACGAGCAGCGACGGCAGCCGTCGTCGTGTCCTCGTGCCTCGCGCTGGCCGCGTGCGGCGGTGCGCCGCCGAACCCGCTGGACGGCGAGACCCTGTGGACGAACCCCTCGTCGCCCGCAGCCCGCGCCCAGCAGGCCCTGGCCGAGAACGGCGACGACTCCACGGCCGCAGCGGTGGCGGACATCGCCTCGGTCCCGACCGCCACCTGGCTGGGGGGTGAGGACGACACCCGGGCCAAGGCGTCGAAGATCACCAGCGCCGCCGAGGAGCGGGGCGAGGTGCCGGTGCTCGTCGCCTACAACCTCCCCGAGCGCGACTGCGGGCAGTACTCCAGCGGGGGTGCGGCCTCGCCGGAGGAGTACCGGGAGTGGACCAGGGAGCTCGTCGCCGGGATCGGTGACCGGCCGGCCGTGGTCGTCCTCGAGCCCGACGCCATCGCCCACGCGCTCGACGGGTGCGACGGCTCGCCCGAGGCCATGGAGAGGTACCCCCTGCTGGCCGAGGCCGTCGCGGCCTACGCGGAGGCGCCGAACGCTCTCGTGTACATCGACGCCGGCAACGCCAGCTGGATCGAGGACACCGGGAAGCTGGCGGGGGCGCTGCGCGACTCCGGCGTCGAGGACGCCGCGGGGTTCGCCCTGAACGTCTCGAACTTCGAGCCGACGGACACCAGCTACGACTACGGCACGTCGGTCTCCGACGAGCTCGGCGGCGAGACCCACTTCGTCATCGACACCTCGCGCAACGGCGGGCCCGTGGAGGCCGGTGACTGGTGCAACCCCATGAGCGCCCGCCTCGGGGAGGAACCGACGACGGCGACGGACCGCCCGCTGCTGGACGCGCTCCTGTGGGTCAAGCAGCCCGGCGACTCCGACGGCACGTGCAACGGCGGCCCGCCCGCGGGCGACTGGTGGCAGGAGTACGCCGACACCCTCCTGGAGGGGTAGCCGCCGCCCTCACGAGAAGGCGTGGGCGCCGCGCTCAGGCAGCAGGACCGTCGTCCTCCACCACCACGCACGGCCCGTCGGCCCACCACTCGCCGAGCAGGTCCGCCACCTCGTCGCCCAGCGGGTCGACGCCCGGCCCGGCGGCGAGGGCGTGGGCCAGCAGGGCGTGGAGGCACTTCACCCGTGACGGCAGTCCCCCGGCGGAGACCCCGTCGACCTCGGGGACCTCGCCGAGCGCGGCACGGCGGGCGAGGTAGTCCTCGTGAGCGCTCTGCTGCGCTGCGGCGAGGTCCGGCTCCTCCTCGATCCGCCGGGTCATCCGTGCCATGAGGCCCGACGACTCGAGCGTGCCCACGGCCGAGGCCGCCCGGGGGCACGTGAGGTAGAAGGTGGTGGGGAACGGCGTGCCGTCCGGCAGACGGGGCTCGGTGGCCACCACGTCAGGCAGGGAGCACGGGCAGCGGTGGGCCACGGCGGCCACCGCCCGGGGCTCTCGACCCAGCTGCTGGCGGACCGCGGCCAGGTCGGCCTCGCTCGCGCCGGTGGTCCCGGGCCGTCCGCCGGCCGCTGCAGCCTCGGTCATCGCTGACCCGCGGTCTCCACGGAACCCCACAGGCGGCCGTACCACGCGTCGTCGCCCGGCGGCTCCTCCTGGTCGTCCAGCTCCGAGCGCCTCGCCGGGCCGGCGTCGCCCGCGGCGAGCGCGTCGGCCCGCTCCGCCTCGACGGGAAGCTCCAGCACGACGTACCCGGTCTCGCCGGGCAGCACGTAGTGCAACCGGTCGCGCGCCTGGGCCGTGACGAACGCCGGGTCGTCCCACCGCTGCACGGCGCGAGCCAGACGCTCCTTCTCCTCGGCCGCAGCAGCCACCTGCCGCTGCAGCGACGCGGTGTTGGACTGCTCTCGGACGTACGTCCCGAGCGGCCCGAGCACGGACACGGCGCACAGCACCACGAGGACCCCGAGGATCCCGGCGCGGACGGTCCGGTTCCCGGAGCGGTCCCTGCGGGCCGGGCGCTGGCGACGACGCGACGACGAAGGGCGACGCGACGACGGGGGGCGGGCGGCGTCGGCACCGTGCGCCGCTCCCGGCGGCGCCGGCCGCCGGGAGCGTTCAGCCACGATCGCTCACGAGCCCCAGGAGAACCGGGGGAAGGCGCCGCGCCCGGCGTACCGGGCCGCGTCGTCCAGCTCCTCCTCGATGCGGAGCAGCTGGTTGTACTTGGCGACCCGCTCGGAGCGGGCGGGAGCACCGGACTTCAGCTGACCCCCGTCGGTGGCCACGGAGAGGTCCGCGATGGTGGTGTCCTCGGTCTCGCCCGACCGGTGGCTCATCATCGTGGAGAAGCCGGCACGGTGCGCCATGGAGACCGCGTCGAGGGTCTCGGTGAGGGTGCCGATCTGGTTGACCTTGACCAGCAGCGAGTTGGCCGCGCGGCTCTCGATCCCGCGGGAGAGGCGCTCCGGGTTGGTCACGAAGAGGTCGTCGCCGACGATCTGCACGCGGTCGCCCAGCGCCGCGGTCAGCGAGCCCCACCCCTCCCAGTCGTCCTCCTCGAGCGGGTCCTCGATGGAGAGGAGCGGGTAGTCGGTGAGCAGCTGGCCGTAGTAGTCGATGAGGAAGTCACGGTCGCGGGTGGCGCCCTCGAAGGCGTAGCCGGCGTCGCTGTGGAACTCGCTGGCCGCGACGTCCAGCGCCAGGGCGACGTCGGTGCCCGGGGCGAACCCGGCACCCTCGATGGCGCGGAGGATGAGGTCCAGGGCGGCGCGGTTGCTGGAGAGGTTCGGCGCGAACCCGCCCTCGTCGCCCAGCCCCGTGGCGAGACCCTCGGACTGCAGGACCGACTTCAGGCTGTGGTAGACCTCGGCGCCCCAGCGCACCGACTCGCGGAAGGTCGGCGCGCCGATGGGCGCGATCATGAACTCCTGCACGTCGACGTTGGAGTCTGCGTGGGAGCCACCGTTCACGATGTTCATCATCGGCACGGGCAGCGTGTGCGCGCCGGGACCGCCGACGTAGCGGAACAGCGGCAGCGAGGCGGACTCCGCAGCGGCACGCGCCACGGCCAGCGAGACGCCGAGGATGGCGTTGGCGCCGAGCGCGCTCTTGTCGTCGGTGCCGTCCAGGTCGATCATGGCCTGGTCGACGAGGCGCTGCTCGGAGGCCTCGAACCCCAGGAGCTCCGGGGCGATCTGGTCGATGACCGCGTCCACGGCGCTCTCGACGCCCTTGCCGCCGTAGCGCTCGGCGTCGCCGTCGCGCCGCTCGACGGCCTCGAACCTCCCCGTGGACGCGCCGGAGGGCACGCCGGCGCGCGCCGTGGTGCCGTCGTCGAGGGCGACCTCGACCTCGATGGTCGGATTGCCGCGAGAGTCGATGATCTCGCGAGCGCCGACGGCCTCGATGCTGGCCACGGGGTGCCTCCTGGGTGACGGGGATGGTGTGCGGGCGGGCGGGCGACGTCGAGCGCCACGCGTCGAGGGTAGCGGGACCGCCGCCCACCGACGTCCTCCCGGCCGCCAGCCCCCGGCCGCCAGCCCCCGGGCACCACGTCGGTCGGGCGGCGGTCAGCGCGCAGCGGGGCTCCGGCTCAGGGTGTCGCCGGACGCAGGGCCAAGGCCCAGGCTCCTCCCGTCCCGCTCGCGCTGAGGCGCCAGCTCAGCGTGCCGGTGGCGCCGGCCACCGGCCGCGGCTGGTAGGAGAACGCACCGCTCTGACCGCCCACGCCCTCCCACGCCTCGGTCCAGCCGGTGGGTGGAGCGGTGGAGGTGCTCCTGGAGTTGACCCCCACGCCGCCGACGAGCATCGCGCCCGGGGTCGTGGTGGTCGGACCGGTGGTCCCGATCGCGCTCGTGCTCGTCGCGGCGACCCCGGTGACGACCGCGGAGTCCAGGGGGTCGGTCGTGTCCACCCCGCGGAAGGCGCTCACCCCGCCGTTCCAGCTCTCCGCCGCGGACAGGGTCCACGTCGACGACGCCGGCTCGGCGGCGGCGCTCGGGACGACGCGGCCGTACACGAAGGTCTTCACGCGCCCACCGGGCGCCAGGGGATCGCTCACCAGCTGGGACCAGCCGGCGGGGACGTTGGTCAACGACGGGGCTCCGTCGGTGGTGATCTGGGCGATCAGCACGTCGCCGTCGGCGAGACCAGCAGGCGTGCTCACCGCGACCGTGGACGTGTCGGTGGTGGAGACCGCGGAGGTCGACGCACCCGCCGACACCGCTCCGGCGGGAGACGGCGGAGGGGCGACGACGGCTGGACCCAGGTCGGCGGACCAGTACCGCTTCGTGGTGTGGTTCGAGGCCAGCACGACCACACCGCTGCCAGCGGTGGCCGGCGCCTTGCTCGTGGTGACGTCGTTGACCTTCGCCGAGGACCCGTCCACGATCACGGGCGTGCCACGGCCGGGCGCGAACGACGGGGAGCGCAGCGAGGCGGTCTTCTCGTAGATGGCGCCGGCGCTGCCGCTGTAGGGGCAGCCGGTGACCGAGGGCGGCGGGCCGGCGGAGTACACGCGCAGCAGCCCAGCCGCGACGTCGACGACGACCTGCGGCCTGGTCTGGCAGTCCGCGACGGTGGACACGGGGGTGACGGCGAAGTCGGTGCCCCCGGGGGCGAGGGAGAGCAGGACCACCTGGGCGGCGCCACCGCCGGCGCTCAGGTCGAGGCTGGTCTTGGCGACAGCGAACACCGCGCCGCTCTGGTCCGCCTGGAGCGACTTGAGGTTGAGGTGGTCATCAGCCTGGTTCCGGCCCGACAGCGCCGTCTTGAGCGTCCACGCGGCGGCGTCACTCGACGCGGCGCCGTCCCGGTGCGTGGCCCACGAGACGGTCCCGGCGGCCTCGTCGCTCCACATCACGCCGATCTGACCACCGACGGCCACGAGCGAGGAGATGTCGTCGACGGTGGGGGTCGCGTCGCCGACCGGGACGTCGAACGGGTCTCCCCACGACGTCCCGCCCGGCCCCGAGCTGGCGACGCGGACGGTCGCGGTCGGCCGGGCCCCGCTGCTGGAGATCTCGACCCAGGTGGCCCAGAGTGCACCGGTGGTGTCCTGGTCGATCGTGAGGGTCTCGCTGGAGACACCGTTGATGGTGCTCGGGAAGCCCTCGTCGAGCCTGTACGTGCCGTCGGCGTAGCTGTAGCGGTACAGGTAGCTCGGTGCGGGCCGTGAGGGGTTGGGCTTCGACTGCGTGGACACGGTGGACACCGACGAGGCGACGTAGAGGTGCGTCCCGTCCCAGAGGGTGTCGCCCAGGGCGTCGGGGCGGGTGTCGTTGACCACGCCGGTGTCGACCCAGGTCCCCGCGGCCCGGTCGAGGCGCCAGATGCTCCAGCCCGCGCCGGTGGTCCACATGTCGGCCCACCACGACCCGTCGTTCCACCACAGCTTGCTCTGCGCCTTGTCCGACGTGGGCGGGTGCGTGGGTCCGGAGTAGGCCGGCCCGCGCTCACCGACGTCTGCGGCGGCGTGGGCGGCCGGCGCCGGAGCCACCGCGACCACGGCGAGAGCGCACGCCAGGAGGGCCGCGGCGAGCCCCCGGCGCGGGCGCGTCGAGCGCCCGCCGCCGCGGACGACCCTGCCACCCCCTCGGCCGGCAGAGATCGCGGAGAGGTCGGAGGTCGTCGTCGACAGGCTCATGGTGGGGGCGGACGTTATGCCCGATATGCCTGTTACAGCAATGTCATCATCCGTGAATTCTGTTTTCTCACTCGATGTTGCCCGACGGCTTCTTTCTGCCACGCTTTCGGGACGTCAACGTGCCCACCACGGCCAGCTCCGCGGTGAAGAACCTGCGGGCGAGGAACAGGTAGAGGAGCGCTGCCGCCGACCCGGCGACGCCGGCCACCAGCAGCGTGAGCACGGCCGGCCCACCCCGCAGCGCCGCGGCGACGCCCCACGTGGCGGCGAGGACCACGCCGCCGAGGAGCGCGTGCTTGCGCACGTACATCCCGAGCACCGCTCCCAGGAGCCCCGGGGAGATGCGCGAGGAGAAGTGCAGCATCGTGAGGAAGTGCGCGACGATCGCCAGAGATGCCCCCGCCGCCACCCCGCTGATGCCCCAGCGGGCGCCCACCGCGCAGAAGAGCGCCACCTCCGCGGCGTACACCCACTGACGCCACGCACCGCCACCGACCGCACCGGTGGCACGCGTCAGCGAGCCGCTGATCTTGTAGGAGGCGCGGGGCAGGAGCACCAGCGCGAGGATCTGCAGGGGCACCACCACCCCTGCCCACCGGGAGCCGAGGAGCACGGTGACCAGCTCGGGCGCCAGCACCACGAGCAGCACGCTGGCCGGGACCGCCACCATGGCCACGAGCGACGTCGCCCGCAGATAGGCGCGCTGGAGCCGTTCCGGATGGTCGCGCACCTTGGACATGGCGGGGAAGAGCACCTTGTCCGCCGCCCCGCCGATGAGGTTCGCCGGCTGGGCGAGGAGCCGGTAGGCACGGTTGTACGTCCCGAGCGCCGTGGTGCCGAGCAGGTTGGTGGTGACGAGGTTGTCGGCGTTCTGGGCCATCCAGTTGCCGATCTGCGACACGGAGTACGTCGCGCCGAACCCGAGGAGCGGGCGCACGTGCCGCCACACCCGCCGGGGGTCGAGCAGGGGCGCCGGCGGACGGGCCAGCGCCAGGTAGCCGCCGCTGGTGATGACGGCGGCGACGATCGAGCCCCAGATCAGCGAGTACGCGCCGAGACCGAGGAGGGCGAGCACGGCCGTCACCCCGATGGACCCCAGGGCGGTCGAGGTGACGTCGACCATCGCCGTCGGCCGGAACCGCAGCCGGCGCTGCAGCAGCCCGGCGGGCACCGCCGCGAGACCGTTCAGCACGAAGGCGAGCGAGAGCAGCCGCAGCAGCCCGCTCTCCGGCGGCAGGCCGACCACCGGGTTGACCCAGGGCGTGGCCGCGAGCAGCCCCAGCGCGAGGAGCACCGAGGTGACGATCGAGAAGCTGAACGCGGCCGCGACCTCGACGTCGGCCAGCACCTTGCGCTGCACGAGGGCCGGCCCGACGCCCACCTGGCTGAAGAGGAGCGCGAACCCGACGACGAGGGTGGCCGCCGCTGCCGCGCCGAACTCCCCGGGGGTGAGGAGCCGCGCCAGCACGATGATGCTGACGATCCCGAGCACCGCCTGGCTGGCGCTGCCCCCGAAGGCCCAGACGAAACCTCGCGCGGTGGTCCGCGTCAGCGCGCCGGGGCGCGACGGGTCCGCCGGCGTCATCGGGGCGCCGGGACGAGCATCGGCCAGGAGGTCATGCGCGCCGCGCCCGTCGCGCCCTCCGTGCCCTGGTGACCACGCGCCGCCCCAGCGGCTCCCAGCGCGAGGCCTTGACCGCAGCGCGCAGGTCGGTGACGCCCTGCCGGTAGGCCAGCAGCGCGTACCACCCTCCGCGGACGGCGCGCCGCCGCGCCTGCGAGAGCGCCGTGGGGCGCGCCAGGCGCTCGGCGAGGTGCTCCACGGCCACCCCCGTGACGGCAGGGTGGAACGCCGGGTTGCCGCGGCCGCGGGTCAGGCGCGTGCGCTGGGGCACGTCGTGACCGACCTGCCCAACAGGCACCCCCCGCAGCGTCCAGCTCTCGGCGGGCGGCGGCACCGGGCCGTCGTAGGGCTGCAGGAACTCGAAGTCCACGATCTTCAGGCCGCGCTCGGGGTCGTGCAGCAGGTTCTGCGTGGACAGGTCGAGCACGAACAGGCCACGGTCGTGGAGATCACCGGCGAAGCGCACCAGGTCCCGCAGGGCCCAGTCGTGCAGCTGGTGGTCGAGCCCGCTGGGCAGCACCCTGGCCACGTGGGCCGCGTCGTCCCGGTAGAAGGGCATGAGCAGCCAGCCGTCACCGCTCTCGAGCAGCTCGGGGACCTCGGGGACCTCGCACAGGGCCGTGCGCGCGTGCAGCTCTCGCTCGAAGAAGCGGGCAGCGCCGGGCCGGAAGACCTTGCACACGCACTCGCCGTGCACGGGGTGGTCCACCAGGGCCACGCGGGCGCGCCTCGCCTCGGCGGCCAGGACCTGCACCACGGGGTAGGGGAACGTGCTGAGCCCCGTGAGCCTCTCGGCACGGTCGCGCACCTCGGCGACCAGCGCGTCGTCGCCCAGGGCGTCGAGGTAGTCGAGCGCCTGGCCCGGGTTGTCGGAGGAGTGGACGGGGTTGTAGCGCTCCGCTGAGGGCACGCCAGCCATGAGGCGCTGGCGGACGCTCTGCTTGGCGGCGGGGACGCGGAGGTTCACGGCGCGCGCACCGGTGGCGTCGCCGGTCTGTGGCGCGACGTCATAGGCCACCACGTAGTGGCTCGGGCCTCCACCGCTGACCTGCCAGGGCCCGCGCGCCCAGTTCCCTCCCCGCAGGCGGTGCGTCACGCCGGCCCGCTGGTCGGCGTCGAGGTGGAGGACGTCGAGCACCTCGAACCCCTGCCGGTCGAGCTCGTCCACGACCTCGGCGACCCGGCCCCCGGCGCGCTCTCGCACCACGAACACCGCGACGCCCTGCCACACCTCGTCGATCTCGGGGACGTCGTCGAGGAAGCGCCGATGGATCCACGCGTTGCGGGTCGCCAGGCG
>JARICT010000067.1 GCA_029257185.1 Quadrisphaera sp.
GCCCACCGGCCCGACGTCGTCGTCATGGACGTCCGGATGCCCGGGATGGACGGTGTCACCGCCACCCGCCTGCTGGCCGCCGACGCCGCGGGGCCGTCGGGCTCCGGGCACCTCGTGAAGGTGCTCATGGTGACCACCTTCGACGAGGACCACGCCGTGCACGCGGCCCTGCGCGCCGGTGCCAGCGGATACCTCCTCAAGGGGGCCGCGCCGCGAGACCTCCTCCCCGCCGTGCGCGCCGTCGCCGCCGGCGAGGCCTGGCTCGACCCCGGGGTGGCCGGCGCCGTGATCGCGGCGCTCGCGGCGCTGCCGGACCCCGGTGCTCCGGCCCCGCAGCTGCTCGAGCGCCTGACGCCCCGCGAGAGAGAGGTCCTCGCGCTCGTCGCCCACGGCATGACCAACGCCGAGATCCGGGACCACCTGGTGCTCAGCGAGGCCACGGTGAAGACCCACGTCTCGCGCATCCTCATGAAGACCGGGTCGCACGACCGCGCCCAGGCCGTCGTGCTCGCCTACCGGAGCGGGCTGGTGGGCCGCGGGCGGTGACGGGCGGCGCCACCGTCGCCGCCGACGGCTGCGGAGCCGCTCAGCGCGGGCCGAGGACCTGCTGCCCCCCGCGCCACACGTGGGTGGTCAGCGGGACGCCGGGCCGGTAGGCCAGGTGCACCGGTGAGGGTGCGTCGAGCACCGTGACGTCGGCCCGCGCGCCGACGCCGAGGTGCCCCACGTCGGTGCGTCGCAGCGCTCTGGCGCCGCCGGCGGTGGCGGCCCACACCGCCTCGTCGGGGGTCATGCCCATGTCGCGGACGGCGATCGCGATGCAGAACGCGAGGCTGGTGGTGAAGCTGGAGCCGGGGTTGCAGTCCGCGGCCAGCGCCACGGTGACCCCCGCGTCGAGCAGGCGGCGGGCGTCGGGGTAGGGCGCGCGGGTGGAGAACTCCGCGCCGGGCAGCAGGGTTGCCACGACGTCGCTGCCCGCGAGGGCCTCGACGTCGGCGTCGGTGGTGTGGGTGACGTGGTCCGCGGACGCCGCACCGACCTCCACGGCGATCTGGACCCCGGGCCCGTGCCCCAGCTGGTTGGCGTGCAGCCGCGGCTCCAGGCCCTTGGCCATCCCGGCCGCGAGGATCGCCCGGGTCTGGTCGCCGTCGAAGGCCCCGCGGTCGCAGAAGACGTCGACCCACCGGGCCAGCGGAGCGCAGGCGTCCAGCATCGGCCCGCACACCAGGTCGACGTAGGCGTCGGCCTCGCCGGCGTGCTCGGGCGGCACGACGTGGGCGCCGAGGAAGGTCACGTCGGTGACGTGCTCGGCGGCGACCCGCAGGCTGCGGACCTCGTCCTCGACCGACAGCCCGTACCCGGACTTGCACTCCATCGTCGTGGTCCCCTGGCGCAGCGCCTCGGCGACGAGCGATCCGGCGCGGGCGCTCAGCTCCGCGTCGGTGGCGCCGCGGGTGGCCGCCACCGTCGTCGCGATCCCGCCGGCGGAGTACGCCTGACCGGACATCCGGGCCGCGAACTCCGCGGTGCGGTCCCCGGCGAAGACCAGGTGGCCGTGGCTGTCGACGAAGCCGGGCATCACCGCCCGCCCCCCGACGTCCACCCGCTCGCTCGCCGCCCCGTCGGGGACCTGCGAGCGCGGCCCCGCCCAGGCGACCACGCCCTCGTCCAGCACCAGCGCCGCGTCGTGGACCAGGCCGAGGGGTCCGGTCCCCAGCGACGGGTCGTTGGTGACGAGCAGCCCGATGCCGTCGACCAGCACGCCGCTCACGAGCGCACCGCCGCGATGGAGGCGGCGAGCTCGCCGGGCACGTCGTCGATCAGCGCATGGTGCCCTCCGGAGACCACGTGGCGACCGCCCACCACCACCTCGCGCACGTCGGCGGCGCTCGCGGCGAACACCACCTGCTCCAGCAGCGCGGGTGGCTGCGCGCCGGCCAGGCGCACCGAGCCGAGGTCGACGGTGACGAGGTCGGCGAGGTCCCCGGCCCGCAGGCGTCCGGCGTCGGGCCACCCGAGGCTGGCGTGGCCGTCGTCGGCGGCGGCGCCGAGCAGCTCGGCGGCGCGGAAGTGCCCGCGCGTCTGCACGGCGAGGCGTTCGCCGTGCTCCACGCCGCGGGCCTCCTCGAAGAGGTCGACCACGGCGTTGCTGTCGCTGCCCAGGCTCAGCGGCGCACCGGCGTCAGCCAGGGCGCGGGCGCGGCCGATGCCGTCGGCCAGGTCTCGTTCGGTGGTGGGGCACATGCAGATCGTCGTCCTCGAGGTCGCGAGCAGGCCGACGTCGGCGTCGCTCAGGTGGGTGGCGTGCACGGCGCTGGAGCGCGGTCCCAGGGCGCCGGCGCGCTCCAGCAGGGCGGTGGGGGTGAGGCCGGTCGCCGCGAGGCACGCCTCGTTCTCCGCCCGCTGCTCAGACAGGTGGGCGTGCAGCGGTGCGTCGCGCTCGGCCGCCCACGCGGCCACCGCGCCGAGCTGGTCGGGGGGCACGGCGCGCACGGAGTGGATCGCCGCGCCCATCCGGGCCCCGGGGCCGCCCGCGCCGGGTTCGGAGCTGGGCAGGCGGGCGGCCCGCTCGCCCCAGGCGGCGGCGTCGCCGTCCCCGAAGCGCAGCTGGGGGCCGGCGAGCGGGGTGTCGAAGCCGCCGCGCAGGTAGCAGGTGTCGAGCAGGGTGATCCGGATGCCGGCGTCGCGGGCCGCGGCCAGCAGCGCCTCACCCATCACGGTGGGGTCGTCGTAGGGCGCACCGCTCGGGGAGTGGTGGACGTAGTGGAACTCCCCGACGCACGTGATGCCGGCCAGCACCATCTCGGCGTAGGTCGCCCGCGCCAGGGCGTGCAGGCGGTCCGGGTCGAGCGCGGCGGCGACGGCGTACATGTCCTCGCGCCACGTCCAGAAGCTGCCCCCGCCGCGGTGGGTGACCCCGCGCAGCGCCCGGTGGAAGGCGTGGCTGTGGGCGTTGGCGAGGCCCGGCAGCGTCACTCCCGGCAGGTGCACCGCGCCGGCGGGGCGCTGCGCGCCGGGGGTCACCGCCGTGATGCGCTCGCCGTCGACCTCGATCAGCACGTCGGCGGCGGCCTGGTCGCCGCCGAGCCAGGCGTGGTCCGCGAACCAGCTGGTCAGCACCGCGCCAGGTCCTCCAGCGCCGCGGCGAGCGCCCGCACCCCGGCCACGCAGTCCTGCGGCAGCGCGTGCTCGTCCGGGCTGTGGCTGATGCCCGTGGGGTTCCGGACGAAGATCATCGCCGTGGGCGCGACCGCCGAGAGCACGCCGGCGTCGTGGCCGGCCGCGGTGGGCAGCGCCGGGACGCCGCCGAGGACCGCGTCGAGGCGCTCGCGCAGGGCCTCGTCGAAGGCGACGACGGGCGCCGCGGACTCCTGGCCCA
>JARICT010000117.1 GCA_029257185.1 Quadrisphaera sp.
CCTACTGCTCACGGTCGGGGCCGCCGACCCAGCCGTGGCTGGAGCCCGACGTCAACGACTTCGTCCGCGAGCTGAAGGACGCCGGGACGAGCGGCGTGGTGATCTCGCCGATCGGCTTCATCAGCGACCACATGGAGGTCGCCTTCGACCTCGACACCGAGGCGCGCGAGACCTGCGACGAGATCGGGCTGCCGATGGAGCGTGCGGGCACCGCCGGGACCGCGCCCGCGTTCGTCGAGGGCCTGGTGGACCTCGTGCTCGAGCGCATCGCCACCGAGGAGGGGCAGGACCCGCCGCGCGTGGCCGTCGGCTCGATGGAGGCGTCCTGGGACGTGTGCCCCGTGGCGTGCTGCGTGAACCTGCGGACGCCGGACAAGCCAGCAGCCTGTGGGCAGGACTGGGTCGAGCCGACGCCCGCCCCGGCCGCGTGAGCGACACCGGCGCCGACCCGAGCGCTGGTCGACGTGGTGCGTCGAGCGCGGCGACCGGGCCGGTCGGGGCGTCGCCCGAGGCCCTCCTCGACCTCGCCGTCGAGATCGCCGTGGCGGCGGGGGACCTCGTGCGCGACGAGCGGCCCCCCGAGCTCGGGGTCGCCGCGACGAAGTCCTCCGTGACGGACGTCGTGACGGCCATGGACCTCGCGGCCGAGGACCTGGTCCGGACGAGGCTCTCCGCCGCCCGCCCCGACGACGGCGTGCTCGGTGAGGAGGGCGGCTTCGCCGCGGGGACCACGGGGCTGACCTGGGTCGTGGACCCCATCGACGGGACGGTGAACTACCTCTACGGCGCGCCGGCCTACGCGGTCTCGATCGCCGTCGTCCGGGCCGGCGGGCCGGACCCCCTGGCGCGTCCGGAGCCCTCCTCCTGGAGCGCCGTGGCGGGCTGCGTCCACGCGCCGGCGACCGGGCAGACGTGGAGCGCGGTGGCCGGTGGCGGGGCGCGTCGCACGGGGGACTAGGCACCGCGCGCCCTGACGGTCGCCCGCCAGACGCCGGGGCTCGGTGAGGCCCTGGTGGGCACGGGCTTCGGCTACCGCACGTCGGTCCGCGCGGCGCAGGCCCGCGCCCTCGCCGGCCTCCTGCCGCGCGTGCGTGACGTGCGGCGGAACGGGTCCGCGGCCCTGGACCTGTGCGCGGTGGCGGACGGCCTCCTGGACGCGTACTTCGAGCAGGGGCTCCAGCCGTGGGACCGCGCGGCCGGGGCCCTCGTGGTCGCCGAGGCCGGAGGGCTGGTCCTCGACCTCCCGCCGGGGCCCGACGACGGGAGCGCCGGCGCCGGGCGGGCCGCCGGAGCCGCGCCCGACAACGGTCCGACCATCGTCGCGGGAGCGCCGGCGCTGGCGCGGGAGCTGGCCGCCGCACTGGGTGCGGCGCACGCCTGGGGGTGAGGCATGATGCGCTCTCGCCCGGGCCGGGCACAACGAGCGCGCCCCGGGTGTTGAGCCTGGCGACCGAGACGGGAATCGTTCTCGGCCGCGCGTGACCACCCCCGACACCCCGGAGCACCACCATGGCAACTGACTACGACGCACCGCGCAAGACCGAGGAGGAGCTGAAGGAAGACTCCATCGAGGAGCTGAAGGCCCGGCGCAACGAGGCCGGCGCCACGTCCGTCGACGAGGACGAGACCGAGGCCGCAGAGGGGTTCGAGCTGCCGGGCGCGGACCTGTCCAGCGAAGAGCTCTCCGTGCGGGTCCTGCCCCGGCAGTCCGACGAGTTCACCTGCGGCTCCTGCTTCCTCGTCCACCACCGCAGCCAGCTCGCCGAGCAGCGGGGTGACGCGCTCATCTGCAGCGAGTGCGCTGAGTGATCACGCGTCGAGCCCCGGACCGGCCTGGTCAGGGGCTCGACCGACGCCACCGTCGCCGTCGAGCGGCTCTTCGGGGGGCTCGCTGAGGAGCTGGGCCGACGGGGGCGCCACCGCGAGGACCGCACGGGCGAGGTGGTCCGGCGACCGGGTGGAGACCACCCACGACGGGTGCGGGTCGTCCGGGTCGTCGAGGTCGACGCGGACCACGGGATCCACCCAGCCTCGGAGCAGCAGGTGGCTGCGGGCGTCCAGGTCCACGCCCCTCACCGCCCGGGCGCGAGGCCCCCGCGCGGGCTCGACGCCCGTGACGAAGCGGGCCGGGAGCACCGCCCGCCCGGCGCGCAGGAGGCCGTCGGACGTGACCTCGACGACGGGCGAGGTCCGCACCAGGGCCACCACGACCACGGCCGTGACGACGATGCCGAGGGTGATCGACAGCGTGATGTCGATCGGTCCGGCGGCGATGCCCGTGAACAGACCGGGCACCAGCGTGAGGAACCACACGCCCGCCGACGGCCACAGCCGCTCGCGGTGCAGGACGTGGGTCTCGCCGCCGGCATCGCTCACCGCCCCAGGGTGCCAGGTGGCGCTGCCGCCGGCGTCTAGGGTCGCGGCCGTGCCTCCCGTCGAGCCCCCCGAGAGCCTCGTGGTCCCCGTGCGGCTATTGGACGCCGGCATCGGTCCCCCCGCACGGGCGCACCCCGGCGATGCGGGCTCCGACCTGGTCACGACCGTGGACGTCGAGCTCGCCCCGGGCGAGCGGGCGACGGTGCCGACGGGCGTCGCGATGGCCGTGCCGCAGGGGTGGGCGGCGATGATCCACCCCCGCTCGGGGCTGGCGGCGCGCGCCGGCCTGACCGTCGTCAACGCCCCGGGGACCGTCGACGCCGGGTACCGGGGGGAGGTGCGTGTGACGCTCCTCAACACCGACCGGCGCGCCACCGTGCGTCTGGCCCGCGGTGAGAGGATCGCGCAGGTGGTGCTCCAGCGCGTGGCGGCCGTGACGTTCGTCGAGGTGGACGACCTCGGGACCACCGCTCGCGGCGCCGACGGGCACGGGTCCACGGGCTCGGGCCCCCTGCCCGGCTCGAGCGCCTCACCCCACCCGCAGGGCCCGCAGCACGAGAGGATGGACCCGTGAGCGTGTTCCGACGTGGCAAGGCCTCCCCGCAGCCCGAGGGCCCGACCGGTCAGGAGCCGCCGGCGGTCTCTCCCGAGGAGACCCTCGACGACCCCGGGCTGGCAGCCGCCCAGGAGGCCGAGGAGACCGAGGAGGCGCGGCTGGCGGCGCTGGAGGTGCGGCGCTCGCAGGACGGCCCCTTCGACGCCGCGGAGGTGAGCCCGCAGACCGCTCCCGTCGACCTCGGGTCGCTGCGCCTCGCCGCCCCCGACGGCATGGAGCTCCGGTTGGAGGTCGAGGAGGAGAGCCAGCGCGTCGTCGCCCTGACCCTGTCGGCCGGCGCCTCGAGCGTGCAGGTCCACGTCTTCGCGGCTCCCCGCACCGCCGGGGTGTGGGACGAGGTGCGCGGCGAGATCGCGGGGTCCGTGGCGTCCCAGGGCGGGGCGACCCAGGAGATCGACAACGACGCCGGCTTCGGTCGCGAGCTGCTCGCCCAGCTGCCGGCGCGCACCCCCGACGGCCAGGAAGGGTTCACCGTCACGCGCTTCGCGGGCGTCGACGGGCCGCGATGGTTCCTGCGGGCGGTGTTCTCCGGCGCCGCGGCCCTGGAGCGCGAGGCCGCCGCGCCCTTCGAGGCGGCCGTGCGCGGCGCGGTGGTCGTGCGCGGCGAGGAGGCGATGGCCCCGCGCGACCTGCTCCCGCTGACGCTGCCGCCCGGCGCGGTCCAGGGTGCACCGAACGGGGCGCCCCGAGAGCCTGCCGCGGGGGACGGTGGGACGCCGTGAGCCGGTGGACTGCGGCGCTGAGCCGGCTGGGCGGCCGCGGCGGGCGGGCCGACCAGGAGGCTCCCGGGGACGGCTCACGCCCCCCCGCCACCGCGTGCGCCGAGCTGGAGGGTCGCTCCCGCGCCACGGTCTCGGGAACCCTCACGAGCGTGACGTTGAGGCCGCAGGGCGCCGTGCCCGCGCTGGAGGCCGAGCTCGACGACGGCACCGGGTGCCTCTCGCTGGTGTGGCTGGGGCGCCGAGCCATCGTCGGCGTCGAGCCGGGGGCCCACCTGCGCGTGGAGGGTTTCGTCGCCTGCCGTGAGGGGCGCAAGATGCTCTACAACCCCCGGTACGAGCTGACGCCCCGGGTCGGGGCGTGAGCCAGCACACCGGGGGCGCGCCGGGGGAGCCGGAGGTGGGGGGCCGTCTCGCGCAGGCGGCCACCGCGCAGGACTTCTCCCTGGCCGCGGCGATCGGCAGCCCGCGGGACGTGGTGGAGTCGACGCTGCCCACCCTCGCCTTCGTCGTGGTCTACACCGTGACGTCCGGGCTGCGCCTGGCCGTCACGATCGCCCTGGCGGCGGCGGCCGCGTCCCTGCTGCTGCGCGCCGTCACCCGCCGCCCGCTCGCGCCCGCGGTCGCCGGCGCCGTGGTCGTGGTCGTGTGCGCGCTCCTGGCCTCGCGCACCGGACGGGCGCAAGACTTCTACGTCCCCGGGCTCGTCATCAACGCGGTGTACGGCGCCGCGCTCGCCCTGTCGGTGATCAGCTGGCCGCGGGTGGGTTCCTTCCCGATCGTCGGACTGGTGGTCGGCCCGCTGAGCACCGGCGCGGGCTGGCGCGCGGACGCGGCGCGGATGAGCGTCTACCGGCGCCTCACCGCCCTGCTCGCGCTCATGTTCGTCCTGCGCCTCGCCGTGCAGCTGCCGCTGTTCTGGGCCGGCGCGGTGGCCGCCCTGGGGGTGGTGAAGCTCGTCATGGGCATCCCGCTGACCGCCGCGTTCGTGTGGGTGGCGTGGTCGGCGCTGCGGCGCACCCCGGCGCAGGTCGTGGGACCCGACGAGCCGGTCCGGCCCGCCGAGCACGGCTAGGCCGGCCGCGGCGGTCGCCGCGACCGCACGGATCAGGCCCCGGAGCCCCTGAGCAGGGACGCGAGCTCGTCCTCGGAGCCCGCGGTGGTCAGGAGCAGCAGCTCGTCGCCGCCCTCGAGGGTGTGGTCGGGCGTGGGGGCGAGGGGGCGCCCGTCGCGGATGATCCCGGTGAGCACCGTGTCCGCCGGCCACCGGACGTCGCCGACGCGGGTGCCGGACAGCCCGCTGTCCGCGGCCAGGGTCAGCTCCACCAGGAAGGCCTGTCCCCGCTGGAAGGTGAACAGGCGCACCAGGTCACCGACGGTCACCGCCTCCTCGACGAGCGCCGTCATCAGCCGCGGCGTGGAGACCGCCACGTCGACCCCCCAGGCCTCGTCGAACATCCACTCGTTGGACGGGTTGTTGACGCGCGCCACGGTGCGGGTGACCCCGTACTCGGTCTTGGCCAGCAGGGAGGTCACGAGGTTCACCTTGTCGTCCCCGGTGGCCGCGACGACCACGTCGGCCGTCTCGAGCCGGGCCTCGGCGAGCGAGGTGACCTCGCACGAGTCGGCGAGCAACCACTGGGCGTCCGGCACCGAGGACAGCCGCATGGCCGCCGCGGAGCGGTCCATCAGCAGCACCTGGTGCCCGTTGTGGAGGAGCTCGCGGGCGATGGACCGGCCCACGCTCCCCGCTCCCGAGATGACGACGCGCACGCCTCAGACCTCCAGCGCCGGCGGCGCGGCCAGCGCGTGCGCCACGCGCCGCGCCTCGTCGACCTCCACGAGGAGGTGCAGCGCATCACCCTCCTGGTGGACCGTGTCGGGGCTGGGGAGCATCGCCCGGCCGAAGCGGGTCACGAAGGCCACGCGCGCGCCCAGCCGGGACTCGATGGTCGACAGCCGCGTCCCCACCCACGCGTCGTCGACCGGGACCTGGACCAGCAGGACCGCGCCGGAGGGCTCCCGGTAGGCCGCGACGGCGTCCTGGGGGAGCAGGCGGCGCACGATCTGGTCGGTCGCCCACGTCACGGTGGCCACCGTCGGGATGCCGAGGCGCTCGTAGACCTCAGCCCGGCGGGGGTCGTAGATGCGCGCGACCACGTTGGCGATGCCGAACGTCTCCCGGGCCACGCGGGCGCTGAGGATGTTCGAGTTGTCACCGGAGGAGACCGCCGCGAAGGCCCCTGCGGACTCGATCCCGGCCTCTCGCAGCGTGGCGCGGTCGAACCCGACCCCGGTCACGGTGCGGCCGGAAAAGGACGGGCCGAGGCGCCGGAAGGCGTCCGGGTTCTGGTCGACGACGGTGACGTCATGACCCAGGCGCACCATCGTGAGCGCCAAGCCCGCCCCCACACGTCCGCAGCCCATGATCACCGCGTGCACGCCACCACCTCCGGGCCGCGACGCTACACGCCGGCCGGACCGGAACTAGCATGAATTTTCGTGCTGGTCACCGGAGCGCTGAAGCGGGCCCTCGTCGGGCGTCCCTACCGCTCCGACGCCCTCGGCGAGACGCTGCTCCCCAAGCGCATCGCGGTGCCGGTGTTCGCCTCGGACGCGCTGTCCTCCGTCGCCTATGCGCCGGACGAGATCCTGCTGACCCTCGCGATCGCTGGCGTGACGGCGATCACCGTGTCGCCGTGGGTGGCGCTCGCGGTGGCGGCCGTGCTGCTGACCGTCATCGCCAGCTACCGCCAGAACGTCCACGCCTACCCCTCCGGGGGCGGGGACTACGAGGTGGTGACCGAGAACCTCGGCCGGCGCGGCGGGGTGGCGATCGGCTCGGCCCTGATGGTCGACTACGTGCTGACCGTCGCGGTGTCGATCTCCTCGGCCTCGCAGTACGCCGCCTCGGCACTCCCGTCCCTCAGCGGTCACGAGACGGCGCTCGCGGTGGGCCTCGTGGTGGTGCTGACGACGATGAACCTGCGGGGGGTCCGCGAGTCCGGCGCCACCTTCGCCATCCCCACCTACGTCTACATCGTCGCGATCCTCGGGATGGTCGCCGTGGGCGCCGTCCGTGCGAGCACGGGAAGCCTGCCCCCGGCGGAGAGCGCCGACCTCACGATCGTCACGCAGGCCGGCTTCGACGCCGGGCTCGTCGGGATCGCCGGCGTCCTGCTCCTGCTGAGGGCGTTCTCCTCAGGAGCGACCGCGCTCACCGGCATCGAGGCGATCAGCAACGGCGTGCCGGCCTTCCGCAAGCCCAAGTCGAGGAACGCCGCGAGCACGCTGCTGATCCTGGGGGCGCTCAGCTCCACGATGCTGGTGGGCGTCGTCGTGCTCGCGACCCGCATGAAGGTGCACTTCGCCGAGGACCCGACCACCCAGCTGCAGCGCGACGGTCGCTTCCTCACGGCGGACTACCACCAGCGCCCCGTCATCGGCCAGATCGCCCGGGCGGTCTTCGACGGTTTTCCGCCGGGCTTCCTCGTCGTCACCGTCGCCACCGGGCTGATCCTCGTGCTCGCCGCGAACACGGCCTTCAACGGCTTCCCGGTGCTCGCCTCGATCCTCGCGCGCGACTCGCTGCTGCCGAAGCAGCTCAACACCCGGGGCGACCGGCTGGCCTTCTCCAACGGGATCATCGCCCTGGCCTCCGCCGCGTTGGTGCTCATCATCGCCTTCGACGCCCAGGTCACCCGGCTCATCCAGCTCTACGTGGTCGGGGTGTTCATCTCCTTCACCATGAGCCAGCTCGGCATGGTGCGGCACTGGACGCGGCTCCTGACCGCGGGTGGGCTGGAGCCGTCGCAGCGGCGGCGCATGCAGCGCTCGCGGGTGGTGAACGCCGTCGGCCTGACGATGACGGGGTCAGCGCTGATCATCGTGCTCGTCTCGAAGCTCACCCACGGCGCCTGGATCGCCCTGGTCGCGATGGCGCTGCTCTACCTCATGATGAACGGCATCCACCGTCACTACGAGAGGGTCGCGAGCGAGCTCGCCATCGACGACGGACCGGTGCGCACCACCCTGCCCTCGCGGGTCCACGCCGTGGTGCTCATCGCCGGGCTCCACAAGGCGAGCCTGCGGGCGCTGGCCTACGCCCAGGTCTCGCGGCCGACCACCATCGAGGCGATCAGCGTCTCGACCGACCCCGAGACCACCCGGGACCTGCAGCGACGGTGGGACGCCGCGCAGATCCCCGTGCCCCTGACCGTCCTGGACAGCCCCTACCGCGAGGTCACCCGCCCCCTGGTGGACCATGTGCGGGCACGGCGGCGCGAGAGCCCACGGGACCTCGTCGTCGTCTACATCCCCGAGTACGTCGTCGGCCACTGGTGGGAGCAGGCCTTGCACAACCAGACCGCGCTGCGGTTGAAGACCCGGTTGCTGTTCACGCCCGGCGTCGTCGTGGCCTCCGTGCCGTGGCAGCTGGAGTCCTCCGAGGGCACCGAGGACCGCTGGGACGGACGCGCCCCCGGCATGGTCCGCCAGGGGCTGCCCGACCCGTCGGGGCGCACACCGTGAGCGACCCGGCCGTCGAGGGCGGAGCCGCCCGGATCATCGGGCGCGAGGTCGAGGTCGACGTCGGCCCGATCGCCCACGGGGGGCACTGCGTGGCCCGCGTGCACGACGACGGGGACGCCGGCGCCGGGCGCGTGCTGTTCGTGCGCCACGCGCTGCCCGGCGAGCGCGTGCGGGCCCGTGTCACCGAGGGCCGCGAGGCCGACGCGTACTGGCGCGCCGACGCCGTGGAGGTGCTCCGTGCCTCGCCCGACCGCGTGAGTCCGCCGTGCCCCTGGGCCGGTCCCGGGAGGTGCGGGGGCTGCGACCTCCAGCACGTCGCGGTCCCCGCGCAGCGGGCGCTGAAGGCCGCCGTCGTGCGCGAGCAGCTCTCGCGCCTGGCCGGCCTCGACGTCGACGTGGAGGTGGAGGCGGTCGCCGTGCCCGGCCGCGGTGACGGCCCTGCCGACGACCCCGAGCCCGTCGACGGCCTGCGGTGGCGCACCCGCGTGCACTTCGCCGTCGACCCCTCCGGGCGCGCCGGCCTGCGAGGGCACCGCAGCCACGACGTCGTCCCGGTGGACGGCTGCCTCATCGCCTCGGCGGGGGCGGACGACGCCGACGTGCCGCGGCGGCGCTGGACCGGGGCGTCGGGGGTGGACGTGGTGGCGCCCCACGCCGACGGCGACGAGCTCGCCCAGCGCCTGCTCGTCATCACGCCGGTGCCCGGGTCGAGCAAGCGCCCCCGGGTGCCGGACGTCGCACCGGAGGACTCGGTGGCCATCGCCCCCGTGCCACCGGCGCCCCGCCGCGGCCGCTCGCGGCCCTCGGCCGGCGGGGACACGGCGCTGGAGCGGGTGCGCGGCCGGACCTGGGTCCGTGAGGTCGTCGGGGGCGTGGACGCGCTGGACCCGATGGACTTCCGCGTCACCGGCACCGGCTTCTGGCAGGTCCACGCCGGGGCCGCCACGGCGCTGACCACCGCGGTGCTGGCAGCGCTGGACCCCGCGCCGGGGGAGCGCGCCCTGGATCTCTACGCCGGGTCCGGGCTGTTCACCGCCGCGCTGGCCCAGCGGGTCGGGTCGTCAGGGTCCGTCACCGCCGTGGAGGGCGACGCGCGGGCGGTGGCCGACGCACGGCGCTCGCTGCGCCAGCACGACCACGTGTCCCTGGTGCACGCACCGGTGGACGCGGCGTCGCTGCAGGAGCGAGGCCCGGGCGGGGACGAGGGCACGGCCGCGGGCAGGGACGGCGTCGGGGCCGACGCCAACGGCAGCACCGGCAGCGTCGACGTCGTCGTCCTCGACCCGCCTCGTTCGGGGGCGCGCCGCGAGGCGGTGGAGGCGATCGCGGCGCTCGGCCCGCGGGCCATCGCCTACGTCGCGTGCGACCCGGCCGCCCTGGCCCGTGACGTCGCGATGTTCGCCCAGCACGGCTACGTCCTCGAAGGGCTCCGTGCCTTCGACATCTTCCCCATGACCCACCACGTGGAGTGCGTGGCCCGGCTGGTGCCGGCGACCGCCTGAACCGACCGTCGCGCCCGCTGTTCCGCGAACCCGTGCCGACCGGGGACGCCGAGCCGGGTTGCACCCCGCGACCCGGCCCGATCGGGGACCCCCCACCGCGCGGGGCCGTCCGTCAGCGCGGTGGGGGGTCCCCGATCGTGGGTGTGCAGCCCTGCGGTGAGCCGCCCTGCGCTGAGCCTCAGCCCTGCGCGGCTGTCGACCAGGCGGCCTTGACCGACGACTTGGAGCCGGTCCGCAGCAGCGAGCCGCGGTAGAGGCGCGACGCCACCGCGATGAGGAGCGCCGTGGTGGCGGCGATGATGCCGGCGGAGATCAGGGCCTCCCACCAGGACGCGTCACCGATGAGGAGCCGGCGGGGCATGGACAGCGGCGCGGTGAACGGCACGTAGGAGAGCACGCTCAGCAGCGTCCCCGGCGTCGTGACGTAGAGGCCGACGAAGAACGGCGGCAGCACCAGCATCTGGATCGGCACGGTCGTCGTCTGCAGGTCCTCGATGCGCGCGGCGAGCGCCCCGGCGGCGGCCCACAGGGTGGAGAGCATCGTGAAGCCGAGGAGGAAGAACACGAGGAACCACCCGCTGGCCGGTGCGACGGTCGCGATGAGCCCCCCCTGACCGGTCGCGGCGAGCGCGAGCAGGCCGACGGCGAGGATCACGACGATCTGCCCCACGGCGAGCACCGAGGCACCGGCGACCTTCCCGATGAGCAGCGCGCGGGTGGGCACCGCCGCCACGAGCAGCTCGACCACCCGGCTGGCCTTCTCCTCGGTGACGGACTGGGCGATCTGCAACCCGAACGTGATGACGGTGAAGAAGAACAGCATGGCGAAGACGGCCGCCACGATGCTGGCCACCTGGGCGGCGCCGCTGTCGTCGAGCAGGCGCAGCGTCACCGGTTCCTGGGTCACCGCGGCGACCTGGTCCGCGCTGGCGCCGAGGTCGCCGAGCGCGGCCTGCGTCCGCTGGCTCTGGACCGCGGCGTTCAGGGCGTCCAGCAGGTCGGAGGGGACGGTGTCGGCGGCGATCAGCTGGAGCTGGCCGCCGGCGGGCACCAGGGCCGCGTCCACCTCGCCGCCGCGCACCGCGCGCTCCGCGCTCGCCGTGTCCGCCGCGGGAGCCGTCGTCAGGTCGAGCTCGTCGGTGGACCGGCCGGTCTGGTCGAGCGCGGCGGTGGCTGCCGGCCCGGCGGCGGCCACGTCGTACTCGTCCGGCCCACCGTCGAAGAACAGCGCGGGGATCAGGATGAGCCCGGCGAGGATCACCAGGGTCACGGCGGTGCTGATGAGGAAAGCCTTGTCCCTCAGCTTGACCGCGACCTCGCGGGCGGCGACGAGCCGCGCCGCGGGGAGGGTGGACAGGGCCTGACGACGCTGCGTGGTCGTCTCGGCGGCGCCGGGGCGCGGGTTCGCGCCCACGACGGGCTCTCGGGTGTCGTTGACGGTGCTCATGCGATGGCCTCTCGGTAGAGCTCGGCGAGGGTGGGGACGACGCGGCGCAGCTCGCGCACCCGGCCGTGGGCGAGGGCTGCGCGGAGCAGGGCCTGGTCGTCGGCGTCGACGCCGGCGTCGGCGCCGAGCTCGACGAGGGCGCTCGGGCCGTCGACGTCGAGCACCCGCAGCCCGGGCAGCGACCTCGAGGCGGCGAGCTCGCGCAGGAACCCGGCGTCGGGCTCGACGACGAGGCGCCAGCGGTTCGGGGCGGCGCGCTCCCGGAGCTCGTCGGCCCGTCCGGCGGCCACCACCCGTCCGGCATCGAGGATGACGACGTCGTCGCACAGCGACTCCACGAGCTCGAGCTGGTGGCTGGAGAAGAGCACCGGGACCCCGGCCGCGGCCCGCTCGCGCAGGAGCACGGCGAGGGCGTCGACGGCGACGGGGTCCAGACCGCTGAACGGTTCGTCGAGGAGCAGGAGGACGGGATCGTGGATCAGCGCGGCCGCCACCTGCACGCGCTGCTGGTTCCCGAGCGACAGGGAGTCCAGACGGTCCCCGCTGCGCTCGGCGAGGCCGACCCGCTCCAGCAGGGACGTCGCCGCGTCGCGGGCCCCGGTGCGCGTCATCCCGTAGAGCTGGCCGAGGAACAGGAGCTGAGCGAGGACCGGCATCTTGGGGTAGAGCCCGCGCTCCTCGGGCATGTACCCGAAGGACTGGCGGGCGGCGAGGTCGACGGGCGCGCCGTCGAAGCGCACCTGCCCCGCGTCGGGCGTGGCGATGCCCAGCACGGTGCGCATCGCGGTGGTCTTCCCCGCCCCGTTGGCACCGACGAAGCCCGTCAGCCGTCCGGGGGAGACGGTGAAGGAGACGTCGTCCAGCGCGGTGACGTCGCCGAAGCGGCGGGTGATGCCGTCGAGCTCGAGCACCGAGCCGAGCCGTCTGTGCGCGGGGGGCCGCGTGGTCGTGGTCGTCATGGGACGACGGTAGGGACCACTGACCGCTCACCGCGTCCGCCACGAGGCTGATCGTGGGGATCACCCGCGAGGGGGAGGGGCGCGGCCGCGGGCTCACCCGCCGGGCTGGACGAGCCCGCTCTGGTACGCGTGCACCACCGCCTGCACGCGGTCGCGCAACCCCAGCTTGGTCAGCACCCGGGAGACGTGGGTCTTCACGGTCGCCTCCCCGAGGACGAGGTGGCGGGCGATCTCCGCGTTGGACTCTCCGTGGGCCAGGCGCACCAGGACCTCGCGCTCGCGCTCGGTGAGGGCGTCGTGCAGGTCCGAGCGCCCCGCGCGGGCGGGACGGGCGGCGAAGGAGGCGATGACGCGCGCGGTGACGGCGGGGGCCAGCAGGGCCTGGCCGCCGGCGACGACGCGGACGGCGGCGACGAGCTCCTCCGGCTCGGCGTTCTTCAGCAGGAAGCCGCTCGCCCCCGCCTCGAGGGCGGCGAAGAGGTAGTCGTCGCGGTCGAAGGTCGTGAGCACCACCACCTTCGCGAGCGTGGCCGCGACGACCGCGCGGGTGGCGGTGATGCCGTCGGTCCCCGGCATCTGGACGTCCATGAGCACCACGTCGGGCGCCAGCGCGCGCGCCGCCTCGAGGGCGGCGTCGCCGTCGCCGGCCTCGCCGACCACCTCGAGGTCCGGCTCGAGCGCCAGGATCATCGCGAACCCGGCGCGCAGGAGGGGCTGGTCGTCGACGAGCAGGACGCGGGTCGGCGCGCTCACCCCTCGTCCCCGGCGTCCCTCACCGGGAAGCGCGCGCGGACCCGGAACCCGCCCTGGGGGCGAGGGCCGGCGTCCAGCAGTCCGTCGTGCAGGGCCACCCGCTCGGCCATGCCGACGAGTCCCACCCCGCCGGCCGCGTGGGAGCCCTGGTCAGCGCTCCGCCCGTCGTCGACCACCTCGACCTCCACCGCGCCGGGCAGGTGGCGCAGTCTTACGCTGACGGACCGCGCGCCGGCGTGGCGCACGACGTTGGTGAGGGCCTCCTGCACCACGCGGTAGGCGCTAACGCCGACCGCGGCGGGCACGGGACGGGGCTCGCCGACCTCCTCGTAGTCGGCGTCAGCGCCGGTGGCGCGCATCCGTTCGACGAGAGCGGGTATCGCGCCGAGCACCGGCGCGGGGGGTTCCGGCGCCGGCGGGCCGGCGTCCGGTGATGTGCCGCCGGGAGACGGGTCGCCGGGCCGGTCGGTCCCGTCGGCGTCGTCGTCGCGCAGCACCCCGACCAGCTGGTGCATCTCCGCCACGGCGCTGCGCCCTGCCTCCTCCACCGAGCGCAGCGCGCTGCGGGCGGCGCCGGCGTCGGCGTCCATGACGCGCCGCGCGGCGCCGGCCTGCACGCCCATGACCGAGACGTGGGAGGCGACGACGTCGTGCAGCTCGCGGGCGATGCGCACCCGCTCGGCGAGGACGGCGCGCCGGGCGTTCTCGTCCAGGGAGCGGCGCAGCGCCTCGTTGGTCGCCGCCAGCTCGGCCTGCTGGCTCCTCGCGCGCCACGCGAGGTCGCCGAAGACCCAGGCGGCGGCGAAGTAGACGGCGTTGAAGGCGACGCTCAGCAGCACCGCCGCGGTGCGCGGGGGCAGCAGCCCCACGGGCGAGGAACCCTCCGGGGCCTCCGGCGGCGCCGCGACCTCGGACCAGGCGGTCAGCGACAGCGAGATCCCCAGCCACGAGAACATCGCGATCACCACGACGGCGCGGGCCACCGTCGCGAGGCGGCGGTCCGCGCACCAGGAGCCGACGGTGTAGAGCGCGAGGTACAGCGCGATCGAGGTGACGTAGGGCTCGAAGACCCCGCGGGCCTGCTGGGCGATGTACAGCGCGCCGACCGCGACGAGGACGGTGACCGGCCATCGCCGCCGCAGCGCCAGCGGGAGGGCCAGCGCCACGACCCAGGCGACCTGCTCGGGCGTCGACGGCGCCCACGACGGCTGGGGCACGCCGGCGTCGCGCACGACGACGAGGCTGAGCACGCCGGCGGCTGCCAGCCCGAGCGCGAGCGCGACGTCGCCGCGCTGCTGGCGCCCGGTCAGCACGCTCTGCTCGTCGCCGGGGTCGCCCACGCCCGCATCGTGCCCGACGTGCGGCGCCGCCAGCGCGTCAGCCGCGCGTCGGCAGCGCGATCGTCTGGCCGCGGTCGACGAGCGACAGTCGCTCGGCGAGGCCGCGTCGGGTCATCGCGTCGACGAACTCCTCGCGCGGGCTGGCGAAGACCCCGTAGTCGTCGGTGTGCACCGGGACCACCGTGCGCGGACCCACCCGCTCAGCCGCCTCGGCGCCGCCCTCGCCGTCGAGCGTGACCAGCGGCCCCCACGGCAGACCGGCCGGCAGACGGGTGCCGCCGAGGTGCAGGACGCCGGCGTCGATGTCGGGCCACCGCTGCGCGATCTGGTCGAGGCCGAAGAACAGCATCGTGTCGCCGCTGAGCCACAGCCGGGTCTGGAGCCGGCCGCCCCCCTCGACGTCCAGGACGTGCCCGTTGACGGGGGGGAGCAGGGTGCCCAGGACGCCGCCGGCGTGCCGCGCGGGGACCGCGGTGATCGTCAGGGTGGCGTCGTCGCGGCGGAAGGTCCGGGTGGCCCACCGGGACAGCCCCTGCGCCTGGTCGAAACCCTGCCGGCGCAGCTTCTTGGCGGCCTCGTGGGTGGTCACGATCGGCACCCCCTGGTCGAGGCCGCGGCGGGCCCGGCGGTCCCAGTGGTCGCCGTGGAGGTGGGAGAGGACGACGGCATCGAGGTCGGGCACGTCGTCGACGCCGATCGCCGGCTCGGTGAGCCGCTTCGAGACCAGTCCGTAGCCGAGGTGGGCGCGCTCCCCGGCGTGGAGGAAGTTCGGGTCGGTGAGGATCGTGAACCCGCCCGCCCGGATGATCGTGGTGGCGGTGCCGACGAAGAACAGCGATGGCTCCATGGCCCCTGCCTACCGGGTGGACGGGAGGATGTCCTGTTCGCGGGGCCCACCGCCTGGCGTGCGCCGCATCACCACCCGCGGCCAGCGGTCCAGCCCCAGCCCCGCCTCGTGCTCGACGACGGCCCGCAGACCCGGCGTCCACTCCCCGGCCGCCAGCTCCAGGAACCCCAGGCGCCGGTAGTACGGCGCGTTCCACGCGACGTCGGCGAACGTGGACAGCGTCAGCGCGCCCGAGGAGCGCGCCCGCGACCACTCCTGGGCGGCGTCCAGCAGCGAGGCGCCGAGCCCTCGACCGCGGGCGCCCGGGTGGACGCTCACCTGTTCCACGTGCGCGCACCCGTCGACCGCGTCGAGCAGGAGGTAGCCGACGGGGCGGTCCGCGGCGCCGACCGCCACCCACGCGCGCCCGTCCCGCTGGTAGCGGAGCAGCGCCGGGAGGGGGAGCGGGGCGTCGTCGGCGATCGCCTCCATGCCGACGCCCCGGAACGCCTCGCCGGCCGCGCGCTCGACCGCGGGAAGGAGCGGGAGGTCGCCGGGCGTGGCGGGTCGGATCACGCTCCCATGGTGCCTGCGCCGCGACGAGCCCGGCGGTGTCGTCGCTCTCGACTACGATCACCCCAGCAGGTTTCCCGCCGCTGCGCCGCGGCCACGCACCAGGGTGCTGTGCCCGCGACGCTCCGGAGCGGGGCGCCGTCCGCGCCGACGAGAGGTGGAGCACCACGATGAGCACCGACAGCCCCGCAGCAGGGACGCACCGCAGCGCCGAGCTCGAGGTCGGGGACGCGACCTACCGCTACCACTCCATCACCGGGGACGGCCTCGAGGGCGCCGCGAACCTGCCGTTCAGCCTCAAGGTGCTGCTCGAGGACCTCATCCGCACGCAGGACGGCGCCAACACCACCGAGGAGCACGTCCGCGCGGTCGCCGACTGGGACCCGTCCGCCGAGCCCTCCGTGGAGATCCAGTACACGCCGGCGCGCGTGGTGATGCAGGACTTCACCGGCGTCCCCTGCATCGTCGACCTCGCCACCATGCGCGAGGCGATCACCGACCTCGGCGGCGACGCCACGAAGGTCAACCCGCTGGCCCCCGCCGAGCTGGTCATCGACCACTCCGTCATCGTGGACGTCGCCGGCACGCCCGACGCCTTCGAGCGCAACGTCGAGATGGAGTACCAGCGCAACGGCGAGCGCTACCAGTTCCTGCGCTGGGGCCAGGGCGCGTTCGAGGACTTCAAGGTGGTGCCGCCCGGCACCGGCATCGTCCACCAGGTCAACATCGAGCACCTCGCCCGCGTGGTGGTGGAGCGCGACGGCGTGGTCTACCCCGACACCTGCGTGGGCACCGACTCCCACACCACCATGGTGAACGGGCTCGGGGTCCTCGGCTGGGGCGTCGGCGGCATCGAGGCCGAGGCGGCGATGCTCGGCCAGCCCGTCTCGATGCTCATCCCCCAGGTCGTCGGCTTCAGGCTGACCGGCACCATCCCGGCGGGCACCACCGCCACGGACGTCGTGCTCACCATCACCGAGCAGCTGCGCGCCCACGGCGTGGTCGGCAAGTTCGTCGAGTTCTACGGCGACGGCGTGGCCGCGGTGCCGCTGGCCAACCGCGCGACCATCGGCAACATGAGCCCGGAGTTCGGCTCGACGTGCGCGATCTTCCCCGTCGACGACGTCACGCTGGACTACCTGCGCCTGACCGGGCGCAGCGAGGAGCAGGTGGGGCTCGTCGAGGCCTACACCAAGGCGCAGGGGATGTGGCACGACCCGTCGGTGGAGCCCCGCTTCTCCGAGCGGCTCGAGCTGGACCTCTCGACCGTGGTCCCCTCCATCGCCGGTCCCAAGCGTCCCCAGGACCGCATCGAGCTGTCGGAGTCCAAGGGCGCCTTCCGCGCGGCCCTCGAGGACTACGCCCCGCAGGACGTGCCCGACCGGGGGAAGGCCGCCAACGCGGCGACCTCGTCCGCGGTCGACGCCGTCGGCGGCTACACGCTGGACTCGAACCTCGAGTCGACGTTCCCCGCCTCCGATCCCGTCAAGGAGGGGTTCGGCAGCCCGCCGCCGGCCGAGCCCGGCCACGCGGACGACCGCCCGCACCACCGCGTCCCCGTGACGCTGGCGGACGGCACGAGCACCGAGATCGACCACGGCGACGTCGTCATCGCCGCCATCACGTCGTGCACCAACACCTCGAACCCCTCGGTGATGATCGGTGCGGCCCTGCTGGCCCGCAACGCCGTCGACGCGGGCCTGAGCGTGCCGCCGTGGGTCAAGACGTCTCTGGCGCCGGGCAGCAAGGTCGTGACCAACTACTACGACCGCTCCGGGCTCACGCCCTACCTCGAGAAGCTCGGGTTCAACCTCGTCGGCTACGGCTGCACCACGTGCATCGGCAACTCCGGACCCATCGCTCCCGAGCTGTCGGAAGCCGTCGCCGAGCACGACCTCTCGGTGGCCGCGGTGCTGTCCGGCAACCGCAACTTCGAGGGGCGCATCAACCCTGACGTGCAGATGAACTACCTGGCCTCGCCGCCGCTGGTCATCGCCTTCGCCCTCGCCGGGACCATGGACTGGGACCCCGAGACCGACCCGCTGGGCACCGGCACCGACGGCGACCCGGTCTACCTGCGCGACGTGTGGCCCTCCGACGCCGAGATCGAGCAGACGATCGCCGGGGCCATCAGCCAGGACATGTTCACCGACGACTACGCCGACGTCTTCGCCGGGGACGAGCGGTGGCGCTCGCTGCCCACCCCCGAGGGCGACACCTTCACGTGGGACGAGGGCTCGACCTACGTGCGCAAGCCCCCGTACTTCGACGGCATGCCGGCGCAGCCCGCCCCGGTGACCGACGTCGCCGGCGCCCGGGTCCTCGCCATGCTGGGCGACTCGGTGACCACCGACCACATCAGCCCTGCCGGCTCCATCAAGGCTGACAGCCCTGCCGGGCGCTACCTGTCCGAGCACGGGGTGGAGCGCGCGGACTTCAACTCCTACGGCAGCCGGCGCGGCAACCACGAGGTGATGATCCGCGGCACGTTCGCCAACATCCGGCTGCGCAACCAGCTCCTCGACGGCGTGGCCGGAGGGTTCACCCGCGACTTCACCGTCGACGGCGCACCGCAGGAGTCGATCTACGACGCCGCGCAGCACTACGCCCAGGCCGGCACCCCGCTGGTGGTGCTCGCCGGCAAGGAGTACGGCTCGGGCTCCTCGCGCGACTGGGCCGCCAAGGGCACCACCCTGCTCGGGGTCCGCGTGGTGATCGCCGAGAGCTTCGAGCGGATCCACCGCTCGAACCTCATCGGCATGGGCGTCATCCCCCTGCAGTACCCCGAGGGCGAGAGCGCGGCCTCGCTCGGGCTGGACGGGAGCGAGACGTTCGACGTCGCCGGTATCACGGCGCTCAACGACGGCGAGACCCCGTCCACGGCCACCGTCACGGCCACGCGCGACGGGGCCGAGCCGGTGGTGTTCGAGGCGCCGGTCCGGATCGACACCCCCGGCGAGGCCGACTACTACCGCCACGGCGGGATCCTGCAGTACGTGCTGCGCTCCCTCCTCGCGGCCTGAGCGACCGGCCCGCACCGGTAGGAGCATCGGCGCCACCATCGACCTCGAGGCGCTGATCACGGCGGCGCCCCCCACGAGCGTCCTGCTCGTCGCGGGCGCCGCCATGACCGTGGGGGCGTTCGTCCAGGGTCTCTCCGGCTTCGGCATGGCTCTGGTCGCCGCCCCGGTGGTGGCCTTCGTCGACCCCACGCTGCTGCCGGTGGCACTGCTGGTCGCCGTCGCCCCGCTGCCCCTGCTGACTGCCTGGCGCGAGCGGGACCACATCGCGTGGCGCGAGGTCTGGCCCGCCCTGCTGGGACGACTGCCGGGCACCGGCCTGGGGCTGGTCGCCGTCGCGCTGCTCACGCCGCGGGCCGTCGCGCTCGTCGTGGCCCTCACGGTGCTGGTGGGGGTCGGCGCGTCCGTGGTGCGGTGGGACGTCCGGCCGACCCCGCTCGCGCTGCTCGTCGCCGGGGGAGCCTCGGGGGCGCTGTCCACGGCCACCTCGATCGCCGGCCCGCCGATGGCTCTGCTCTACCAGCGCTCGCCCGGTCCGGCCGCACGCGCCACCATGAGCGCCTTCTTCAGCTTCGGGCCGCCGATCTCGCTGAGCGCGCTGCTCGCCACCGGTCAGGTCGGGGCGCCCGCCCTCCTGGCGGGGGTGCTGCTCCTGCCCGCGATGGCGCTGGGCTTCGGGCTGTCGGGACCGCTGCGTCGCCACGTCGACGCCGGCGGACGCTTCCGCCTGCTGGTGCTGGGCGTCACGGCCGCCTCCGGCCTGCTGCTGCTGGTGCGGACCCTGCTGGTGTGAGGGTGCGCCCGGGGAACGCCTCGCCTGACCGGCGGCGCTGACCCGGGGAGCCGGGCACGGGTGGTCCCGGGGCGCGCGGGTCGGACAGACTGTGCCCACCGACCACGCAGGGAGCGACATGCCGACCATCACCAGAACCCGCCCACGACCAGCGCTCACCACGACCGCCGGACGGGTCCGGTCGTGACCACCAGCGCCCCGCCCCGCCGGCGGGGCCGCTCGCGCGCGGGCGCCGCCGGTCGCGACACCGTCCGCGTCACCGTCGTGGCGATCAGCGCGCTCGTCGCGGTGGTCGGCGGGTTCATCGGCTCGGGAGCCGTGGTGGGCACCCCCATCGACGAGGCGGCCGGCGGGGCGCTGTCCGCCTCCGCGAGCCTCGTCGCCCCCGCCGGGCCCGCCTTCTCGATCTGGTCGGTCATCTACGCCGGCCTCCTCGCCCTCGCGGTCTACCAGCTGCTGCCCGGCCAGCGCGCCGACGTGCGTCAGCGGCGCACCGGGTGGTGGGTCGCCGCCTCCCTCCTGCTCAACGCCGCCTGGATCCTCACCGCCCAGGCGGGCTCGGTCACCGGGGCGCTCGTCGTGATCGCCCTGCTCCTGGTCTCGCTCGTCGTGGCGCTCGCGCGCCTCATCGGCACCCGGCCCGCGTCCGCGCTGCAGGCGCTGCTCCTCGACGGCGTGGTCGGGCTCTACCTCGGCTGGGTGTCCATCGCCACGGTGGCGAACGCGGCCGCCGCGCTCGTCGCCGACGCGGGGTGGGAGGCCGTCGGCGCGGGGGCGACGGTCTGGACGGTCGTGGTCCTGCTCGTCGCCGCGGGCATCGGCGCGGGCCTCGCGGTGGTCGGCCACGGCCGGATCGCCCCCGCGCTGTCCCTGTCCTGGGGGCTGGCGTGGATCGCCGTCGCCCGCATCGACGGCGCGCCCGTCTCGGTGGTGGCCGCGATCTTCGCCGGGCTCGCCGCCCTCGCGGTGATCGGCAGCGCCGTGCTGGTCCGTGTCCAGCGCCGCCCGCTGAGGCGCTGACCCGTCCCTCGACCGGCCCAGCGGCGAGAGCACCTCGCGCTAGGATCGAACGCGTGTCTCATTCTCACGCGCCGCTCGGCTGGCCCGACGGTCTGCGCCCTCCCGACGCCGAGGACTGGGTCCCGGCGGCCAGCGCCTGGCTCGCGGACCTGTGCCCGCCCGACTACCGGGCCCACGCCGTCATCACGCGCCACCCGGTGGTGCTCGCCCGCCTCGCGGTCCACCACGTCGCGGCCTGCCTGCAGGCACAGCGGGCCGCGGTGGGCACCTGGCGCACCGACATGGCCGGCGCCGTCGACGCCGGTCTGCTCGACCCCCGCGCCGTCGACGACGCGCTCGTGGCGCTCGAGGTCGAGCGGGCCCGCCTCCTGGCGGCCTGGCGCGGAGCCCTCCTGGTGGAGCAGGCCCTGCGCGGCGTGCGCCGAGCGGCTCGTCTGTGACAGGCCGGGCGGCCCGGACGAAGCACGCCTAAGATCGTGGCCGAGCCGGCGGCCCGTCACGGACGAGCCGCCACCGACCCGCGGAGGACCGCCTCGATGAGCTTGCTCGACACCATCACGTCACCCGATGACCTGAAGCGACTCTCCCGCTACGAGACGGGGTGCCTGGCCGAGGAGGTCCGGGCCTTCCTCGTCCGCGAGGTCTCGCGCACCGGAGGCCACCTGGGGCCGAACCTCGGCGTCGTCGAGCTCACCCTCGCCCTCCACCGGGTCTTCGACTCCCCGCAGGACGCCCTGGTGTGGGACACCGGCCACCAGTCCTACGTCCACAAGCTCGTGACCGGCCGCCAGGACTTCTCCGCGCTGCGCCAGCGCGGTGGGCTGGCGGGCTACCCGAGCCGTGAGGAGTCCGAGCACGACGTGGTGGAGAACTCGCACGCCTCCACCTCGCTGTCGTGGGCCGCGGGCATCGCGCGCGCCAACACCCTCGCCGGGCGTCCCCAGCACGCCGTGGCCGTGGTCGGTGACGGCGCGCTCACCGGCGGCATGGCCTGGGAGGCGCTCAACAACATCGCCACGTCCACCGACCGCGTGGTCGTGGTCGTCAACGACAACGGACGCTCCTACGCCCCCACCATCGGCGGCATGGCCCACCACCTCGCCACCCTGCGCACGACGCGCGGCTACGAGCGTTTCCTGGACTGGGGGAAGTCGACGCTGCAGCGCGGCGGGACGCCGGGGCGCCTCGCCTACGACACGCTCCACGGCATGAAGAAGGGGCTCAAGGACTTCGTCGCTCCCCAGGGGATGTTCGAGGACCTGGGCATGAAGTACGTCGGCCCCGTCGACGGCCACGACCTCGAGGACCTCGAGCACGCCCTCGCGAGGGCGCGGAGCTTCGAGGGCCCGGTCATCGTCCACGTCATGACGCAGAAGGGCCGCGGGTTCCACCCCGCCGAGCTCGACGACGTCGACCGCTTCCACGCCGTCGGCGTCATCGACCCGGACACCGGTGCGGCCCTGAACGTCGGCTCGGGCGCCACGACGTTCACCGCGGCCTTCGGCCAGTCGCTGCTGGAGCGGGCCCGCGAGCGCCACGACGTCGTGGGCGTCACCGCCGCCATGCTGGTGCCCGTGGGGATGGCCCCCATGGCCGCGGAGATGCCCGAGAGGGTCCTCGACGTCGGGATCGCGGAGCAGCACGCCACCACGACGGCCGCGGGGATGGCCCACGGGGGGCTGCACCCGGTGGTCGCCGTGTACTCCACCTTCCTCACCAGAGCCCTGGACCAGACGCTCATGGACGTGGCGCTGCACCGCGCCGGCGTCACGTTCGTCCTCGACCGGGCCGGCGTCACCGGCCCGGACGGGCCCAGCCACCACGGGGTGTGGGACATGGCGCTCCTCGGGGTCGTGCCGGGGCTGGCGCTGGCCGCGCCGCGCGACGGTGCGCGCCTGAGGGAGTCCCTGGCGGCCGCCCTCGACGTCGACGACGGACCGACGGTGCTGCGCTTCCCCGGCAAGGGGTCCGCCGACGACGAGATCGTGGCGCTCGAACGCCTCGGCGACCCGGGAGGGGCGGCCGACGGTTCCGTGCTCGACGTCCTCGCTCGCGGGGAGAGCGAGGACGTGCTCGTCGTCGCCGTGGGGACGATGGCCGCCGTCGGGCTGGACCTGGCCGAGCGCCTCGCCGCCCACGGGATCCACGCCACCGTCGTGGACCCGGTGTGGGCGCTGCCCGTGCCCGGCCCGCTCCCGGGCCTGGCGGCGCGGCACCGCCTCGTGGTGACCCTCGAGGACGGCGTGGTGCAGGGCGGCGTGGGCAGCCAGGTCGCCCGGGCGCTCGTGGAGGCCGGGGTGGGGACACCGGTGACCACCAGAGGTGTGCCCGTGCGCTTCCTCGAGCACGGTTCCCGCGCCCAGGTGCTCGCCGAGATCGGTCTGACCGCCCAGGACGTCGCCCGGAGCGTCGCCGAGGAGGTCGCGCGCCTCGACGAGGCCAGCGCCCCGAGCCCCGGCGCGGCCGCCCGGCGCTGACCGGGCGCGACGGGTCAGCGCGGCAGCGCCACCTCGTCGGAGGTGACGAGCAGCGGCGCTCGCACCCCTCGCGACGCGGGCTCGGTCGCCGTCCACGCGGCGGCCACGAACGCCGGGTCGGCGTGGCGGGAGTCGAACCAGCCTCGCGTGCGGTCGGGTACCGAGACCACCCTCATGCCCACCGGGTCGGACCCGGCCAGCTCGGCGCGCAGCGGCCCGGTGGCCAGCAGCGTCGGCACGTCGCACCCTCCGTACGGGCGCAGCACCGCGCCGGGGCCGCCCGGCGGGCTCGACGACCGGGACGCTCGGGCCGCGCGCGCTGCGGCGATGCCGCCCATCCGCAGCGCGTGCGCGCCGGCCGAGTCCCACAGCTCGTCCACCGCGGCCGCGTCCATGCCCGCGGCGCCGGGGAGGTCCGGCCACAGGGGGACCGGCGCGCCGCCCTCGTCGATGCCGACGACCCCCAGGCCCACGTCCAGCGCGCCGCCGGGGACGCCGGCCCGCGTCCAGCGCGGTGCGAGCCCGGCGCCCGGGTGCCACGCGGAGCCGTGCGGCACCGCCAGCGCCCGCACCCGCTCGCGCAGCAGCGCGCCCGGGTGGGGGGCCGCGGCGATGGCCCGGTGCGCCCGCAACCAGCTCCGCAGCCGCAGCCGCGCCTGCACCGAGATGGGGGGCCAGCCGCCCAGCACGTCGGCAGCGACGTGGCTCGGCAGGCGCAGGCGCGAACCCCGGCGCGCGACCCCGGGGACGTGGAGGCTGAGGGCCTCGTCGTCGTGGTGGACGTCGAGGTCGTCGAGGACGGAGACCGCCAGCAGGGCTCGCCTGACCTCGTCGGATCGTGAGGGTCGGGCGGCCGCGGGAGCTGCGGCGTCGGCGGGGGAAGCGGACACCCGCGCACAGTAGGGGCCGTCTGCGCGATCACCGGTACCGAGAGAGCCCCTGCGGCGCGGGCGGAGGAGGGGGTCACGCGCTGCGGTCACCGGCGCACGGCACGCAGCGCGGACGAGGCGCCGACGGGGCACCCATCCCTGCGCGTCGCAGGTCCGAACCACCGTCGATCACCCGCGGCGGCCCCGGCCGTCAGCACCCGGCGGACACCCCGTCCGCAGACGCGAAGGAGCATCATGCGCATCACTGCTCGCACCACCCGTCCCGTGTTCGCCATCGCCGCCGCAGGACTCCTGGCAGCACCGCTGCTCGCGGCGCTCCCCGCCTCCGCCGCCGACGACGGCGCCACGAGCCTGCAGGCGGACCTCACCTCCCTCAACGACTCCGGGGCCACCGGAACCGTCACCGGCACCCTCACCGGGGACCAGCTGGAGCTGACGATGACCTCGACGGGCTTCCTCGCCGACGCTCCGCACGCCCAGCACATCCACGTCGGAGGTTCGGGCCAGTGCCCGTCGCCGGGCCAGGAGGGCTCCGGCGCCGACGGCGCCCTCCAGACCTCGGACGCCGCGGACAGCTACGGCGCGATCGCCGTGTCGCTGACGACGTCCGGGGACACCTCGCCGGACAGCGGCCTCGCCGTGGACCGCTTCCCCACCGGTGACGCCGAGTACACCAACACCGTGACCGTCAGCAGCGACGTGGCCCAGCAGATCCGCGACGGCGAGGGCGTCATCGTCAAGCACGGCGTGGACCTCGACGGCAGCGGCACCTACGACGGCGACGTGAAGTCCGATCTCGACCCGTCGCTCCCGGAGGAGGCCACCAACCCGGCCGCCTGCGGTGTGCTGGAGGTCTCGCAGATGTCGGCGATGCCCAGCGGCGGCGTCGCCACCGGTGGGGGCTCCACCGCCCCCGCGCAGGAGACCGGCCTGATCGCCGGCGGGGCCGTGGCTGCTGC
>JARICT010000135.1 GCA_029257185.1 Quadrisphaera sp.
CAGGCCCAGGGCGCTGGCGGCGATGACCACGTAGGTCGGCCCGAGCTCCAGGGCGTGGTGGACCAGCCGGTCGACGAGGCGGTCGCCGCCGGGAGCGTTGAACCCGGTGGTCTGCTCCACCCCGAGCAGGCGGCGCACACCGCTGAGCTTCTCGCGCTGCCACGGCGGCCACTGGCCGGTGAGCGCGATGCCCGCGACGTAGCCGGCGTAGCAGAGGGCCGCGACGGCGAGCACGGTGGCGGAGTCGCGGCGGCGCAGGCACCACCCGGTGACGAGCAGCAGGAGCACGGGGGCCGCGGTGATCAGGGCGTAAGGCTCCTTGACGAGGATCGCGCCGCCGACGGCCAGCCCCGCTCCGACGAGCAGCCGGCCCCGAGGGCCGTCCGCGCGCTGCGCGCTGGCCGCGACGAGGCAGCTGATCGCCGTGACCGTCATGAGCATCGCCGGGGCCTCGAGGAAGACGCGGCTGTCGAAGCGGTTCGCGAACGGGTCGAGGGCGAGGTAGGCGCCGGCGAGCGCCGCGGCGGGCAGCCCTGCGAGGCGGCGCACCAGGAGCGCCAGCACCACGCACGTCGCGGCGCCGAGCACCGCTCCGACCGGGCGCAGCTGCATCACCGCACCCAGGAGGTCCGGCTCGACGCCGAGGGCGCGCTGGACGGCCGCCATCAGCGCGAGGTACCCCGGCGGGTGCAGGTGGAAGGGCGCCCCGTGGATGACCAGCTGCTCACCGAGCGCGAGGTTGCGGGAGACCTCGGCGTAGGAGACCTCGTCGATGTGGATCTCGTACGCGGTGGTGATGCGGACGAGGCGGGCCAGCAGCGCCAGCGCGGCGACGCCGAGGGCGAGCGCCAGCACCTGTGAGCGCGGGGTGGGACGGCCGTCCCACCCGCGGTGACGGCCGGGGGCGACCCGGGCGCCGCCGCGGTCAGGGGGCGATGCGGCGGTGACCGTGGAGGTCAGGTCCGAGCGCACCGCCATGGTCGTGCCACCACTCCTGCCTGGGTCCGCCGCGGGACTCCTCCAGGTCCCTATCGGCGGTCGGGGCGCCGGCCTGAAGTGCAGCGTCGGTGACGCCAGCGGTCAGATCCGCGACGACCGATCAGGTGCCGAGGTCGACCATCCGCACCGCCTGCTGGGAGATCACGCCGAGGAAGGGGCCCGGTTGCGAGCACGTCCGCGCCATCTCTGTGCGCGCGGCGAGGAACAGCCCAGCCATCTCGGTGGCCCTGATGTCACGGCGGGCGAGGCAGAAGGCCCTCACACCGTGGTCGACCAGCGCTCGCTTCTCGGCCGGACGGCGGCGGATGCGCTCGTCCTTCATGAGCACCACCCAGCCCTCCTGGCCGGCGCGCGTCAACCACTTCTCGTCAGCGACGCCCTCGTCAGCCGGGATGCCGTAGACCTCGGCGAGCGTGCGGAGATCGAGCCCGGCCGCACGAAGGATCGACGGCACCTGGATCCGTCCCAGACTGCGGTCCAGGAAGAGGGGAGGCAGGTCGGCTCCACCTCCAGGCGTCACGTCACGCCGCGAGCCGGGTAGCCACCCGGACAGCGTCCTCGAGGTGGTCGCGCGTCACGCCGAACTCGGCGGCGACGGACTCAAGGGGCTCACCGGCACGAAACATGGCGAGCGCATCGTCGAGGCGGGCCCCGCCCTCCGCGAAGATCGGTTGCCCGAATCCCCGAGTCGGGTCCACGACCACGTCAGCCAGCTCGTAGGCGGGTAGCCGCACGAGCGACGCGTAGCCGTCGGCGCTGAAGGTGATGCGACTGAGGTAGGACTCCACCACGGTGTTGAAGACTCGCTGCCCGTTGCGCACCACCACGAGGTCGTCGACGGCGCGCGCCCCGTCCGATCCAGGATCACGGCGGCCGTAGTCGTACAGGACTTCGGCGCCATCGCTGTACAGCTGCTTGCTCGCCAGCGCGTGGCGTATACCGAACTCCTCCTCGAGGCGCGTCAGCGCAGGGCGGATGCGCTGGAGCGGCACCCCACTTCGCCGCAGCGCCGCCAACACCATGCCCTCGGCGAGCCCGACGAACGGCACGCTGGGCGTTCCCCGCGGAGCATCCGGGGAGGTAGCGAGCACAGGATCACCGATGACCTCCTGCCGGCCGAGGGGACGGCGACGGTAGCCGCGCGCCCAGGTGGCCAGCGTGCTCGTCGGCACGTCGAGGTAGCGGGCCGCCTCTGCCACGGTGTAGAGCGGGGTGTCGAAGCGGTCGATCCCAGCGGGACGGTCGACTGTCGTGGTCATGGCACCTCCTCGGCATCAGCTGTGGTGATCGCCATCATGGTCCACCTCGCTCGTCCGCGCGACGCCCGGCGGATCCTGGCTGTTAGCGTCTCGCAGACGTCGATCACCGCAGATCGTCGGTCCGCTGGAGGACGAGGGAGGCGGCCGTGCACCTCACACCCCGCGAGCGCGAGCGCCTGGAGATCGCCGCCGGCGCCGACCTCGCCCGCCGCCGGATCGCCCGCGGCGCCCGGCTGGGGGCGGTGGAGGCCATCGCGCTGCTCTGCGACGAGGTGCAGGAGATGGCCTGGGACGACGTGCCCCTGGCGGAGATCCTGGACCGCGCGCCGGCGTTCGTGCCGCGGGAGCACCTGCTGCCCGACGTCGCGGCGCTCGTCCCCGCCGTCGAGGTCGAGGCGCTGTTCCCCCACGGCACGGCGCTCGTCCACGTGGACCGGCCGTTCGGCGCGCCGGCAGCCGGCGCCGCGGGCAGCATCAGGCCGGCGAGGGAGCAGGTCGAGCTGGCCCCGGGCCGGCGCCGCGCCACGGCGACGCTGCGCAACACCGGGGCGCTGCCGGTCTGGGTGTCCTCCCACGTGCCGCTGGACACCGTCAACCCCGCCCTGGAGGTCAGCGTGGACGCACCCGGCAGGTACCGCCTCGACCAGCCCGCCGGGTCGTCGGTGGAGGTCGGCCCCGGGCGCGAGCTCCGGGTCGGCGCCGTCGAGCTCACGCCGGACCGGTCATGACCAGCATCCGCGGCGAGGACTACGCCAGCCTCTACGGCCCCACCACCGGCGACCGGGTGCGGCTCGGCGACACCGGCCTGTGGGTGGCCGTCGAGGGGGACGACACCGAGGCCGGCGAGGAGCTGATCGGCGGCTGCGGCAAGACGGCCCGTCACGGCGCGCTGGTGTCCGCCCGCGCGGACCGCGCCAGCGCCCTGGACCTCGTCATCCTCGGGGTGCTCGTCATCGACCCCACCGTGGGGGTGCGCAAGACGACCATCGGCGTCAAGGACGGCCGGGTCGTCTCGCTCGGGCGGGCCGGCAACCCGGACCTGCAGGCCGGCGTCGAGCTGGAGGTCGACGCGGCCACCGCGATGATCCCCGGCGAGGGCCTCATCGCCACCCCGGGCGTCGTCGACTCCCACGTCCACCTGTCCAACGCCGAGCTGGCGCCGGCCGCGCTGTCCGCCGGCGTCACCACCATCGTGGGGATGGGCACCGGCGGGGTGTGGGACGTCGGCGCCAACCCCCGCCGGAACCTCCACACCCTCATCCAGGGCTGGTCCGACGTGCCGGTCAACGCCGCCTTCCTCGCGCGCGGCTCCTCCACCTCGCCGGACCTGCTGGAGGAGGCGGTCGCCTCGGGGGCGGGCGGCTTCAAGGTCCACGAGGACTGGGGCGCCACGCCGACCGCCATCGACACCTGCCTGGGCGTGGCCGACCAGGCGGACCTCCCGGTGGCGCTGCACACCGACAGCCTCAACGAGTCAGGGTTCCTCGACGACACCCTCGACGCCGTGGGCGGCCGGACGGTGCACGCCTACCACGTGGAGGGCGGCGGCGGGCACCCTGATCTGCTCCAGGTCGTCGAGCGGGGCAACGTCCTCACGTCGTCGACCACGCCGACCCTGCCGCTCACGCCGTCGACGGTGGCCGAGCTCGACCCCATGACGATGACCGTCCACCGCGGACACCGGCTGCTGAGCAGCGACAGCGCCATCGCGGCGAGCCGCATCCGCGAGCACGGCATCGCCGCGGAGAACCGCCTGCACGACGACGGGGCGATCAGCATCATCAACTCCGACGGCCTGGGGATGGGCCGCATCGCGGAGACGATGCGGCGCACCTGGCAGCTCGCCCACGTGAACGCGACGCTGAACGACGAGGTGGGCCCGGGCGTCGTCAACAACGCCCGTGTGCTCCGCTACCTCGCCAAGCTGACCGTCAACCCGGCGATCGCCCACGGCCTGGAGCGCGACGTCGGCAGCCTGCAGCCGGGCCGCCTCGCCGACATCGTGCTGTGGAACCCCGCCTGGTTCGGTGCGGCCCCCGAGCTGGTCGTCAAGTCCGGCTTCGTGGTGTGGGGGGCGTCCGGCTCGGGGTCGGGCTCCACCCGGCTGACCCAGCCGCGACGGATGCTGCCCTTCTGGGGCGGCCACGGCCGCGCGCCCTCGGAGCTGGCCCACGTCTTCGTCTCCCGGGAGTGCCTGGACGACGCCGGCGCACGCGACGCCCTGCCGTCCGGGCACCGGTACGCAGCCGTCACCGGCAGCCGGCGGCTCTCGAGCCGGGACATGCTCCTCAACACCGCCACCCCCCGCGTGGAGGTGAGCGGGCGGCCCGAGCCGGTGCGCGTCGACGGGCGCCCGGTGGACGTCCACCGGGCCACCTGGCTGCCGCTCACCCGGGCGCACCACCTCGCCTGAGCGGCGTGCGGCCGCCCCCTCCTACCGGTCGGCCTGCGGCTCGGCCATCGCCGCGGGGACGGCCTCCCCGCCCAGCAGCCCGTCGCGCTCGTCGGCCAGGATCATCCGCCGCGCGATGATCGACCCGACGAGGGAGATCGCGGCGATGACGAACAGCAGGGTGGCCGGCCCGGTCGAGCTGTTGCCGGTGACGCTGAGGACCCAGACCGCCAGCGCCGGCATGAACCCCGCCACGATGCCCGCGACGTTGGCGGACAGGGCGATCGCGGAGTACCTCAGCTTGATCGGGAACAGCTGGGTCAGCGTGGAGCCCACCACGGCGTAGGGGATGGACGCGAAGCCGAGCCCCAGCACCAGGGCCAGCGCGATCAGCGCGGTGCTGCGGGTGTCCACGAGCCAGAAGATCGGGAACGCCAGCGCGGCGGCGATGACGTAGCCGACCACCACCATCAGCGGCGGGCTGATCCGGTCCGAGACCTTGCCGGCGACGAGCATGATGACGCCCTGCGAGAGGGCGCCCCAGGAGATGGCGCCGAGGACCACGGTCGCCGGCAGCCCCAGGGTGGTGGTGACGTAGCTGATCATGAACGTGGTGAGCAGGAAGAAGCCGGCGTTGCCGAACAGGTAGGTGGCGATGCCCACCAGCAGCCGGCCGGGGATGCGGCGGAAGATCGCGACGACCGGGACCTCGCGAGGGAGGCCGGCGCTCTGTGCGGCGGCTGCCTTGTAGTCGGGGGTCTCGTCGATCGCGAGGCGCAGCCACACGCCGACCACCACGAGCACCATCGAGAGGAGGTAGGGGATGCGCCACCCCCAGACGAGGAACTGCTCCCCGGTCAGCGCCACCACCGCGGCCACCACGCCGCTGGAGAGCAGCGTGCCGGCCGGCGAGCCGAGCTGGACGATGGCGCCGTAGAGCCCGCGCTTGTCCGGCGGCGCGGACTCCACCGCCATCAGCGTGGCGCCGCCCCACTCACCGCCGGTCGCCATGCCCTGCACGAAGCGCAGGATGCCCAGCAGGATCGGGGCGACGATGCCGGCGGTCGCGTACGTGGGCAGCGCGCCGATGAGCGTCGAGGCGACGCCCATCATGACGATGGTGAAGATGAGGATGCCCTTGCGGCCGAGGCGGTCGCCGAAGTGGCCGAAGACCAGGGCGCCGAGGGGGCGGCCGATGAAGCCGACGCCGAACGTCAGGAGCGCCTGGATGGTCCGGGTCGTGGGGTCCTCGTCGTTGAAGAACAGCGGCGCGAACACGATCGCGGCGGTGGTGCCGAAGAGGAAGAAGTCGTACCACTCCAGGGCGGTGCCGACGAAGGAGCCGGTCAGGGCGCGCCTCGCCTTCGAGAGTTCACGACTGCTCATGGCGCTCCTCGGGACGTGGGGCTACGGGTGGGAGATCTGCTGGTCGACGACGACGTGGACCAGGGCCGGTCGGCGCTCCCGCGTGACGGCGTGCAGCGCCCGCTCGACGGCGGCGGCGGCCTGGTCGTCGCCGGTCACGCTCTCGCCGTGCGCGCCGAAGGCGCGGGCCCAGGCGGCGAAGTCAGGGTTCTGCAGCTGGGTGCCGCTCACCCGGTGCGGGAAGTGGGCTTCCTGGTGGGAGCGGATCGTGGCGAACTCCCCGTTGTCCATGACGACGGCCAGGAACGGGGCGCCGTGCTGGACGGCGGTCGCGAGCTCCTGGCCGTTCATGAGGAGCTCGCCGTCCCCGCACACCGCGACGACGAGGCGCCCGGGGCTCTCCAGGGCGGCGGCGACGGCAGCGGGGACGCTGTAGCCCATGGCCCCGGTGCGGCTGCTCAGCTGCGACGGGAAGGTGCGGGTCGGCAGGAAGCGCTGGCCCCACAGGCAGTGGTTGCCGGCGCCGAAGGTGCTCACCACGTCGTCGGGCAGGCGGGCCACGAGCTCGGCGATGACGGCGCTCATGTGGGCCGTGCCGTCGCGGGTGGGCGGCAGGTCCGTGAGGTCCGGCGCGCTCGAGTAGGCGACCTGGGCGGCTCTGCCCCGGGCGCGCCACCCGTCCCAGTGCTGCGCCCGGCCGAGGTCCAGGCCCTCGACCGCTGCGGCGAGGGCGCCCGGCGTCGCCACGACGTGCCGCGTCACCGCGCCGGAGCGCCCGCGCAGGCTGGTGTCGACGGTGACGAGGACGTTGCGCGCGTCCGGTGACTGGCGCAGCATGTACCCGTCGGTGGGCACGTCGGTGGGCACCGCGCCGACGGCGACGAGCAGGTCCGCCTCCTCGAGCATCGCCGCCGCGGTCTCGGAGCGGCCGTAGCCGAGCCACCCGCAGCTGATCGGGGAGTCAGAGGGGACGCGGTCCGCAGCGCGCCAGTCGTGGACCACGGGGATGCCGTTGGTCTCCGCGAACCGGGTGATCGCCGCCGAGGCGGCAGGGGTCCACCGCTCGCCGCCGACGAAGAGGAGCGGCGTGTCGCTGGCTGCCAGCGCCGCGCGCAGGTGCTCCAGGTCCTCGGGTGAGACGGCGCCCTCGGAGACGGGGATCGGCGGGTGCACCGCGCCGGTGAACGCCTGCTTCAGCACGTCCTCCGGCAGCCCGAGGACCACGGGGCCCGGTCGGCCGGACCTCGCGGCGAAGAACGCCTCGGCCACCATCTCGCTGGCGCGCTCGGGCTGGTCGAGGACGAGGACGCGCTTGGTCTGGCCGGCGAACCAGGCGTGCGGGTCGAACTCCTGGAAGGACTCGCGGTAGCGGTCCGCGATGGGGATCATCCCGATCAGCAGCACCAGGGGCGTGCCGTCCTGCCAGGCCTGGTGCACGGCGATGTGGGCGTTGGCGGCGCCGGGGCCGCGCGTGACCATCGCGACGCCGGGCAGGCCGGTGAGCTTGCCGTGGGCCTCGGCCATGTACGCGGCCCCGCCCTCCTGGCGGCACACCACGGCGTCGATCCCCGACTCGTACAGCCCGTCCAGGACCGCCAGGAAGCTCTCCCCCGGCACCACGAACACGCGCTCGACCCCGTGCAGGGCGAGCGAGTCGACGATGGCGCGTCCGGCGTGCAGGTCAGGCATGGTCAGCTCTCCGAGGTGGGTGGTGGTGGCTCACGGCAGGCCGCCGAAGACGACGTCGCCGCCGACGATCGTCGCGGTCACCGTGACGTCGCGGATCTTCTCGGGCGCCACCTGGTGGACGTCCTCGGAGAGGACCACGAGGTCGGCGAGCATGCCGCGGGCCAGGGTGCCCTTCTCGTGCTCCTGGTGCGCGGCGTAGGCACTCCCGACGGTGTAGGCGCGGACGGCCTGCTCCACGGTGAGGCGCTCCTCGGGGCCGAA
>JARICT010000138.1 GCA_029257185.1 Quadrisphaera sp.
CGATGGCCCAGCGGCCACCGCTCACCCAGTCGAACTCCGAGGTGAAGTGCTCGCCCAGCGCCAGGCCGAACTCCTCGATGGAGCCGATGCCCTTCTCCTTGGCGAGCCCGTACACGGTGTTCTTCTGGGTGTCCGTGGCGACCACGTGGCCGTTGTCGCCTTGCGTGTGGGCGGCCTCGAAGTCTCCGCGCAGCTGCGAGGAGACGTTGACGTCCTTGATCTCGTGGCGGTCGGTGTCGCGCTTGATCTTGACGAGGCGGACCTCGGCCTTGCCGTACTGGTTGAAACCGAGCTTTGCGGCCATGGTGTTCAGCTCCCTCTGTAGGTGGTGTAGGCGAACGGGCTGAGCAGGACCGGCACGTGGTAGTGCTGGTCTGCGTCGGCGACGTCGACGACCAGGACCACCTGCGGGTAGAAGGTGGGGCGGTCGGCGGCGGCGAAGTACTCACCGGTCTCGACGGTGAGCCGGTAGGTCCCGGCGTCCAGCTGGCTGGGCCCGAGAGCGGTCGTGCGACCGTCCTCGTCGGTGCGCTGGGACCCGATCTGCTCCCAGGTCAGCGAGGGCGCGCCGTCGGCGGCCTCGCCCGGGGAGGCGCTCGTCGCGGGAGTGCCGCGCTCGAGACGGATCATGACGTCGCGGGCTGGCACGCCGAGCGCGGCGTCCAGGACGTGGCTGGTGATGTGGCTGCGGCTCATGCGCTGAGCACTCCTTCCAGGCGGAGCAGGGCGATCTCCCGGAGCTGCTCGGCCGTGGTGGCGCGCTCCTGCTCCGGGGTGCGCTGCAGTCGGTGGTCCAAGGTGTCGAGGACCTCGCGGGACGAGCGGCCCGCTGCGCGGATGAGGAAGACGTGCCCGAACTTCTCCTCGTAGGCCGCGTTGCCCGCCGCGAGCGCCGCGACGACCTCGGCGTCGGCGGGGTCGACGCCGGACTGCTCGCGCGCCGACATCGCCGCGCTGGCGCCGCCTGGCCCGGCGGCCTTCTCGCCGATGCGGGGGTGGTGGCTCAGGGCGCGGTCGATCTCGTCGTCGGTGAGCGGCTGAGCGGCGCTGCGCGCCCGCTCGACCAGCGCGTCGGCGTCGGCGTAGGGCCGGGCGCCGGCGACGTCGTCGACCCAGCGGGGGACGTCGAGGCAGGCGGTGAGCCACTCCCGCACCTGGTCGTCGTCCGCGGCGTTGAACCGTTCGATGCTCGCGCCCACGCGTCATCTCCACTCGTCGTCGAGTATTCCATTCAGCGGAAAAGATGTTCCACTGCTTGGGAGATGTCTATCGCGTGATGTGACCTGTGTCAAGATCTCGCCGCGGCCCAGCCGACGCGCCGCCTCAGCCGGTGTTGCGCATCCCCGCGGCGATGCCGTTGATCGTCAGCAGCAGCGCCCGCCGCAGGGCCGGGTCCACGCCGTCCCCGGCAGCCCGCGAGCGCGCCAGGAGCTGCACCTGCAGCCCGTGCAGCGGCGCCAGGTAGGCGTCGCGCAGCGCCAGGGTGCGCTCCAGGACCGGGGCCCCCTCGAGCAGGCCCGCCTGCCCCGTCACGGCGAGCAGCTCGGTGACGGTGCGCTCGTGCTCCGCGGCGATGGTCTCGAAGAGCTCACCACCGCCGCCGGGGACCAGCTCGCTGACGTAGCGGCGCGCGATGGCCAGGTCGGTCTTCGCGAGCGTCATCGCGACGTTGGAGACGAAGGAGCGGAAGAAGTTCCACGACCCGTACATCGCGCTCAGGGCGTCGCCGTGCCCGGCCTCGCGGGCCGCGGCCAGCCCCGAGCCGACCCCGTACCAGCCGGGCACGTTGATGCGCGACTGCGTCCACCCGAACACCCACGGGATGGCCCTCAGGTCCTCCAGGCCACCGGGGCCACCCGGGCGCTTCGCGGGGCGGGAGCCGATGTTGAGGTCGCCGAGCTCCTCGACCGGCGTCGCGGCGAGGAAGAACGGGACGAGGGCCTCGTCGCCCACGAGCGAGCGGTAGGCCTCCTGGCCCGCGACGGCGACGAGGTCCATCGTGGCGTCCCAGGAAGCCATGGACTCCTGGGAGTGCCGCGAGGACCGGTGGAGCACGCTGGCTTCCAGCAGCGCCGCCAGCGCCCCCTCGAGGTTGAGGCGCGCCAGGCGCGGCAGGACGTACTTGTCGGAGATCACCTCTCCCTGCTCGGTGACCTTCATCGGCCCGTCGAGGCTCCCCCACGGCTGCGCGAGGATCGCCTCGCCCGTGGGCCCGCCACCGCGCCCCACCGAGCCGCCGCGACCGTGGAAGAGGCGCAGCACCACGCCGTGGCGCGCGGCGACGTCGCGCAGCGCGCGCTGGGCCTGGTGGATCTGCCAGCGCGACGCCGCGATGCCGCCGTCCTTGGAGGAGTCGGAGTACCCGAGCATGACCTCCTGCACGCCGCCGCGGGCCGCGACGACGCGGCGGTACGAGGGCTCGCTGAGCAGCCCGTCGAGCAGGGGACCGGCGTTCTCCAGCTCGGTGACGGTCTCGAACAGCGGGACGAACCCGAGCCGGGCCACCACGCCGCGTCCCAGCGCCTCGTCGGCCCTCTCACGGTCCCCGCCGGGGTCACGGCTCTGCCCCGTCCCCGCCGGTCCGTCGTCGCCGACCAGGTCGACGAGGCCCACCTCGCGGGCGAGGACGACGACGGCGAGGACGTCGTCGACCCCCTTGGCCATGGAGACCACCCACGACTCGAGGACCTCCTCGCCGTAGCGCTCGATGGCCGTGGCGACGGTCTGGGCCAGCTCGACGACCTCCGCGGGCACCCCGGTGAGGTGGCGCGCGGCCGCGGGGGTGATGAGCGGCCTGGCGTTCGTCAGCTCGCGGGAGAGCACGCGCAGGCGCTGCGGGCGGCTGAGGTCGGCGTAGGGCACGTCCAGCTCACCGATGCGGTCGTACAGGGCCGCCAGCGCGGCGTGGTGGCGGTCGGCGTGCTCGCGCACGTCGAGGGTGGCCAGGGCGAAGCCGGTGGTGCGGACGGTGCGCAGCACCCGCTCCAGCGGGCCGTCGGCGACCAGCGCTCCCTCGTGGGCGCGCAGGGAGTCGCCCACGAGCTCGAGCTCGGCCACGAGCTCGCCCGGCCCGGCGTAGTCGACCCCTGGCCGGTGGTCCTCGCCGTGGGTGACGCGGCGGCGGGTGTTGACCAGCCGCGTGCGGACGTAGCTGAGCTTGAGGCGGTAGGGCTCCTCGGCGTTCAGGCGGCCGACGAGCTCGTGGACGCCGGGCAGCGCGGCGCGGTCCGCCTCGAGGGAGCCCAGGAGCGCGTCGTCGACGCCCACGACCTTCACCGAGGCCGTGAGCTGCGCGGTGAGGTCGTCCACGAGGGCCACCAGCGCGCCCAGGCCGCGCTCGTGCATGAGCGCCAGGACCTCGAGCGTGACGGCGGGCGTGACGTGGGGGTTGCCGTCGCGGTCCCCGCCCACCCACGAGCCGAAGCGCAGGGCGGCGCGCGTGCGGTCCCGGGTGACGCCGATCCGCGCGAGCGCGTCGTCGAGGTCCTCGAGCAGGTCGGGGACCACGCCGGAGGCCAGCGAGGTGAGGTAGTAGAGCGCCGAGCGTGCCTCGTCGGCCGGCTCCGGGCGCTCGACCCGCAACTCGTCGGTCTGCCACAGCATGTCGACGAGCTCGGCGAGGGTGCGCTGGCCGCGGGCGACGTCCGCCTCGCGGGCCCGCGGGTCCTCGAGGTCGTCCAGGGTGCCGGCCACCCGGACGAGCAGCTCCAGGACGGTGCGGCGCGAGGCCTCCGTGGGGTGGGCGGTGAACACCGGGCGGAGCTCGAGGCGGTCGACGACCGCCGTGACGTCGCGCGCGTCCAGGCTGCCGTCGGCCATGCGCGCGGCGATGGCGTCCGCCGCCGCGTCCAGCCCGTGGTGGGCGGTCCCCCGCAGCTCCGAGGCGCGGTGGGTCTGCTCCGCGATGTTGGCGAGCTGGAAGTACACGGCGAAGGCGCGCGCGAGGACGATGGCGGTCGCGTCGGCGACGCCGCGCAGGAGCTCGGCCAGCGCGGCGCCGTCGTCGTCCTCGCGGGCCAGGGACCTCACCTGCTCGACGAGTGCGAGGGTCGCCTCGCCCTCGTGGCGCACCAGCGACTCGCCGAGGAGCTCGCCGAGGCGGCGCACGCTGGCGCGCAGGGCCGCGTGCACCTGCGCGGAGGCCACGCCCTGGGCGGCGAGCCCGTCGGTGCGCGGGCCGACGGCGTCCGTGCGATCGCTGTCGGTCATCGTGCCCGCCCGTCGTCGTGCTGCGTCCCGGCAGCGCTCACCCGGGGTCGCAGGTCCTCCTCGGGCGGGAGCCACGTCTCGGGGTCGGCCGCCACCTGCTCGCCGGAGCGGACGTCCTTGACCTCGTGGCCGCCCGCCTCGCCCGACCCCCCGGCCGAGCCGGGGCCGGCGGGGAACCACACGAAGGGGATGCCGCGGCGGTCCGCGTGGCGGATCTGCTTGCCCAGGCGTGCCGCGTCGGGCGAGACCTCGGCCGCCACGCCCCGGCGGCGCAGCGCTGCAGCCACGGCGTCGGAGTCCCCGCGGTGGTCCTCGTCGAGGACGGCCACCAGCACGGCGGAGGGCACCGCCCGGGTGACGGTCAGCGCTCCGGCGGCCAGCAGCGCCGAGAGGGCGCGCGTGAGACCGAGGGAGATGCCGACGCCCGGGTAGGTCGTGCGCCCGTCGGTGGCCAGGGAGTCGTAGCGGCCCCCCGAGCAGATGGAGCCGAGCTTCTCGAAGCCGCGCATGCGGGTCTCGTAGACCGTGCCGGTGTAGTAGTCCAGGCCCCGGGCGATGGAGAGGTCGGCGGCCACCCGCACCCGACCCTGCGTCTGCTGCTCGACGTCCCGCGTCGCTCGCAGCACGTCGAGCAGCCCGGCCAGGCCCTCGTCGAGCAGGGGGTGCTCCACGCCGAGGGCGCGCACGCCGGCCTCCACCGCTGCGGCGTCCCCCGTGATCGAGGCGAGCGCCAGCGCGGCGTCGGCGCGGGAGTCGTCGTAGCCGGCGCCGGCTACGAGCAGGGCGCGCACCCCCCGGGGACCGTCCGCGCCCACCTTGTCGAGCTTGTCCACCGCGCGCAGCACCGCCGCCACGCCCGCGTCGTCGGCGCCCAGGCCCCGGTGGAACCCCTCGACGAGGCGCCGGTCGTTGACGGCGATCGTCACCGGCGGCAGCGGGAGGCCGGCCATCGCGGCGGCCATGACCCGCGCCATCTCGACGTCGTGGTGCGCCGCGAGGGAACCGGCGCCCACCACGTCGATGTCCACCTGCGTGAACTCGCGGTAACGCCCCTCCTGGGGTCGTTCCCCCCGCCACACCTTCTGCACCTGGTAGCGGCGGAAGGGGAAGGCGAGCGACCCGGCGTTCTCGACGACGTAGCGTGCGAAGGGCACGGTGAGGTCGTAGTGCAGGGCGAGCGCCCCCCGTCCCGGTGCACCCGCGCCGTCCGTGCCGTCCGTGCCGCCCGCAACCGTGCTGCCCGTGCCGTCCGTGCCGCCCGCGACCGTGCTGCCCGTGCCGTCCGTGCTGCTCTGGTCACGCTGGGCCTGGAGGCGCTGGAGGACGTAGACCTCGTGGTCGATGCTGCCCTTGGCCAGCAGGACGTCCAGCGGCTCGACGGCTCGCGTCTCGAGGCCGGCGAACCCGTGCAGCTCGAAGGTGGCGCGCAGCGCGTCGATGATCGACGCCTCGATGGCGCGCTGGTCGGGGAGCATCTCGGGGAACCCCGAGACGGTGGTGGGCATGCGGTCGCGGCGGGCCACGAGACCTCCTGGGTCCGGGGTGGGTGGGACGAGGTGGGGCGCGGGACGGTGCGGGGGCCGGTGCAGGTCGCGGGGCGGGCTCAGCCCAGCACGAGCAGGTGGGGGTTGGCGGCGCGCTCCCGACCGATCGTGCTCGCCCCGCCGTGACCGGGCAGGACCAGCCGGTCGTCGGGCATGGGGAGCACCACCTCGCGCAGCGAGCGGGTCATCGCGTCGGCGTCACCGCCCGGCAGGTCGGTGCGCCCGATGCTGCCGGCGAACAGCACGTCGCCGCTGAGCACCGTGGACGTCAGGTGCTCAGCCCCGGCTCCCAGACCCGAGGGCACGTCCGCGACCACGAACACCGCCGACCCCTCGGTGTGGCCGGGGGCGTGGACGGCCTGCAGGGTCAGCCCCGCCAGCTCGAGGCGCACCGCCGTGGCCCCCGGGCCGCCGAAGGTCTCCACGCGGTCCGGCTGCGCCCACGTCGGCGCACCCCCGAAGTGCTGCTCGAGCATCGCGAGCAGGGGCGGGCTGAGGCCGGCGAGGGGGTCGGTGAGCCGGTGCGCGTCGTCGGCGTGGATCACGGCGGGCACGGACGTCCCCGCGCTCGAGCCGGAGCCGCGCGGACGCGCGACGGGCACCACCGACCACACGTGGTCGGCGTGGCCGTGGGTGAGCAGGACGGCGGCGGGGCGCAGGCCCTCGCGCAGCAGGACCTCCTCGACCGCGTCGGCGACGTCGAAGCCGGGGTCCACCACGATCGCCTCCTGGCCGGCGCCGGTGGCCAGCACGTAGGCGTTGGTGCCGATGACGGCGTCGGGCACGAGCGCGGTGAGCACCGGCGGAGCCTATCGGCGCGGGACCCTGCCGCCCCTACACTGCCAGCGCAGCGAGATCGCTGCCTGCGTGCGCCCGTCGCGCGCGCGCCACCACTTCCGAGGAGATCTCCGTGTCGCCCACCAGCCGCGAGCGCGACAACGTGCGCCGCCGCCAGGACGAGTGGTCGGCTCGTCAGGCCCTCGCCCGCGAGGCCTCCCTGCGCCGACGCCGCACCATCGTCGCCGTGGTGGCGGGGGTGATCGCCCTGGCGCTGGTGAGCGTGGCGGTGGTCTCGGTCGTCGCCTCCAGCCGCGAGGAGACCGCCGCGAGCCCCACCCCCACCGCGTCGAGCGCCCAGCCCGCGCCGACCGGCACGCCGTCCGGCTGCCCGGAGCCGGCAGCGACCGCCGCAGCCCCACCCGTCGAGCGCACCGCGCCCGACCCCGGGCTCGCCGAGGGGCGGACGTGGACGGGGACCATCGCCACCTCCTGCGGTGACCTCGGCGTCGAGCTCGACGGCGCAGCGGCCCCGGCGGCGGTCGCCTCGTTCGTCGCGCTGGCCGGCGAGGACTACTTCGCCGGCACCCCGTGCCACCGCCTCGTCACCGAGGGGATCTTCGTCCTGCAGTGCGGTGACCCCACGGGGACCGGGACGGGCGGGCCCGGCTACGAGTTCGGCCCCGTCGAGAACGCCCCGCAGGACGACCTCTACCCCGCCGGCGCGATCGCCATGGCCCGCCAGGGCGGCAACGGCGAGAGCATGGGCAGCCAGTTCTTCGTCGTGTACGAGGACTCCGTGATCCCCTCGGACGCCGCGGGCGGCTACTCCGTCATCGGGCAGGTCACCTCGGGGCTGGACGTCGTCGAGAGCATCGCCGGCGCCGGCGTGGACGGTGGCGGGTCCGACGGGCCGCCGGAAGACCCCATCAGCCTGGAGCAGGTGAGCCTCCAGTGACGACGCCGGACCACGAGCAGCCAGCACGCGACGACGAATCGAGCGAGACCGTGAGCACCGCACCCCTCCCCCCCGACGACGCCGCCGAGCAGGAGGCCGTCCCCGCCGAGCCGCCGGCAGCGGACGCTGACCACGACAGCGCTGACCGTCAGGCCGCCGTGGCTGGTGCCGCCGAGGGCGCCGACGCAGCCGGCACCACCGACACCGCCGAGGCAGCCGGCACCACCGACCCACCCGAGAGCACCGACGCGACCGACGAGCAGCCGGAGCGGTCGACGCTCTCCGAGCCGGCCGAGCCGGCCGAGCCGGCCGAGCCGGCCCGCGGCCCGCGGCCGTCCCCGGCGATGATGGCGCGCCCGGGGCCCCCGCGACCGGGCTCTCCCCGCCCCGCCGCGCGCCCCCGCCCGGAGGCGGCGCCGGGCGCGGCTCCCGCGGGGCCGAGCGTCCCCGTCCGACCGGCCTCGGACCCCACGCCGTTCGGGCGGGTCGCCGAGGACGGGAGCGTCTTCGTCGTCACCGCCGACGGCGAGCGCGACGTCGGCTCCGCGGCCGGCGCAGCCCCCGGTGAGGAGCTCGCGCCGTTCGGTCGTGCGTTCGACGACCTCGTCGCGCAGGTCGATCTCGTCGAGGCCCGCCTCGACGCCGGCGAGGGCGCCCCGGCGGACGCGGTGGGCACGCTGCGGGCGCTGCGCGGCTCGCTGTCCGGCGCCCCGGCCGTCGGTGATCTCGAGGCGCTCGCGCAGCGCACCCGCGACCTCGAGGTCCGTGCGGCCGCCGCACGCGCGGAGGCCGACGAGCGCCGCGCCGCAGCGCGCGCCGCGGCGCTGGCCGCCCGCGAGGAGGTCGTCGTCGCCGCCGAGGAGATCGCCGCCACCGACCCGGCGAAGATGCAGTGGCGCCCGGCCGGGGAACGCCTCAAGGTGCTGCTCGAGGAGTGGAAGACCGCTCAGCGCACCTCGGGCAAGCTCGACAAGCGCACCGAGGACGAGCTGTGGAAGCGGTTCTCCGCGGCGCGCACGTCCTTCGACCGGGCACGTCGCGCGCACTTCTCGGCGCTCGAGAGCTCGAACGCCGAGGCCAAGGCCACCAAGACCGCCCTGGTCACCGAGGCCGAGTCGATGACGGGGTCCACCGACTGGGGCGCCACGGCGAGCGCCTACAAGCGGCTCATGGACCGGTGGCGGACCGCGGGGCACGCCGGGCGGCGCGACGACGACGCGCTGTGGGCGCGCTTCCGCGCCGCCCAGGACGCGTTCTTCTCGGCACGCCACGCCGCCGCGGAGGTCGAGGACGCGGCCTTCTCGGAGAACCTCGTCGTGAAGGAGGCCCTGCTCGTGGAGGCCGAGGCGTTGCTGCCGGTCCGGGACCACCGGGCCGCGCGCCGGGCCCTGCGCAGCATCGGCGAGCGGTGGGAGGACGCCGGCAAGGTGCCGCGCGCCGACCTGGCGCGCGTGGAGAAGCGCCTGCGCGCGGTGGAGACCGCGGTCGCCGACGCCGAGCGCGAGACGTGGCGGCGCTCCGACCCGGAGAAGTCCTCGAGGGCGTCAGGGGCGGTGGCCCAGCTCGAGAAGGCCGTCGCCGACCTCACCGCTCAGCGTGACGCCGCCCGGGCCGGCGGGGACGCGAAGGCTGCCGAGGCGGCGCAGGCGGCGCTGGACGCCCGTCAGATGTGGCTGGACGCCGCGCGCGCGACGGCGCAGGAGTTCTCCGGCTGAGCGAGCGGGCGTCCCCGGCCCACCTCGGTCCGGGAGCGCCCGCTCGCTGCGAGGGGCCCGTCAGGCCCGGCGGTCGTTCTTCCCGCCCGTCGTGCGGTACGCGTCGAAGACCCCCGCGACGTTCCGGGCGGCGCTCAGCACGGCGTCCAGGTGCGAGGGGTCCGCCATCTCGAAGGTGAAGCGGCTCACCGCCACGCGGTCGCGCCCGGTGGAGACCGACGCGGACAAGATGTTGACGTGGCTGTCGGAGATCGCCCGCGTCACGTCGGAGAGCAGCCCCGAGCGGTCGAGAGCCTCGACCTGCACCTGCACGAGGTACACGCCGGCGGGCCCGTCAGCGCCCAGCGCCCACTCCACGTCCACCATGCGCTCCGGGTGGGCCTGCAGCCCCGGCATGTTGCCGCAGTCGACCCGGTGCACCGAGACGCCCCGACCCTGCGTGACGAAACCGGCGATGTCGTCGCCCGGCACGGGGGTGCAGCAGCGGGCCAGCGAGGTCCACACGTCGTCGGCGCCCTTGACCGTCACCGTCGCGTCCCCGCTGCGCGGTCGTCGGCTGACCTCGGGCGGCAGCACGGCCTCGGCGAGGTCCTCGCGGGCGCCCACCTCACCGCCGAGCGCGGCGACGAGCTTCTCCACCACGGACTGCGCCGAGACGTGGTTCTCCCCCACCGCGGCGAACAGGGCGGAGACGTCGGCGTAGCGCATCTCACGGGCCAGCGCCGCCAGCGACGCGTGGGACATCAGCCGCTGCAGGGGCAGGTGCTGCTTGCGCATGGCCTTCGCGATGGCGCCCTGCCCCGACTCGATGGCCTCCTCGCGGCGCTCCTTGGAGAACCAGGCCCGGATCTTGTTGCGCGCTCTGGGGCTCTTGACGAAGCCCAGCCAGTCCCGCGAGGGTCCGGCGGTGTCCACCCGCGAGGTGAAGATCTCGACGACGTCACCGTTGTCCAGCGCCGTCTCGAGGGGGACGAGCCGTCCGTTGACCCTCGCGCCCATCGCCCGGTGGCCCACCTCGGTGTGGACCGCGTACGCGAAGTCGACCGGCGTGGACCCCGCGGGCAGGCCCATCGCCTCGCCCTTGGGCGTGAACACGAAGACCTCGGCAGCGTTGATCTCGAAGCGCAACGACTCCAGGAACTCCCCCGGGTCGGCCGTCTCCTGCTGCCAGTCCACGAGCTGGCGCAACCAGGCCATGTCCTGCCCGCCCGCGTCACCGTCCGCCGAGCCCGGGCGGCCGGCCACCGCGGGCTTGGCGGAGAGCGCGTCCTTGTACTTCCAGTGCGCCGCCACCCCGTACTCGGCCCTGCGGTGCATCGCGCGGGTACGGATCTGGATCTCCACGGCCTTGCCCTCGGGCCCGATCACCGTGGTGTGCAAGGACTGGTACATGTTGAACTTCGGCATCGCGATGTAGTCCTTGAAGCGCCCCGGCACGGGGTTCCACCGCGCGTGCAGGGCGCCGAGGACCGCGTAGCAGTCGCGCACCGAGTCCACGAGCACCCGCAGCGCCACGAGGTCGTAGATCTCGTCGAAGTCCTTCTTGCCGACCACCATCTTCTGGTAGACGGAGTAGTAGTGCTTGGGGCGCCCGGTCACGACCGACTTGATCTTCGCGGAGCGCAGGTCGGCGCTGATCTGGTCGGCGACGGAGTCCAGGTACTCCTCGCGCGCCGGGGCCTGCTCGGCCACCAGGCGCACCACCTCGTCGTACACGCCGGGGTACAGGGCAGCGAAGGAGAGGTCCTCGAGCTCCCACTTCAGCGTGTTCATCCCCAGGCGGTGCGCGAGCGGGGCGTAGATCTCGAGGGTCTCGCGAGCCTTGCGGGCCGCGGACTCCGCCGAGACGTAGCGCCACGTCCTCGCGTTGTGCAGGCGGTCGGCGAGCTTGATGACCAGCACGCGGATGTCGCGGGCCATCGCGACCACCATCTTGCGGACCGTCTCCGCCTGGGCTGCCTCACCGTAGGTGACCTTGTCGAGCTTGGTCACACCGTCGACGAGCATGGCGATCTCCTCACCGAACTCCGCCTGCAGCGTCTGCAGGGAGTACTCGGTGTCCTCGACCGTGTCGTGCAGCAGGGCGGCCACGAGCGTGGGAGGCGTCATCCCCAGCTCGGCGAGGATGGTGGCGACGGCCACAGGGTGGGTGATGTAGGCGTCGCCGCTCTTGCGCCGCTGCCCGCGGTGGGCACGCTCGGCGACCGCATAGGCGCGCTCGATCACCGAGGTGTCGGCGCGGGGGTGGTTCGAGCGCACCGTTGCGACCAGGGGCTCCAGGGCCTGGGGCGTGGACCCGCGACCGCCCAGCCACGAGAACCGTCCCCGCAGGGCGGTCGGCCCGGTCTCGTGCGTCGCGGCCGGTGCCGGGGCCGGGGGCGCGGACGACGGCTGCGTGCCCCGTGCCCCGAGGGGGGCCCCGTCCCTGTCGTCGGGCTGCGACGGCGTGAGGTCACCCCGTGCGGGCGCCGTCGCAGCGGTGGCGTCCTGCGTGTCCCGCGAGCTCATGGCCCTCCCTCGTGGGGCGAGCCGTGCCTCCGTGCGGCGTGCTCCCTGCCCCGCCACCGATGGTATGACGCCCAGCGTCACCGCTGGCGCCCGCACGCGTTCCCGCTCGCCAGCCGTGACGCCGCGGCGGTCTCCGGTCAGCGGCGGCGCCCGCTGCGCTTGCGGGCGGGCTGGTTGCGAGGTCCCCGACGGGAGCGCTCGGGTGCCGGGTCGGGACGCGAGGACGCCGGCGTCGCGGGCCCCCCGAGCGACGGCTGGGCGTCCGCGCCGTCGCCCCTCTCGCGCTCCTGCGTGGCGACGCTCCCGCCCGACGGCTCCGGTGAGGTGGACCTCGCGGCGGACGAGGCGCCGAGCCTCGAGCCGGCCACGGCGTTGCCACCGCTGGCACGGGGGGCCCCTCCTGCCTCGCGCGCGGCCTGCACGCGCTCGGTGTGCGCGGCGACCTCGGGCAGGCGCTCGGTCAGCTGGGCGTACAGCGCGGGGGCGATGAACACCGACGAGTACGTCCCCGCGATCAGCCCGATGAACAGCGCGAGGGCGATGTCCGTCAGCGTGCCGGCGCCGAGCGCCAGCGCCCCGATGAAGAGGATGGAGGCCACGGGCAGCAGCGCCACCACCGAGGTGTTGATCGAGCGGACCAGCGTCTGGTTGACGGCGAGGTTGATCGACTCTGCCGTCGTCAGCCGGCTGCCCTTGAGCACGCCCGCCGTGTTCTCGCGGACCTTGTCGAAGACCACGACGGTGTCGTAGAGCGAGTACCCCAGGATGGTGAGGAAGCCGATCACCGTCGCCGGGGTCACCTCGAGGCCGATGATCGCGTACACCCCCGCCGTGATGACCACGTCGTGGAGCAGGGCGACCATGGCGGCCGCGGACATCCGCCAGGTGCGGAAGTAGATCGCCAGCACGAGGGCGGCCAGGGCGAGGAAGACCACCAGGGCGATGACCGCCTGCTGCGTCACGTCGGCGCCCCAGGTGGGGCCCACGGAGGAGACGGTCACGTCGGCCGGCGAGACGCCGTACGCCTGCGAGAGCGCGCTCGTGGCCTCGTCGGTCTGCCCGTCGTCCAGGCGCACGGACTGCACGCGCACCGCGTCGTCACCCAGCGCGGACACTCGCGCGGCCTCGACGCCCGGGACCGCTTCCTCGATCGCTGCGCGGCCGGTCGCCGGGCTCGGGTCGGCGACCTCCGACAGGGTGATCTCGGTGCCGCCGGTGAACTCCAGCCCCGGGCTGAGGCGGAAGATCGCCAGACCTGCCAGGCAGATCACGATCGCGACGAGCGAGATCGTGTACCAGAGGCGCCGCCGGCCGATCATGTCGATCGAGCGGGCCCCGGTGTAGAGGTCGTTGCCGAAGGTGGCGAAGCTCATCGCAGACCCCCCGTGGTCTCGTCGAGGTGGTCGTCGTCCCTCTCCCGCGTGACGGTCGCGGTGCCCCCGCCGGACTGCTGCTGCTCGTCGGCGAGCGCGGCCGCCTTGCGCTCGGCGATGGTCTGGCGGCCCTCGGGCTCGCGCGGGGCGCCGCGGCGGGAACCACCCGTCAGCTCCGGCGGCCGGTTCTTGCTCCCCGGGCCGCGGACGCGGCCGCGCCCGGCGTAGGCGACGGTGCGCCCGAGGTGCTCGGCGTCGAAGCCGGACAGCTTGTGGCCCTGGCTGAAGAACTTCCAGCGGGAGATCAGCACGATCACCGGGTGGGTGAACATCACCACCACGACGAGGTCGATGAGCGTGGTGAGCCCGAGCGTGAAGGCGAAGCCGCGGACGTTGCCGACCGCGAGGACGTAAAGCACCACGGCGGCGAGGAAGTTGATGACGTCGGAGATGATGATGGTCCGCCGCGCCCGCTTCCACGCCGTCTCCACGGCGGGGATCAACGGCCGGCCCTCGCGCACCTCGTCGCGGATGCGCTCGAAGAAGACGATGAACGAGTCCGCGGTGATGCCGATCGCGACGATGAGCCCGGCGACCCCCGCGAGCGAGAGCCGGTAGCCCTGCGCCCAGCCCAGCAGGGCGATGGCCAGGTAGGTGCTGAGGCCCGCGATGAGCAGGGACCCGATGGTGACGAGCCCGAGGGCGCGGTACTGGAGCAGGGAGTACAGCGCGACGAGGCCCAGTCCGATGAGCCCGGCGATGAGTCCGCGCTGCAGCTGCTCGGCCCCGAGGGCCGGGGAGATCTGGCTCTCCGTCTGCTTCTCGAAGCTGATGGGCAGCGCGCCGAACTTCAGCTGGTCGGCGAGCGTCTTGGCGCTCGCCTGGGTGATGCCGCCGCCGGAGATGCTCGCGCTGCCACCGGCGATGGGTTGCGTGACCTGCGGGGCGGACACCACGGAGCCGTCGAGGACGATCGCGAACTGGTTGTTGGGCGGCGGCAGGTTCGAGATGCGCGAGGTGATGTCGAGGAAGGTCTTCGCGCCCTCGTTGTCGAGGTCGAGCGTGACCTGCCACTCGTTGGTGGCGGCGCCGGTCTGCGTCTGGCCGAGCCCTGCGCTGGCGGTCTTGAGGTTCGTGCCCTCGAGCTCGACGGGGCCGAGGATGAACTTCGACTGGCCCTCCGTGTCGCACGTGACGATGGGCGCGTCCGGGTCGTCGTCCAGGGAGGTGCCGACGTCCGTGGGGTCCGAGCAGTCGAGACCTTCGAAGGCGCCGGCGATCTCCGGGGTGATCTGCTCGAGGTCCGAGGGGGTGCCTGCAGCGGCGTTGGCCGGCGGCGAGAGCCCCTCGGGGATCGCTGCGTCCGGCGGCACGGGCGCCGCCGGTGCCTCCTCGCCCGCGGGAGGCACCTCCTCGGAGGGAGCGGCCGGCGCCGCCGGGTCGGCCAGCAGAGCGCCAGGCACGAGGCTGTTGCTCGTCGCGTCGCTGGGCTCCGGGGCCGGCTCGCCGCCCTCGCCGCCGTCCCCCTCGGGGGGCGGCGCGACGGAGGCGCCGTCGGGGGGCGTGGGCTGTGCGTCGTCCTGGCCGGGCGCCCCCTCCTCCTGCGGAGCTGCCGGGTCGCCGCCCTCGGGCGCCGCCGGCGCGGGCGCGAGGTCCGCGGGGGCCTGGACGAGGACCGGACGGAACCGCAGCTGCGCGGACTGCGTCACCAGGGCGGCGGCCTGGCGCTGCTGCGCCGGGTCGCCCGGGAGGTCGACGTTGATGTTGTTGCCCGACGCGCTGATCTGCGCCTCGGAGACCCCAGACGAGTCCACCCGCTGGCGGATGATCGCGATGGACTGCTGGATCTCGTCCTCCGTGATCTCACCGCTGCCGCTCGTCAGCTTCGGGGTGAGCACGATCTGCGTGCCGCCCGCCAGGTCCAGACCCAGGAGCGGGGCGTACCTCGCGTCGGACAGCTGGACCGCGGCGACGAGGCCGCCGGAGGCGACCACCAGCAGCACGATGAGCGCGGTCAGGGTGCGGCGGGCACGGCTGAGGGTGGAGCGAGGCACGGGCGGGTCCTGTCGAGGTGGGGGTCAGGAGGGACGGCGCGGGTCCGCCTCGGGCGGTGGGGCCGGGGACCGTCAGGGGCGACGGCCACCAGGATCGTCGATGCCGCCGCGCTGGCTGCCTCCGCCGCGCGGGTCACGGTCCTTGGTGTTCGTGGCGTCACGGTCGAGCTCGGAGAGGTCGTCGGGCACCGCGTAGTCGTCGGCGCTGACGGTGGCCGTGCTCGCGGGCTCCACGGCGTCCTCCGCGTCCTGCGCGTCGGCGGCCGCGACGTCCTCGGCGGAGCTGGTGACCCGGGCCACGGCGGCGCGGGCCCACCGGCTCTGCACGCCCGGCGAGCTCTCGAGGACCACGGAGTCCGCCTCGACCTCGACGATGGTGGCGTAGAGCCCGGCGGTCGTGACGATCTCGGCGCCCGGGCTCAGCTGCTTCTGCACGGCGGCCGCCTCGCGCTGGCGCTTGCGCCCGCTGAAGAAGATGAGCGCCAGCAGGGCGATCGGCAGCAGGATGATCAAGCCGTCCACGGCGTGGTCCTCTCGAAGGGCGGCGAAGCGTGCGCGCCGCGTCGGCGTGCCCCGTCGGGGGCACCGTCCCGCAGGGGTGGTCGCTCATGGACACGCTGGGTGCGCGGCGTCCACCGTCTGCCGCATCGAGGGTACCGCCCCGACCGGGGCTCGTGGCCTCCCGCGAGGATCACCGCGGTCACGAACGCCCGGGGAGGTCGAAGGGCAGCGGCGAGGCGCCCGGCAGCGAGGTGGGCGGCGGCGGGTCGAGCCCCAGGTGCGCCCACCCCGCGGCGGTCGCGACCCGTCCGCGCGGGGTCCGGCCCAGGAGGCCCTCTCGGACGAGGAACGGCTCGACGACCGTCTCCACCGTCTCGGGCTCCTCCCCCACCGCCACGGCGAGGGTGGACAGCCCCACCGGGCCCCCTGCGAAGGTGCGGCACAGCGAGCGGAGCACGGCGCGGTCGAGCCGGTCCAGCCCCACCGCGTCCACCTCGTAGACCTCCAGGGCGGCGCGCGCGGCGCCCAGGTCGACGCGGCCGTCCCCGCGCACCTGCGCCCAGTCCCGGACGCGGCGCAGCAGACGGTTCGCGATCCGCGGCGTCCCGCGGGACCGGCCGGCGATCTCGTCCGCGGCGTCGGGCGCGACGGGGACGTCGAGCAGCGCGGCGGAGCGCGTCAGCACCCGGGACAGCTCCGCGGGCGAGTAGAAGTCCAGGTGCGCGGTGAACCCGAAGCGGTCCCGCAGGGGCGCCGGCAGCAGGCCGGCGCGCGTGGTGGCGCCGACCATGGTGAACGGCGGGAGGTCCAGCGGGATGGCCGTGGCGCCGGGGCCCTTGCCCACCACCACGTCCACCCGGTAGTCCTCCATCGCGACGTACAGCAGCTCCTCTGCCGGGCGTGCGACGCGGTGGACCTCGTCGACGAAGAGGACGTCACCCTCCTCCAGCGAGGTGAGCACCGCGGCGAGGTCGCCGGCGTGCTGGATGGCCGGCCCGGACGTCAGGCGCAGGGACGTGCCCATCTCCGAGGCGATGATCATCGCCAGGGTCGTCTTGCCGAGCCCCGGCGGCCCGGAGAGCAGCACGTGGTCCGGCGGCGCCGAGCGCGCCTGCGCGGCGTGGAGGACCAGCGAGAGCTGCTCGCGCACCACCGCCTGCCCGACGAACTCCGCCAGCGAGGCGGGGCGCAGCGCCGACTCCGCCGCACGCTCCCGGTCGTCGGAGGAGACGGCGACCAGGCGCTCGTGGCTCGCCCGCGCGCCGTCTTCCCCGGGGTCGTCGCGGCGCTGGGCGAGGCGGCCCGCCTCCGCGGCCTCGAGCCGGGCCAGCGCCGCCACCTCGCGCGCGGCCTGGGAGTCGTCGTCGAGCCCCACGCTCACCGCCGCCCGAGCCGCTGCAGCGCGGACCGCAGGAGCGCCGGGGTGTCGCCGGCCAGCCCCTCGTCCTCGGCGAGCACGCTCCCGACGGCGTCCTGGGCCTGCCGGGCGGACCACCCGAGGCCCTCGAGCGCCTCCACGACGGGCGCGGACGTCGACGGAGCCCCGACCGCGAGCGCCGCGGGGGATCCGGAGCCGGACGCCGCGCCCGCGCCCGTCGGGACGCCGAGGCGGTCGCCGAGCTCGAGGACCATCCGCTGCGCGCCCTTCTTGCCGATCCCCGGCACCTTCATCAGCGCGGTGAGGTCCTCCGCCGCCACCGCTCGGCGCAGCGCCTCCGGCCGGTGCACCGCGAGGATCGCCAGGGCGAGCCGCGGCCCCACGCCGGAGACGGTCTGGAGGACGACGAAGGCCTCGCGCTCGTCGTCGGTGGCGAACCCGTAGAGCGTCAGGGAGTCCTCGCGGACCACCAGCGAGGTGTGCAGCGTGGTGTCGCCGCCCACGCGCAGGTCCTTCAGCGTCGCCGGCGTGGCGATCACCGAGATGCCGACGCCGCCGACCTCCACCACGGCGGAGTCGAGCCGCAGGGAGAGCACCTCCCCGGAGACCGAGGCGATCACCAGGACCTCCTCGGGGAGGCGGCCGCGGCGGCGCTGGCCCACGCGTGCTGGGCCGCCGTGGGCGCGCCCCGGCCGTTGGTGGCACCGATGGTGGGGCCGCCGCGCCAGAGGTGGCACAGCGCGAGCGCCAGGGCGTCGGCGGCGTCGGCGGGCCGCGGCGGCGCGTCGAGGCTGAGGATCCGGGTGACCATGGACGTGACCTGCTCCTTTCCGGCCCGGCCGGAGCCGGTGACGGCGGCCTTGACCTCGGACGGGGTGTGGGTGGCGACGGGGAGCCCGGCGCGGGCGGCGAGCATCATGGCGACGCCCGAGGCCTGGGCGGTGCCCATGACGGTGGAGACGTCGGAGCGGGCGAAGACGCGCTCGACGGCCACCGCGTCCGGCTGGTGGCCCGCGAGCACGTCCTCCAGGCCGAGCGCGACCGCGAGGAGGCGCTCGGCCAGCGGCTCGTCGGCCGGCGAGCGGACCACGCCGACGGCCACGAGGCGGGCCTTCCTGCCGGGCAGGCCGTCGATGACGCCCCAGCCGCAGCGGGTCAGCCCCGGGTCGACCCCCATCACGCGCACGGGTGAACCCTCGCACGCGGGACCGACCCCCTGGCCGGATCCGCGAGGTCGGCGTGCCTGTGCTGCGGGACCCGCCGCCGCGCACCCATCGCGGCGGGCTCAGCCCCGGGCGGCGAGCACCTCGTCGGGCACCTCGAGGTTCGCGTAGACGTTCTGCACGTCGTCGAGCTCCTCGAGCACGTCCACCAGGCGGATGACGGACTCCGCCTGGTCCGCCGGGAGAGGCACCTGCATCGAGGGGACGAAGGATGCCTCCGCGGAGTCGTACTCCAGGCCGGCGCCGGACAGGGCGTCCCGCACGGCGACGAGGTCGGTGGGCTCGCTGATCACCTCGAAGGCGTCACCGAGGTCGTTGACCTCCTCGGCGCCCGCGTCGAGGACCGCGCCCATCACCGCGTCCTCGTCGACCTCCCCGTCCTCGTCCTTGGGCACGAGCACCAGGCCCTTGCGGGTGAAGAGGTAGGAGACGGAGCCGGGGTCGGCCATCGACCCCCCGTTGCGGCTGAAGGCGATGCGGACGTCCGCCGCGGCGCGGTTGCGGTTGTCGGTGAGGCACTCCACGAGCACCGCGACGCCGTGCGCGGCGTAGCCCTCGTACATGATCGACTGGTAGTCCGCCCCGCCCGCCTCGGCGCCGGAGCCGCGCTTGACGGCGCGGTCGATGTTGTCGTTGGGCACCGAGGACTTCTTGGCCTTGACGATGGCGTCGAAGAGCGTGGGGTTGCCGGCGGGGTCACCGCCGCCGGTGCGGGCCGCGACCTCCACGTTCTTGATGAGCTTGGCGAACATCGAGCTGCGCCTGGCGTCGACGACGGCCTTCTTGTGCTTCGTCGTCGCCCACTTGGAGTGTCCTGACATCCCGGCTCCTTCCCTCAGGCCCCCGCGGGCCGGCTCGGCCCGCGGCGTGGTCGTCGGTGCGTCTGTCCGCGGCCGATCGTATCGCCGCAGGGCCGTGGCCCCGCCTCCTCGCCCGACCGGGGACGCCCCACCGCGCTCACCCACCACCCCTCACCCGACCGGGGACGCCCCGCCGCGCTCACCCACCACCCTTCGCCCGACCGGGGACGCTCCGCCGCGCTGGGCCCCGCCCTCCACGCGGCGCGACGTCCCCGGTCGCCGCAGCGGAGCGCGGCGGGGCAGCCCAGCCGGTGCACAGCAGGGGTGCGTAGCAGGGGTGCACAGCAGGGGTGCGCAGCAGGGGTGGGTCGCAGCAGTGAGCCGAGCCGGTGCCTGGCCAGCGAGGTCAGGCCGCGGCGACCATCTGCAGGAACAGCCGGTGGAAGCGGAGGTCGCCGGTGACCTCCGGGTGGAACGACGTGGCGAGCAGCGGCCCCGAGCGCACGGCCACCACGGCTCCGGAGACCGGCTCGCTCGAGACCCTGGCGAGGACCTCCGTGCCGTCCCCGGCCCGCTCCACCCACGGCGCGCGGATGAACACCGCCCGCACCGGCCCGTCGCCCAGCCCGGCCTCGGCGAGCGCGGGGACGTCGAGGTCCTCCTCGAAGGACGCCACCTGGCGCCCGAAGGCGTTGCGCCGCACCGCCACGTCCAGCCCGCCGAAGGTCCGCTGGCCGGCGACCCCGTCGACGAGGCGGTCGGCGAGCAGGATCATCCCCGCGCAGGAGCCGTACGCCGGCATCCCGGCGCCGATCCTCTCGGCGACCACCGAGTGGAGGTCGAAGACGCGGGCCAGGCGGTCGATCGCGGTGGACTCCCCGCCGGGGAGGACCAGCGCGTCGACGCCGGCCAGGTCGGCGGGGGTGCGCACCCGCGCCGCACGACCGCCGGTCGCCTCGACCGCGCGGAGGTGCTCCCCCACGTCGCCCTGCAGGGCGAGGACGCCGACCACGGGCGCGGTCACCGCCTGGCCAGCCTGCGCCGGAGCGGCCGTGCGCGAGAACTCACCAGCCGCGCTGCGCCAGGCGGTGCGGCTCGGGGATGGCGTCGACGTTGATCCCCACCATGGCCTCCCCCAGGCCCCGGGAGACCTTGGCGATGACGTCCGGGTCGTCGTAGGCCGCGGTCGCCGCCACGATCGCCTCCGCGCGCTGCTGCGGGTTCCCCGACTTGTAGATCCCCGAGCCCACGAACACCCCGTCCGCGCCGAGCTGCATCATCATCGCCGCGTCCGCCGGCGTGGCGATCCCCCCGGCGGTGAACAGCACCACGGGCAGGCGCCCCAGCCGGGCGACCTCGCTCACCAGCGCGAACGGGGCGGCGAGCTCCTTCGCGGCCAGGTACAGCTCGTCCTCCGCCATCGAGGACAGCCGGTTGATCTCCCCGCGGATGGTGCGCATGTGCGTCGTCGCGTTGGAGACGTCACCGGTGCCCGCCTCGCCCTTCGAGCGGATCATCGCCGCGCCCTCGGAGATCCGGCGCAGCGCCTCGCCCAGGTTGGTGGCGCCGCACACGAACGGGACCGTGAACCGCGACTTGTCGATGTGGTGGGCGTAGTCAGCGGGGGTCAGCACCTCGGACTCGTCGATGTAGTCCACCCCGAGGCTCTGGAGGACCTGCGCCTCGACGAAGTGGCCGATGCGGGCCTTGGCCATCACGGGGATGGAGACCTCGGCCATGATCGAGTCGATGAGGTCGGGGTCCGACATGCGCGCCACGCCGCCCTGGGAGCGGATGTCGGCCGGCACCCGCTCCAGCGCCATCACCGCGGTGGCCCCGGCGTCCTCGGCGATGCGGGCCTGCTCGGCGGTGACCACGTCCATGATCACGCCGCCCTTGACCATCGAGGCCATGCCGCGCTTGACGCGGTCCGTGCCCAGCGCGGCGGCGCGCTCCTGGCTGTCGGTGGTGGCCGACGACGACGTGTCGGTGGGGGCGGCTGCGGGAGCGGCGTTCTGAGTCACCGGACCATGGTACGTCCGGATCACGGGGCTTCACCGAGGTCGAGCGGGGCCCCGTCCCAGCGGTGCTCGGCGAGGCTGGCGACCAGCCCGGTGATGAGTGCGGGGAGCCCCGAGGGGTAGACCTCGGTCCCGGACCGCTCCAGCGCTGCCAGCGCCTCGAGCGGGAACCACGAGAGCTCGTCGAGGGTGGCGCGCTCGACGTCGGTCCACCCGGCGTCAGCCAGGTCGCCGAGGTCCGCGGGGTCCTGCGCCAGCTCGACGAGGTAGAAGACCTCGTCCTGGCGGCAGGTGCGCGCGAAGAAGTCGAAGACCGCGCGCCGGGTGAGCACCGGCCCCACCAGCGACGCGGCGTCCAGGACCAGGCCGGACTCCTCGGCGACCTCGCGGGCGGCCGCCTGCCGGGGCGCCTCCCCGGGCTCGATGCCGCCGCCGGGGGTGAACCACCACGACCGTTCCGGCTGGTCCACGTCGTGGCCCCGGACCATCAGCACCTGCTGGGACCCGCGGGGCCCCGCGAGCACGATGGTCCGCGCGGCGTCGCGGCGCAGCACCCCGTCGCTTCCGGGGACCCAGTCGTCACCGAGCTGGGCGACCGGCACGGCGGCGTCATCCTCCACGACCGGGGAGCGTAGGCGCTCGCCTGCGGGAGGACCGGGGAGCTCACCGGGCCAGGGTCAGGCGACCGGGTGCGAGGCGGTGTCCGCAGCGCCGTCGAGGACGCTGCGGTAGACGCCGACGATGGACGAGGCCACCGGCCCCCAGTCGTAGCGCCACGCCTCGCGGGCCGCCCGACGGGCACGGCCCTGCGCGGAGGCAGGGTCGGTGAGCGCCGCGAGGACGGCGGCAGCCAGCGCGCCCGCGTCGCCCACCGGGACGAGGGTCCCCAGGCGGCCGCCGGCCAGCACGCGCGAGAAGGCCACCAGGTCGCTGGCCACCAGGGGCGCACCGGCGGCCATGGCCTCCACCAGCACGATGCCGAAGCTCTCCCCGCCGGTGTGGGGCGCGAGGACCACGTCCACCGAGGCCAGGAGCGAGCGCTTCTCCTCCTCCGAGACCTCACCGAGGACCTCGAGGCGGTCGGCGTGGGGGCCGGCTCCGGCGCGCAGGGCACGGGGGTCGCCGTGCCCGGCGACGAGGACCCTCAGGCCCGGGACCGCGGCCACCAGCGCGGGCAGCGCGTCGAGGAGCACGGCGGCACCCTTCCGCGGCTCGTCGTAGCGCCCCACCAGGGCCACGGTCGGTGCGCGACCGTGGCGGGCGCCCGTCCACCGGTCGTCCGCCGCCGCGCCGGCGTACGCGCCGACGTCCACGCCGTTGGGGATCACCACGGCGTCGCCGCCGAGGTGGTCGGCGAAGGTGGCGCGGGCGGCCTCGCTGACGGCGACGTGGGCGTCGATCCGCTCGATGCTCGCTCGCAGCAACCGGCCGGAGGTCTCCAGCGCGCGGGAGCGGCTCTTGGCCATGTGCCAGGTCGCGACGACGGGGCCGTGGGCGGCCCAGAGCGCCAGGAGGGTGGTGGACGGGGCGAGCGGCTGGTGGAGGTGCAGGACGTCGAAGCCCCCGTCGGCCACCCACGAGCGCACCCTCACCGCGGTGACCGGGCCGAAGGCGACGCGCGCCACCGACCCGTTGTAGGGCAGCGAGAAGCCTCCGGCCACGGGGTCGACCCCCTCGGGCACCGGCGTGCCCGGCGAGAGCGGGGCGAGCACCCGGACCTCGTGCCCGAGCTCGCGCAGGTGCCCGGACAGGTCGAGCACGTGCCGCTGCACGCCGCCCGCCACGTCGAGGGAGTAGGGGCAGACGAGCCCGACCCTCACGCGCCCACCGGCTCGACCGGCGCAGGGCGCCCGGCCGGCGAGCGCCGCGCACCGGCGTCCACGTCGTCGAGGAAGACCGGCTGCAGGACGTGCCAGTCCCCGGGGCGCTCGCGGACGCTCGCGCCGAGGGCGTCGGCGCAGCCCTGCGTCGCCGCCACCACGGCGGCCTCCCGGGCGGCGCGCCGGGACGCCCCGGGCTCCGCGTCGTGCGGCGGCGGCACGGAGACCTCGGTGATGCGGACGTCGAGCGCCCACCGGCGCCACGGCGAGAACGTCCACCACGGCGAGGGCAGTCGCCGGTAGGTGCACCCGGCGAAGAACAGCCGGGCGCCGCCTGCGAGGGCCAGGGTCGCCGGTCCGCGCGCGAACGCGGCCCGGGAGCCGAGCAGGTCCACCTTGACGCCGCTGCCGGTGAGGTCCCGGTCGGCCAGCAGCGCCACGAGGTGGCCGCCCCGCAGCGCCCGCCGCAGCGCCAGCGCCGTGGCGGGGTCGTCGAGCGGGAGGGCGGTGATGCCGGCACGCGAGCGCGCCGACGCGAACGCCTCGAAGAGGCCCGGGTCCTCCGTGCGCTCGGCCACGGTGGTCACCGGCGCGAGCGCGGCCGCGGCCCAGGCGCCCAGGTGGTCCCAGCTGCCCAGGTGCCCCAGAGCCACCACGACGCCGCGGCCGGCCGCCAGCTCCGCGGCGAGCGGTTCCAGGCCGTGGGCGTCCACCGACGCGAGCAGCGGCCCACGGCCCAGGCGCGGCACCGTGACCATGCCGCACCAGTACCTCGCGTAGGACCGCAGGCCCTCGCGCGACAGCGCGCGCAGCCGCGCGGGGGTCGCGCCCGGCACCGCGCGCGACAGGGTGCTCTCGAGCTGGACCACGCGGGCTCCGCGGCGCCGCCAGACGAGGTCGGCGGCGAGGGCACCGGCGCCGTGGACCACGGCCGGCGGCACCCGTGCGAGAGCGCCGGACAGCACCAGGCGCAGGGCCGACGCGGCGACGCTCATCGCGGCGCCGAGGACAGCTGCGCCCGCACCACGAGCGTGCGCTGCACGATCGTGGCCGCGCTGGCGACCGCGAGGAGCGCGAGGATCCCGCCGAGGACCCAGGTCGGCGCGCCGAGGCCGACGACGCCGGTGCCGACGAGCACCGCGACCAGCCGCTCGGCGCGCTCGGCGAGGCCCACGGCCGCGCTGGCTCCCAGCGCCTCGGCCTTCGCCCGCGCGTACGGGACGAGCGAGCCCAGCGCGAGGCACGCGACCGCCAGGACGGCCACCGCGGGGCTGTCGCCGCCGCCGATGAACCAGATCGCGATGCCGGTCAGCAGGGCGGCGTCCCCGACGCGGTCCATGGTGGAGTCCAGGAAGGCACCCCAGGGGCCGGTGCGCCCGGTCATGCGGGCCAGGACCCCGTCGACGTTGTCCGCGAACGCGGCCACCGCGACCACCAGGGTCCCCGCCAGCAGGTGTCCGGTGCCCATCAGCCCCAGCGACCCGGCGACGACCACGGCGGTGCCCACGAGGGTCACGGCGTCCGGGCTCACCCCGGCGCGGCGCAGCAGGCGGGCGAGAGGGGTGAAGATCGCCTCGGTGCGGGCTCGCGCGACGGTGTTCAGCATGGCGTGGGCAGGTTATCGGCGTGCGCCGCGGGGGACCACGTCATGGGCCGGGCACCCGGCGCGGCGCCGGACGACCCGGCGCTCAGGGCGTCGCCGCGCCGGGCTCGCCGCGGGCCGCCCAGGCGCTGGCCAGGGTGGCCCGGGTGTCGGCGAGCAGCGCGGGGACGGCCTTGGTGCGCCCGACCACCGGGAGGAAGTTGGCGTCGCCGCGCCAGCGGGGCACCACGTGCTGGTGCAGGTGCGCGGCGATGCCGGCCCCGGCCACCTCGCCCTGGTTGATGCCCAGGTTGAACCCGTGCGGCGCCGAGGCGTCCGCCAGCACCCGCAGGCTGGTCTGCGTCAGGGAGGCGACCTCCGCCGCCTCGTCGTCGCGCAGGTCCACGTAGGACGACGTGTGCCGGTACGGGCAGACCAGCAGGTGGCCAGGGTTGTACGGGTAGAGGTTCAGCAGCACGTAGGCGAGGTCGCCGCGGGCCACGATCAGCGACTGCTCGTCCGCCAGGGTCGGCGCCCGGCAGAAGGGGCACGCGTGGTCCTCCTCGCCGGGCGCCGGCTTGCTCTCGCCGTTGATGTAGACCATCCGGTGGGGCGTCCACAGGCGCTCGAAGCCGTCGGCCTCGCCGGCCAGGGTCGACTCGTCCTCGACGGGCGGCTGCTGCGGCGCGCTCACACCTGCACCCGGGTCTCGATCGCCGTGACGATGCGCGCCACGGCGTCGGCGACCGGCACCCCGTTCTCCTGGGTGCCGTCGCGGTAGCGGAAGGACACCGCGCCGGCGGCCACGTCGTCCGCGCCCGCGATGAGCACGTAGGGGACCTTGCCCTTGGAGTGGGTGCGGATCTTCTTGGGCATCCGGTCGTCGGAGAGGTCCACCTCGACCCGCACGCCCGCGCGGCGGAGCACGTCGGCGACGGCCAGCAGGTGCGGGGCGAACTCGTCGGCCACCGGCACCCCCACCACCTGGACGGGGGCGAGCCACGGCGGGAGCGCCCCCGCGTGGTGCTCCAGGAGCACCGCGAAGAACCGCTCGATGGAGCCGAACAGCGCCCGGTGGATCATCACGGGCCGCTGGCGGGAACCGTCGGCGGCGGCGAACTCCAGGCCGAAGCGCTCGGGGAGGTTGAAGTCGAGCTGGATGGTCGACATCTGCCAGGTGCGCCCGATGGCGTCACGGGCCTGGACCGAGACCTTCGGGCCGTAGAAGGCCGCGCCGCCCGGGTCGTCGACGAGCTCCAGCCCGGAGTCGGAGCAGACCTCGGCGAGCACCGCGGTCGCCTCGTCCCAGTCCGCGTCGGAGCCCACGGACTTCTCGGGGTTGCGGGTGGAGAGCTCGAGGTAGAAGTCGTCGAGGCCGTAGTCGCGCAGCAGGTCGAGGACGAAGCCCAGCAGCGAGGCCAGCTCGCCGCGCATCTGCTCCCTGGTGCAGTAGATGTGCGCGTCGTCCTGGGTGAACCCGCGCGCGCGGGTGAGCCCGTGGACGACGCCGGACTTCTCGTAGCGGTACACCGACCCGAACTCGAAGAGCCGCATCGGCAGCTCTCGGTAGCTGCGCCCCCGGGAGTCGAAGACCAGGTTGTGCATCGGGCAGTTCATCGGCTTGAGGTAGTAGTCCTGGCCCGGGCGCCGCACCTGCCCGTCCTCGCCCACGGTGGCGTCGAGGTGCATCGGGGGGTACATGCCGTCGGCGTACCACTCGAGGTGCCCCGAGGTCTCGAAGAGCTCGGCCTTGGTGATGTGCGGGGTGTAGACGAACTGGTAGCCGTCCTCCGCGTGACGGCGGCGCGAGTAGTCCTCCATGACCTTGCGCACGGCGCCGCCGCGGGGGTGGAAGACCGGCAGGCCGGAGCCGATCGCGTCGGGGAAGGAGAACAGGTCCAGCTCGGCGCCCAGGCGGCGGTGGTCGCGGCGCTCGGCCTCGGCGAGGCGCTCGGTGTGGGCGCGCAGCTCGTCCTTGGTGGGCCAGGCGGTGCCGTACACCCGCTGCAGCTGGGCGTTGGCCTGGTCCCCGCGCCAGTACGCCGCGGCCGTGCGCATCAGCGCCCACCCGTTGCCGAGCACCTTCGTGGTGGGCACGTGCGGGCCGCGGCACAGGTCCTTCCAGGCCACGGTGCCGTCGCGCCGGACGTTGTCGTAGATGGTCAGCCCGCCCGCGCCCACCTCCGCGGAGGCGCCCTCGGCGATGTCCTCGCCGGAGCCGCTGCGCCCGACCAGCTCGATGAGCTCCAGCTTGTGCGGCTCCGAGGCGAGCTCGGCGCGGGCCTCGTCGGCGGTGACCTCGCGGCGGACGAACCGCTGGCCCTCCTTGACGATCTTCGCCATCGCTGCGGAGAGGGTCTTGACGTCCTCCGGGGTGAAGGGGACCTCGACGTCGAAGTCGTAGTAGAAGCCGTCGCGCACCGGCGGTCCGATGCCCAGCGTCGCGTCGGGGCGGACCGACTGGACGGCCTGGGCGAGGACGTGCGCGCAGGAGTGGCGCAGGATGTCGAGCCCCTCGGGGGAAGAGACCTCGACGGCCTCGACCACTCCCGCGCCCGAGACGTCGGCCGACAGGTCGAGCACCGCGCCGTCGGCGCGCACGGCGACGACGTCGCGGCGCTGGGCGTAGAGGTCCGCGCCGGTGGTGCCCTCGGCGAGGTCTCGGGGCGAACCGTCGACGGTGGTGGCGGGCGCGTGCGGCACGGGGGTCCTTCCGGTGGGGCGATCAGGGGCGTCAGGAGCGCTCGCGCGCCGGTCGACGTGCCGAGGTTACTGGCCGGGCGCCGGCGCCGGTCGGCATCGTCGGCGCGGCCCGGGCGTCAGCGTCGGCGGCGCACCAGGTCGCCCACGGCGATCGTCCCGGGGACGCTGACGTCGGCGTAGACGCCGAGGCAGCGACCGGGCAGACGCGAGACGCGCAGCTCCGCGGTGCCGATCGCGAGCACGGCGCCCACCCAGCCGCGCTCGGCGCCGGGCGCCAGCTCGACGTCGTCGGTGGAGGCCAGGACGAGGTTCGCCCGGCGGCCCGGGTCCGCGCCGGGAGGAGCCTGCGGATCGGCCTCGGCGCCGCGGCCGACGACGTGGACGGCCGCGCGGGGGGCCTGCCGGGTGTCGGCCGCCACGACGTGGGCGCCCGTCACGCCGAGGCGGTCCTCGAGCGCGTCGGCGCGCAGGTGGACGTCGTCAGGGGTGAGCAAGGCGAGGGCGGCGACGTCCCTGGCGCGGAGCGGGCGACCATCGGGGCCCTCGACCAGCCAGGCACGGTCACCGGCGAGGCCCCCGGCCTCCAGGTCTGCCCGTTCGAGCCGTTCGCCGGCGGCGCTCTTCAAGGGGTAACGGAGGAGAGCGACCACGATGGCGACCACGTCACCGTCAGGTTCGGCGCGCGACGAGACAGGCATGGTGGGCGATACTGGGATCGAACCAGTGACCTCCTCGGTGTGAACGAGGCGCTCTACCGCTGAGCCAATCGCCCCGGGACCGTCAGCGGTCGTGCGCCGCAGGTCGCGAGTGAGAGCACTGTAGCCGAGCGGCTCAGCGCTCGACGCCGGGGACGCGCAGCAGCAGCCTCTCCACCGGGTCCGGCACCAGCCCGGGGACGCCGAGCACGGCGAGGAAGACCCAGACCGCCCCCGCGACGAGCAGCAGGAGGGACGCGGAGCCCGCCAGTCGCATCCACAGCGGCTGACGCCCGGCCCAGCGGGCGAAGTCCATGGCGTGGCGGCGGGCGCGGTGCAGCAGGCGCCGGGCCCAGATGAACTCGCTGGCGAGGACGGCGAGGCCGGCCAGGATGAGCGGGATGCCGCCGGGGCCGGGGAACGGGCCGAGAGCCAGGCCCACCAGGACCAGCAGGACGCCCACGAGCCCGACCACCCCGCGGTAGATCCGGTAGCGGCCGGGCTTGCGCCTCAGCCGTGCACGCCAGGCCCAGCGCTCGCGTCTGGCCGCCGAGGCCGGAGGTGTCACCGCACCAGGGTAGGTGGCGCGGTGGGGGAGGATCCCCGGGAACCTGCACCCACCGGGGCGGTGGTGGTGGTGGGCGATACTGGGATCGAACCAGTGACCTCTTCCGTGTCAGGGAAGCGCGCTACCGCTGCGCCAATCGCCCGTCGTCCGCGGTGCGGACCGAGGTGGAGACGGGATTCGAACCCGTGTACACGGCTTTGCAGGCCGTTGCCTAGCCACTCGGCCACTCCACCGTGCTCGAGCCCCTCAGGACTCCCTCGTTCGAGCGGACGACGGGATTCGAACCCGCGACCCTCACCTTGGCAAGGTGATGCTCTACCACTGAGCCACGTCCGCGCAGCCCTGCTCGGGCTGACGGACGATGACTCTACTGTCCCGTCCCCGGCTGCGTCCACCCACCCCGCCGCCACCCCGCCGCCACCCCGTCGCCACCCCGTCGCGCCGTCGGGTCGGCGGGTGGACGCAGCGGACCTTCGGGTGAGCAGGCACACTGTGCCGGTTGTCCCGCAGCAGCGATCTCCCCGCAGGACCCGAACCACCCGCCACCGCGACGCCGCCGGCCGCCGTGAGTCGCGCGATCGCGACGTCACCCGGCCGGGGCCGCCGCCCGCTCGACGATTGAGGACCATGCAGACCTGGCCAGGACGCCCCTACCCGCTCGGAGCCACGTACGACGGCTCCGGCACCAACTTCGCGATCTTCTCCGAGGGCGCCGACAAGGTCGAGCTCTGCCTGCTCGAGGAGGCCAGCTCTCGGAGCAAGAAGGTCGTCACCGAGACCCGCGTCGAGATGACCGAGGTCGACGGGTTCGTCCACCACGCCTACGTGCCCAACCTGCAGCCGGGGCAGCGTTACGGCTATCGCGTCCACGGGCCGCACGACCCGTCGACCGGGCAGCGCTTCAACCCCACGAAGCTCCTCCTCGACCCGTACGCCAAGGCCATCGACGGCATGATCGACGGGGACGAGTCGCTGTTCTCGTACAAGTTCGGCGCTCCCACGAGGCGGAACGACGCCGACAGCGCGCAGCACACCATGTACTCGGTGGTCATCAACCCCTACTTCGACTGGGGCAACGACCGGCCCCCGCGCCGGGACTACCACGAGTCGGTGATCTACGAGGCGCACGTCAAGGGCTTGACGAAGACCCACCCCGACCTCCCGGAGGACCTGCGCGGGACCTACGCCGGCATCGGCCACCCGGTGATGATCGAGTACCTGGTCTCTCTCGGGATCACGGCCATCGAGCTCATGCCGGTCCACCAGTTCGTCCAGGACACCCACCTGGTGGAGAAGGGCCTGCGCAACTACTGGGGCTACAACACGATCGGCTTCTTCGCCCCCCACAACGAGTACGCCTCCACCGGCACCCAGGGCCAGCAGGTCATGGAGTTCAAGTCGATGGTGCGCTCCCTCCACGAGGCCGGCATCGAGGTGATCCTCGACGTGGTCTACAACCACACCGCCGAGGGCAACCACATGGGCCCCACCCTGTGCTTCCGCGGGATCGACAACGCGAACTACTACCGCCTGGTCGACGAGGACAAGGCGCACTACTTCGACACCACCGGCACCGGCAACTCGCTGCTCATGCGCTCGCCGCACGTGCTGCAGCTGATCATGGACTCGCTGCGCTACTGGGTCACCGAGATGCACGTCGACGGGTTCCGCTTCGACCTCGCCTCGACGCTGGCCCGCCAGTTCCACGAGGTGGACCGGCTGTCCGCGTTCTTCGACATCATCCAGCAGGACCCGGTGATCTCGCAGGTCAAGCTCATCGCGGAGCCGTGGGACATCGGCGACGGTGGCTACCAGGTGGGGAACTTCCCGCCGCTGTGGACGGAGTGGAACGGGAAGTACCGCGACACCGTCCGTGACTTCTGGCGCGGCGAGGCCTCGACGCTGGCGGAGTTCGCCTCCCGGCTCTCCGGGAGCTCGGACCTCTACGAGCACTCCGGGCGCAAGCCGATCGCCTCCATCAACTTCGTCACCGCCCACGACGGCTTCACCATGAGGGACCTGGTCTCCTACAACGAGAAGCACAACGAGGCCAACGGCG
>JARICT010000161.1 GCA_029257185.1 Quadrisphaera sp.
GGTACCGCCGACCATCGACGAGGACCTGCCCGTCGTGGGCCGGAGCGCCACGCTCAACGACGCCCTCGACACGATGCTCGTCGCCTCGCAGGGCGGCGTCATCGTCACCGGCCGCCAGGGAGCCGTCATCGGCACGCTGCTCGTGGAGACCGTCATGGCGGAGATCCAGGGCGTGCGGACCGAGGAGATCGGATGAGCGCGACAGCCACCGCCGCCGACGAGCGGCGCGGCGGCGAGCCGGAGCCGGCGAACCTCCAGGACGAGACCTCGCAGTCCTCGACCGAGAAGAGCCGCGGGCTGAAGGGCCTGGTCGTCCAGCCCGTGCTCATCGCCGTCGCGCTCGGCGCCTGGCTGGTCTGGCGGGTCACCTACCCGCTGTCGGCCACCGAGCTGGAGCAGCTGGGATGGACGCCCCTGGGGCGCAGCGCGTGGCAGCACGTGCAGCTGACGTTCGTCGCCGCCGCCATCGTGCTGATCATCGCGATCCCCCTCGGGGTGATCCTCACGCGGGGCCCGCTGCGCCGCGTGGTGGCGCCGGTCGTGGTGACCATCGCGGGGATCGGGCAGGCGGCCCCGGCCATCGGTCTGTTCGTCCTGCTGGCCTCCGTCTCCTTGCTCGGGTTCAGCTTCCGCACCGCGGTGATCACCCTCGTCCTCTACGCGGCGCTGCCGGTGCTGCGCAACACCATGGTCGGCATCCAGTCCGTCGACGCACGCCTCATCGAGGCCGGGCGCGGCATGGGCATGTCGGCCGCCGCGGTGCTCTTCAAGGTCGAGCTGCCGCTGGCCGTCCCGATCCTCCTCGCCGGCGTGCGGACCGCGCTGGTGCTCCTCGTGGGCACCGCGACGCTCGCGACGTTCATCTCCGGCGGCGGGCTCGGCATCCTCATCACCACCGGCGTGAACCTCAACCTCAACGCCGACCTGTTCTCCGGCGCCATCCTCGTGGCCCTGCTCGCCCTCCTGATCGACTGGCTGGGGCGCGTCGTGGAGCACTTCGCCTCCCCGAAGGGACTCCGATGACCGTCATCCCCGCCCCTCGCCGCCGTCGCGCGGCCGTCGTCGGCGCCCTGGCCGCCGCCTCGTTGGCGCTCACCGGCTGCGGGCTCGGCGGCGCCAGCAGCTTCACCCCCGTCGCCGAGCCCGGCTCCATCATGGTGATCCCCGAGGCGGAGGGCGCGAAGGTGGCGGTGGGGAGCAAGAACTTCACCGAGCAGCTCATCCTCGGGAAGATCGCCGTCATCGCGCTCCAGACGGCCGGCTACACGGTCCTCGACCGCACGAACATCCCCGGGTCCGTGCCGGCGCGCCAGGCCCTCGTCAAGGGCGAGACGGACTTCCAGTGGGAGTACACCGGGACCGCATGGATCACCTACCTGGGAAACGAGACCCCCATCGCCGGTGACGAGGCGCAGTACGACGCGGTGAGGGAGGCCGACGTCGCCAACGAGCTCACCTGGCTGCCGCCGGCGCCGATGAACAACACCTACGCCTTCGCGGTACGCGAGGAGGCGGTCCCCGAGCTCGGTGGGATCACCGACCTCTCCCAGCTGAAGGACCTCCCCGTGGAGGAGCGCACCCTGTGCGTCGAGAGCGAGTTCGCCTCTCGCACCGACGGTCTGCCCGGCATGCTCGAGGCCTACGGCCTGACGCTCGGCGACCCGGACGGCGTCCCGCGCGACAACGTGCGGGTGCTCGACACCGGGGCCGTCTACACCGCGGCCGACGCGGGCGAGCTGTGCAACTTCGGCGAGGTGTTCACCACCGACGGACGGATCCTCGCGCTCGACCTGGCGGTGCTCACCGACTCGGAGAAGTTCTTCCCCAGCTACAACGTGGCGCCGGTCTTCGACACCCCAGCGCTCGAGGAGAACCCCGAGATGGCCGGGGTCATGGAGCAGATCACCCCGAAGATCACGAGCGACATCATGCTCGAGCTCAACGCCCGGGTGGACGTGGACGGCGAGGACCCGGCAGACGTCGCGTACGACTGGATGAGGTCCGAGGGCTTCGTCGAGTAGCCCGACGGGACCGGTCTCGGGTCGCCGGGGAGGATGGGAGCGTGCCGCGCCGTGCTCCGTCCTCCTCCGGGTCCAGGTCCGGGTCCATGTCTGGATCGTGGTCGGGCCCCGTCGTCGAGACGGCGGACGGGCGCCTGCGAGGAGCCGCGGCGAACGGTGTGGTCGCGTTCCGCGGCGTCCCCTACGCCGCGCCCCCGGTCGGGCCGCTGCGCTTCGCGGCCCCGCGGCCGCCGGCGCGGTGGGCCGGGGTCCGCGACGCCACGTCGCCCGGGGACGCCAGCCCCCAGATGCTGTCGACCCCGCTGCCGCGGCGCTTCGGCGCTCTCCTGGGCACCGCCGGGTCGCGCAGCGAGGACTGCCTCGCCCTCACCGTCCACGCCCCGTCGGGGCCCTCCAGCAGCCCGGTCGGTCGCGCGGTCCTCGTGTGGCTCCACGGCGGCGCCTACGCGGTGGGCCGCGGCGACGACTACGACGGCTCACCGCTGGCCCGCGAGGGCGACGTCGTGGTCGTCACCGTCAACTACCGCCTCGGGGCGTTCGGCTTCCTGGACCTGCGCGCCGTCCTCGAGGGCACATCGGCGGCGGACCGGGCGGTCGCCAACGCCGGGCTGCGCGACCAGGTGGCCGCGCTGGAGTGGGTCCGCGAGAACATCGCGGCCTTCGGCGGTGATCCGACGCGGGTGACGCTGGCGGGGGAGTCCGCCGGCGCCGGGTCGGCGACCGCGCTGATGGCGGCGCCGTCCACCCGCGGGCTCTTCCGCGGCGTGATCGCCGCGTCGGGGGCGCTCTCCCAGCTCACCGACGGCGATGACGCCGCCGGCGTGGCCCGCGAGGTGGTCGCACGCCTCGGGTCCTTCCCCGACCGCCCCGAGCGGCTGTGGGACGCGAGCACCACAGCGCTCCTCACCGCCGTGCGCGGCGCGGTGAGCACCCGCCCGCAGCGGCTGAGCACCCGGCCCGTCTGGGACGGCGACCTGCTGCCCTCCACCGAGGCGGCGGGGCTCGAGGCTGCCGCATCCCGCTGCGCCTCCGGCGTGGCGCTGCTCGCCGGCACCAACCGCGACGAGCATGCGTTCTTCACCACCCTGCGCTTCCCGGTCCTGCCGCTCACCCGCTCACGCCTCGCCGTGATGATCGCGGCCCAGCACGGCAACGCGGGCGCCGCGCGCGTCCTGGCGCGCTACCCCGACACCCGCGAGGGCCTGGTGCGGCTGGGCACCCACACGCTGTTCACGGTGCCCACCCTCACGCTCCTGGACGCCTGTGCGGAAGCCGGCGGCGACGCCTGGGGGTACCGCCTGGACTGGCGCTCACCCCTTCTGCGGATGGGTGCCTTCCACGCCCTCGACCTCGCGCTGATCTTCCCTCCGCGCCCGGCGCTCGCGCGCCTCGTGCTGGGTCGCCCCGACCCCGAGGTCGCGGCGATGGCCGCCCGGTTGCGGGCGCGGTGGCTGACGTTCGTCCGCGAGGGCCGCCCCGGCGACGGGTCGCCAGCCCCGGCCGCGCCCGCCGACGGCAGGACGGACGCGGGGTGGCCGCGCCACACCGCTGGCCGGCGCCCCACGCTGATCGTCGACCGGCGCGACACGGTGGTCGACGACCCGGACGGCGACGACGCGGCGGTCTGGTCCGGCCTGGGAACGCTGCGCCCGTGAACCCCCTGGCTGCCGGCCGCGTCGTGGCCGTGGTCGGGGCGACCGCGACGGGGAAGTCCGCGCTGGCGATCGACCTCGCTCTCGCCCTCGGGGGTGAGGTGGTCAACGCCGACGCCTCGCAGCTCTACGCCGGCATGGACGTGGGGACCGCCAAGCTCACCGAGGACGAGCGGCGGGGGGTGCCCCACCACCTCCTCGACGTCCTCCACGTGAGGGAGCCGGCCTCGGTGGCGGCCTACCAGCGCGACGCCAGGGCCGCCTTCGGTGAGATCGCCGGCCGCGGCGCGGTGCCCGTCCTCGTCGGGGGCTCGGGGCTGTACGTGCGCGCCGCTCTCGACCGGCTCGACTTCCCCCCGACGGACGCCGGCGTGCGCGCCGCGCTCGAGACCGAGCTCGAGGACGGCGGCGCCAGCGCCCTGCACGCCCGCCTGGCGGCTGGTGACCCGGAGGCGGCGCGCTCCATCGCCGCCAGCAACACCCGGCGGGTGGTGCGCGCGCTGGAGGTCATCACCCTCACGGGGCGCCCCTTCTCGGCGTCGATGCCGGAGCGCGGTCGCTACGCCGTCGACGCGGTCCAGGTGGGGCTCCGGCTCGACCGGGGGCGGCTCGTCGCCCGCATCGAGGCCAGGGTCGGCGCCATGCGGGAGCGGGGGCTCACGGCTGAGGTCACCGCGCTCGCCGAGACCGGTCTGCGCGAGGGCACGACCGCGCGCCGGGCGCTGGGCTACGCCCAGGTGCTCGACCACCTCGACGGGTCGTCCACCGAGGACGAGGCCTACGCCGCCACGGTCGTCGCCACGCGGCGCTACGCCAAGCGGCAGGTGCAGTGGTTCCGGCCCGACCACCGCATCACCTGGGTCGACGCCGCCGCAGCGGACCCGAGCCGGCACCTGGACGAGGCGCTGTCCGCCCTGGGGCGGGCGACCTAGGCTGCGCGGGGTGAGCACCTCCACCCCGCAGCCCTCCGTCGTCGCCTTCGTCAAGGCGCACGGGACCGGCAACGACTTCGTCCTGCTGCCTGACCACCGCGGGGCGCTCGAGCGCGCCGGTGACGGGCAGCTGCCGCTGTGGGGGTCGGAGACCGCCGCCGCGCTGTCCTCGCGCCGTACCGGCGTGGGGGCCGACGGGGTCATCCGCGTGGTGCGTAGCGAGGCCCTGGCCGACGGCGCCGCCGCGCTGGAGGAGGACCCGCGCGCCACCTGGTTCATGGACCACCGCAACGCGGACGGGACCACCGCGGAGATGTGCGGCAACGGCATCCGGGTGCTCGTGGCCCACCTCGCGGCCATCGGCGAGCTCTCCGCTCAGGAGGTCGCCGACGGCGTCAGCATCGGCACGCGCGCCGGGGTGCGGCGGGTCCGGGCGACCACCGGCCCCGGCGGCGAGGCGTGGTGGGCGGTCGGCATGGGCACGGGCTCGCTGCTGCACCCGGACTCCGCCGCCTCCACCGGGTCCGACTCGACCGTCACCGTGACCGGTCTGAGCGTTGAGCGCCCGGCCCTGTCCGTCGACCTGGGCAACCCCCACACCGTGGTGGTGCTCGCCGACGAGGCCGAGCTGGAGGCCGCAGACCTCACGTCGCCGCCGGCGGTCGACCCGGAGCCCGCCGGCGGGAGCAACGTCGAGCTCGTCGTCCCCCTGGACCGCGAGGCGGCGCCGGACGACGGCGCCCCCTCGGGCGGGGGTGACGGCGACGGCGAGGCGAGCATGGGCCGCCTCCGGATGCGCGTGCACGAGCGCGGGGTCGGTGAGACCCGGTCGTGCGGCACCGGCGCGTGCGCCGCCGCCCTGGCCTCCCGCGCCTGGGCCTCGGGTCTCGGCGCCGGAGCGCTCGACGCGACCGCCCCCTCGTCGTGGTACGTCGAGGTCCCCGGGGGCCTGCTCTCGGTGACGATCACGGAAGGCTCCTCGATCGAGCTGGCAGGGCCCGCCGTCATGGTCGCCGAGGGCGTCGTCGACCTCGCGGCGCTCGCCTGACCCCGCCGCAGACCGCTCCCGGTGGACGAATCGTCAGCAAGCAGGCACGGGCGCTGACGCACGGGGCGTGAGACGGCGTGTCGTGACCACATCGTGACCGCGAGCGGGTCAGAGGCCCTCCCGCGCGAGCGGTCTTCACGAGAGGATGAAGGCCACGCACCGGACGCACCGGTCGCAGGGACAGGAGGACGCCATGACCACCCACGAGGCCGTCCTGGCCCTGGTGACCGGCAGCGGTGAGCGCCGCGCCGATCCTCCCACGTCGAGCCGCAGGCTCGGGGCGCCTGCCGGGGTGCCCAGCGGTGAGGAGCTCATCGCGGGGACCCTCGCCGAGACGGGGGAGAGCCCGGTCGAGGACCACCTCGTCCGTCTCGCGCGCCGCGAGGCGCTGCTGCACCGCCTCGCCGTCGACCGCCAGCGCCGGCGCCGACGCATCGCCTGACCTCGCGGGCGGCGCGGGGTGCCCGTTCCGTGCGGTGCTCACTCATCGTGGCAGGTCACCCGCAGCACCCGGTACCCGTCGACGCTGGTGGTCCGCACGACGTCGGCGCGCACCGCACGGCCGTCGTCGGTGAAGCGCTCCTGCGCGATCCAGCGCGCGAGCGAGTCCGACCCCAGGTGGCGGTGCACCACCAGGTGCGCCACCGCTCCCGGTCGAGCCCCGACGCCGGGGTCGCCGGCCTCGCCGTCCCTCGTCGGGCGCCGCAGCCGCGGCAACCAGGTCGCCAGCATCTCGTGCAGCACCGCCTTGCCCACGCGCACCGGCGGGTTGGACCACAGGGCGTCGACGACGAGGCCGGCGGGCACCGCGTCGGGCGTCACGGCGCGCACCCGGCTCAGCCCCAGCGCACCCGCGTTCGCAGCGGTCAGCTCCAGCGCCCGGGTGTTGACGTCGACCGCCCAGACGTCCGCCTCGGGGCTGGCGAGCGCCATCTCGAGGGCGATGGGGCCCCACCCGCACCCGAGGTCGACGAGGTTCCCCCGCTGCGGGGGCGGTGGCACCGTGTCGAGGAGCACGGCCGTACCGGCGTCCAGCCGGTCGGCGCTGAACACCCCCGAGGCGCTCTGGAGCGAGCGCTGCCTGCCGGCCAGGGAGACCGCCAGGGGTCTGTGCTGCGCGGGGGCAGCGGGGGAGGACGTGAAGTAGTGGTCGCCGGCGGTGCTCACCGGCGCGACGCTAGTCGCGGGCCGCGAGCACCGCCGCGGCGGCGGAAACACCGTGGCGCCGCGCGGTGTTGACTGGGACAGTGAGACCTCGCGACGAGCGAGGCCCCGGCGCCACGGCGGCGCCGTGGAGATCAGGAGGCTCATGACCCAGGCAGCGCAGCACCCCGAGGCCACGTCCGAGCTCTTCGGGCGTCACGACGTCGACGGCGACCAGATGGAGCGCGAGGAGCGCTCGGCGCTGCGACGCGTCGGGGACCTCGGCCAGGGCCTGAGCAGCGAGCTGGAGGACGTCAGCGAGGTCGAGTACCGGCGGCTGCGCCTGGAGCGCGTGGTGCTCGCGGGGGTGTGGTCCGGGGCCGACGGCACGGTGGCCGACGCCGAGAACTCCCTGCGCGAGCTGGGCGCGCTGGCGGCCACCGCCGGGTCGTCCGTGCTCGACGGGGTCCTCCAGCGCCGCCTCAACCCAGATCCCAGCACGTGGCTCGGCCAGGGCAAGGCCGCCGAGCTCCGGGGGATCGTCGCGGAGGTGGGCGCGGACACCGTCATCGCCGACGGCGAGCTCAGCCCCAGCCAGCGGCGCGGCCTGGAGGACGTGGTCAAGGTCAAGGTCATCGACCGCACCGCCCTGATCCTCGACATCTTCGCCCAGCACGCGAAGTCCAAGGAGGGCAAGGCCCAGGTCGAGCTCGCCCAGCTCGAGTACCTCCTGCCGCGCCTGCGCGGCTGGGGCGAGTCGATGTCCCGCCAGGCGGGCGGCCGGGTCGCCGGCGGTGAGGGCATCGGCTCGCGCGGGCCCGGCGAGACGAAGATCGAGCTGGACCGGCGCCGCATCCGCACGCGCATGGCCAAGCTCCGCCGCGAGATCAAGGCCATGAAGCCCGCCCGCGAGACGCGCCGCGCCTCGCGCCGGCGCGGCCGGGTGCCGAGCGTGGCGATCGCCGGGTACACCAACGCCGGCAAGTCCTCGCTGCTCAACCGGCTCACCGGCGCCGGGGTGCTCGTCGAGGACGCCCTGTTCGCCACCCTCGACCCCACGATCCGGCGCGCCCAGACGCCCGACGGGCGCGACATGACGCTGGCCGACACGGTCGGGTTCGTCCGCCGGCTGCCGACGCAGCTGGTGGAGGCCTTCCGCTCCACCCTCGAGGAGGTCGGTGACGCCGACGTGCTGGTGCACGTCGTCGACGCCTCCGACCCGGACCCGGAGGGCCAGATCGCCGCGGTGCGCACCGTGCTCGGGGAGCTGGGCCTGTGGGGGTCCGGCCGCACCGCGGAGGTCACCGCCGCGCTGGGCCACGACCTCGTCGAGCTGGTGGTGCTCAACAAGGCCGACGCCGCCGATCCGGAGGTGCTCACGCGCCTGCAGCGGCGAGAGCCGGGCTCCGTGGTCGTCTCCGCGCGCACCGGCGCCGGCATCGAGGAGCTCCGGGAGCGCGTGGGCGAGCTGCTGCCCCGCCCCGACGTCCGCGTGGACGTGCTCGTGCCCTACGAGCGCGGCGACCTGCTCTCCCGTGCGCACACCGCCGGAGAGGTGGACGCGGTGGAGCACACCGCGGAGGGCACCCGCCTGCACGCACGGGTGGGGCCGGACCTGGCGGCCGAGCTCGAGGCCGCCTCAGCGGTCGCCGAGACCGGCGCCCCTCGGTAGCGTCTGACGCATGACCTCTCCGCAGACCGTCCTCGAAGCCGTCGCCACCGCCACGCCCGGGTCGGTGAAGACCTCCGACGGCGTCGTGTCCGCCACCACGCAGCTCGCCGGTGAGGACAAGGACGGCGTCACCACCCCGGAGCACCTCATGGCGGCGGCGATCGCCGCGTGCCTGCAGCAGTCGATCGGCATCGCCGCCTCGAGCCAGGACGCCGACGCGTCCGGGGTCTCCGTGGAGGGCACCGTGCAGCTCAAGACCGAGGAGGAAGCCGGGTACACGTCCTCCTTCACCCTGACCGTCAGCGGCCTCGACGCGGACTCCGCCGAGCGCGTCGTCGAGCAGGCCAAGGCGATCTGCCCCTTCACCAAGGCGCTGACCCCCGCGGGCCTGTCCGTCACCCTCGCCTGAGCGCGGTGGACGCCGCGCGCGGCCACCGCTCCCGCGCCGGCGACCCTCTGGTACCGCCGCGCGGGCAGCGCTCGTGGGACGTGGTCGTGGTGGGCGGCGGTCCGGCCGGCGCCAGCGCGGCGCTGGGTGTGCTCGCCGAGCGGCCCGGCGCCTCGGTGCTGGTCGTCGACCGCGACGACTTCCCCCGCGACAAGGTGTGCGGTGACGGCGTGGCACCGCACGTCCTCGACGTGCTCGGCGACCTCGGCGCCGGGGGGATCCTCGACGACTGGGCCCCGACCCCGGCGCTGCGCCTGTCGCTGGAGCGCCCCGGGGTGGCCCCGGTGGTCGCGGACCGGTCGCTGGAGCGCCCGGGCTACGTCGTGCCGCGCTCGGTGCTCGACGCCCGCATCGTCGAGGCCGCCCAGGACCACGGCGCCGTCCTGGCGCGGGCCCGGGTGCGCTCGGTGCGCGAGCACGGCGGCGCGGTGCACGTCCTCACCACCGACGGCCGGGCGGTCAGCGCCCGGGTGGCCGTCGGCGCCGACGGCGCCGGTTCGCGGACCAGGGCGGGGCTCGCCCCCGCGGTGTCCGCGCAGCGACCGGGGACCACCGCGCTGGCGCTGCGCGGGTACGCCCCCGTGGGCGCCGGCCAGGAAGGTTCGCAGGTGATCGCCTTCGACCCCGACGGGCCGCGCCCCGCGTACGCGTGGAGCTTCGACACCGGGCGCGGCGTCGCGAACGTGGGCTACGGCCGCCTCCTGCCCCGAAACGCTCCCGAGCCGCGCCCCTCGCGCCGGACCCTGCGGGAGGGGCTCGCGCGGCTGCTGCCCGGAGCCGGCGACCACGCCACCGACGTCGCCGGCCACCTGCTGCCGCTCAGCACCGGGGCTCCGCGGACCCTGGCCGTGGGGCGCGTGCTCCTCGTCGGTGACGCCGCCTCGCTCATCAACCCGATCACCGGTGAGGGCATCTACTACGCCGTGCTGTCCGGCTCCCTCGCCGGGCGCGCCGCCGCGCGGGCCACGGCCGGCGACGGCGACGGCAGCGGAGCCGCGACGCTCTACCGGCGCGCCGTGCGCTCCCACCTGTCCGTCCACCTGCTGCACACCCGCCTCGCGGCGGAGCTCGTGGGGCGCGACGCCCTGCTGCTCGCCGCGCTGCGCGCGAGCGCCGCGTCGTCACGCGTCTTCGAGGACGTCGTTGAGCTGGGCCTGGCACGGGGACGCCTCACGCCCGCCGTGGTGTCCGGGATCGCGGCGGCCCTGGCGAGGGGCTTGAGCGGGGCGGGCGGGCGCGGCGAGCGCGCTGTCGGGAGCGGCGCCTAGCCTGCACCGGTGCCGTCCTCGCAGCCCTCGACGCCGCGAGCGGACCTCCCCGAGCTCCTGCGCGCAGCGGTGGGCGCGCTCGGCGGCAGCGAGAGGGCCGGTCAGCAGGACATGGCCGCCGCGGTGGCGCGCGCCGCCGCGAGCGGCGAGCACCTCATGGTCCAGGCCGGCACCGGCACCGGGAAGTCGCTCGCCTACCTGGTGCCGCTGGCCGCCCACGCGGTCGCCACCGCCACCCCCGCGGTCGTCTCGACCGCCACGCTCGCGCTGCAGCGCCAGATCGTCGAGCACGACCTGCCCCGGCTCTCCGCGGCCCTCGCCCCGCTGCTGGGACGGGAGGTGACGTCAGCGGTGGTCAAGGGGCGCTCGCAGTACGTGTGCGTCAACAAGCTCGCCGGCGGCATGGGCGAGCCGGCCGACGCCGACGTGCTCTTCGAGGTCGCCGGCGGCGGGCCCGACGACCGGTCCTCGTCGCTGGGCCGCCAGGTGCGCCGGGCCAGGGAGTGGGCCGAGCACAGCGAGACCGGCGACCGGGACGACCTGGTGCCCGGCGTGCCGGACCGGGCCTGGCGCCAGGTCTCGGTGACCGCGCGGGAGTGCCTCGGCGCCTCGCGGTGCCCGATGGCGGCGGACTGCCACGTCGAGCAGGGCCGGGCGCGGGCGCGCGAGGTGGACGTGGTGGTCACCAACCACGCGCTGCTCGCCGTGGACGCCGTGGAGGGCCGCGCGATCCTGCCCGAGCACGACGTGGTGGTCGTCGACGAGGCCCACGAGCTCGCGGCCCGCGTCACGTCGGTGGCGGCGGCGACGCTCACCGGCTCGGCGGTGGCCGCCGCGGCCGCCAGCGCCCGGCGCCACGGGGGCACCGCGGAGAACCTCGAGGTGGCCGGTGAGGACCTGGTCGCGGTGCTCGCCGACGCCGAGCCCGGGCGCCTGGCCGAAGGGTTGGGCGAGGTGCTGGGCACGACGGTGGCGGCGGTGCGCGACGCCGCGCGCTCGGCGATCTCCTCGCTGGCGGACGGCGGCGCCCGCAGCGGCTCCTCGGCCTCTCGCGGCGGCAGCGGCAGCGGCAGCCCCGCCGGCGGTGCCGAGGCCGCCGACGCCGGCGGCGCGTCGGTGGCGCGCGCCGGGCTCACCGAGGTGTTCGACGTCGCCGAGCGGCTCGTGGCGGTCCGGACCCGCGGCGCCGACGTGGCGTGGGTCGAGCGCTCCGAGCGCGGTGGCACCGCGACCAGCTCGCTGCACGTGGCGCCGCTGTCCGTCGCCGACGTGCTGCGGGAGCGGCTCTTCGGCACCCGCACCGTGGTGATGACCTCCGCCACCCTCGCCCTGGGCGGCACGTTCGCCGCGAGCGCGGCGAACGTCGGCATGAGCGTGGCGGCCTCGGCCGGCTCGCCCGGGCGCGACGCGGGCGCCGGGGACCTGCGCGTCCTGGAGGTGGAGAGCCCCTTCGACTACCCGCGCCAGGGCATCCTCTACGTCGCCAGCCACCTGCCGGCGCCGGGGCGCGGCGGGAGCGACCCCGCGCTGCTCGACGAGCTCCAAGCCCTCGTCACCGCCGCGGGGGGCCGGACCCTGGCGCTGTTCTCCTCGCGGCGCGCGGCGGAGGTGGCCGCCGAGGCGCTGCGGCCCCGCCTGGGCGTCCCGGTGCTGTGCCAGGGGGACGACGCCACCCCCACCCTGGTGCGCGACTTCCTCGCCGACGAGGTGACCTGCCTGTTCGGGACGCTGTCGCTGTGGCAGGGCGTGGACGCACCGGGGCCGGCGTGCCAGCTCGTGGTCATCGACCGGATCCCCTTCCCTCGCCCGGACGACCCGCTGACGGCCGCCCGCACCGAGGCGGTGGGCCGCTCCGGAGGCAACGGCTTCATGTCGGTGGCGGCGACCCACGCGGCGCTGCTCCTGGCCCAGGG
>JARICT010000026.1 GCA_029257185.1 Quadrisphaera sp.
GTCCAGCGAGGCCCACACCACGCTCCCGCGCCGGAGCGGCTCGGTCATGCGCCGGACAGCCCGTCCTCGTTCGTGATCTCCCACTCGGCGGTCTCCGCAGCGTGGCTGGCCTGCAGCGGCGCGGGCGTACCGGCGATCGCGGCGCCGAGCTCGGCGATCCGACGAGCGCGCGCGCGTTCCTCCAGCATCGACACGAGCACGTCACCGACGGGCACGCCGTCTCGTCGTGCTTCAGCGTTGAGCCGGTCGCGCACGCTGGAGTCGAGCTTGATGCTGGTGACGGCCATGCTGGGTGAGCATACTTCGGGTATCCGTGGAAGTATCCCCAGCACGATGCGACACCGTGCTGTCAGCCTCCAGCCGGATGCCGAGCGGAGCGTGGGCGAGCAACACCCGGTCGTCGGTCGCTCTCTCACTCCTCGTTCCGCCCCTGACGCGGCGAGCGCCGCGCCAGACCGCGGCTACCGTGCCGGGATGGACGGCGACGACACCGCGGGAACAGATCTGCCACGGGCGCGGACGCCGGGGCGCGCCCGCGATCTCAGCCGGACCCGCTCGACGCGCCGACGCTCGGCGGACACCGGGCGGCGCCACCACATCGGCGATGCGCCCGACGTCATGAACGTCATCCGGCCCGACGGCACCCGCGGCACCACCCGCACCTCCCCCATCCAGCTGGCTGATCGCAACGACGCCCGGCTCGACCAGCTCGTCGACGAGCTGGTGGCCGACATGCAGCGGGCCGCCGTCGCCCTGGACTTCGAGGGCGCGGCCCACCTGCGCGACGAGGTCGCCGCCGCCCGCGCCGAGGTCGCCCGCCGGGGCGCTGCCGCCTCCAGCCCTGGTGGCTAGCGCGATCACCGCGCCCGGGCGGCCCCAGGACTGAGACGAGGGCCTCGTCCGTCACCGGCGCGTCGAAGGGCATCGGCCACGAGTGAGGCCTGGCCGCCTCCGAGATCTCCCGCGAAGGCACCATGGCCGCCCGCGCTGAGCGCAACGCCTCCCCCGACGATCCCGCGACCACTCGCCAGGCCATCCTGAGGCCGGTCTAAGCCGATCATCCTCCGCGGCGCCTGTTCCTCGGCGACGGCCCGCTGAGGATCGCCGCTGAAGACCATGAACAACACCTGACCACCTGGCGCGAGCGGGAGGGTCTCTCGGTCATCGCGCACGGCCGGTGCTGAGCCGGACGGCACGTCCGGCGCTCTCGCGCGGAGCCATGGCCGGTCGGCGGTCCCGACGGACGTCAGCATCCGGCCTTGTGGACGTGCTGGACAGGGTGCCCGACTCCTCGACGCCGTGTCGGCAGCCACGCACACCCTCCGCAGCTGCCCGGGAAGGGACGTCATCCGGCGTGAGCGGCAGAGACGGTGATGGCCACGTCGTGGCCGAAGGAGTCATCGACGTGGTGGTGCAGGTGCAGATCGATGATTCGTCCGTCCCGAGGGTGCCAGGACCGCTCGGGGCTGGTCATGCCCAGCAGGGGCCCGAGAGCGTCGATCGTGGGCTTCCAGACGTTGGGCCAGCTCCGGCGCGTGCCGACGGTAAAGCTCAGCTCGACCGCCACCGGGCCTTCGGTCAACGTCGGGGTGCCGGCCAGCTGGTCGTGGATCTGCTGCTTGTACGCCGTCGTCGACGCCGACGCGCTGGTGCGGACCTGCGTCCACGAGCCGACGATTGACGGCCCTGCGGCCGGGATGGCTGGCCCGACGCCCACCCGCGAGGTCTCTCCGTAGCTCTTCGTCACCCGCACGCTGGCCAGCGTCCGTCCCGTGGCGCGACTGATCCGCATGGCCAGGGGAAAACCGTAGTTGTCGAGGTCGTGGTGCTCCAGCAGCTGCGCACCCACGGGAAGTGCGACGTCCAGGCGCAGAGCCACAGGATCAGGCAGGCCCGACAGGCGGGGGGCCAGGACGCCCACCGCGTGAGCCAGGAACTCCTCCAGGTGCATCTGGTCCGGATGGTCCGAAGCCATCCAGCTGGCCAGACGCGGAGCGACGTCCAGGTCGACGAGCTCGACGTCGGCCATGGTGAAGAACACGGGTGCGACCGGCACACCCGTGGCGCTAGCCACCCCTACCGTCCGAGCGCGACCACCGACATGAGGCTCCCGGGCCGGCGGCGGTCGATCTGGACCTCGGGGGGTCCCCGCATCTACGCGACGAGGTCGGTCCCGCCCGCACCGCGGTGGTGCGCCGAGCAGGCGGCTGACCCGCGTCGTAGCGCCTCGTCACGGCTGATCGGCCAACCACGCCCCGGCCTGGGCGACGAAGTCGCTCGTCGCCGCCCGCAGAGGCGCGACAGCCGAGGCGATGATGCCGAGGTCGATAATCGCGTAGTTGTGGACCAGGAGGTTCCGCATGCCGGCCGCCTCACCCAGCGTCGTCGCCAGGCTGCCGTCGATGACGTCGAGTCGAGCGAGCTCGGTGAACGACGCCCGGTACGTCGTCGGCGTCACGTCGCTCTGCGAGGCGACGACGTGCGAGGCAATGGAAGAGGCCGTCTCCACGACTTGGGTGATGATCCGCTCGAGGGCGTGGAGCGTCAGGCGCTCGCGCAGCAACCGCTCCTCGTCGACCTCCCCGACGGCATCGAGGTCCTCACCGAGCTGCGCGAGCCGACGCAGCTTGGCCTGGGTGCTGAGCGGGTCGAGCATCGGAACCATCATCGCGACGCGCGCCCCGCCATGCGGTCCAGCTCAGCGCGCCGGAGGTGCTCGGTGTCGAAGAGCATCGTCGCGTAGCCCATCTGCGTCATGCCCCAGCGCATCGGGGCGTCCTGGTAGAGCGGCCGCCCGCGGCTCGTGGCGTTGAAGCGGGCCACCGGGTCGGCGTCGTTGAGAACCAGCAGGTCAACGGCATCGGTGCCCGTCAGGTCGACCAGCGCGTTCACGAGGTGCAGCGGCGCCATCGGTGATCGCTCGCCGAAGAGGGCGGCCACGTCCACATCGCGTGCCGTCTCAGGGTCACGGACTGCAGAGCCGAACACCGTCATCAGGCCCACGTCGAGGCGCCGGCAGATCACCTCGAGGCGGCCGTCCGCCGCGGCCTCGTCGAGGCGGCGCAACGCGTCGGGGATCATCACCCGAGGCTACGGCGCTGCAGGCACGGGGGCCCTCTGCTCCTCTCACCCGGGGATCACCGACAGCCCGAGCGGCGGGCACCGCACCTCGCCGGCGACCGCGCCGCGGGTCGGGACGTCCAGGCGGACGACGGCACTCTGCCCGGACCAGCCCACGATCGTCCCCGTCGCACCGCGCAGGTACAGCGGACGGATGCTCGAGCTCATCCTCACGCGGTCGCCGACATCGAGCAGGGCGGCCGCCTGGTTCGACGCCGCGCGCACCCGGTGCCGCTGCCGCTGGGCGATCGCCGCGGTCAGCGCCCCCAGGTGGTCGTCGAGGCGGCCGGTGGTGACCAGGCCCACCCTGGTGTTCGCGGACAACCCGTCGATGGTGCTCTCACGCCCAGAGCCGGTGGACGGCCTCACCGGCGGGTGAGCAGCCGGGGATAACGTCGGCGGGACGACCACGCCAGGGCTCGAGCCGGACGGCGGGTGAGGCGGGGGCGGCCTTCTGGTGCGACGACGCTTGGTCATCGGAGCAGGATCCTCGAGCCCAGGCGCGGCGGGTGGCTCCCCCCGCGTGACCTGTGGACGAGGGGCGATCCCGGCGCAGCGCCTGTGGATCGCCCGCGCCACCCGGCCGTCGAGCGGGGAGCAGGTGCGCCGCCGCCCGGCCGAGCGGGGAGCAGGTGCGCCGCCGCCCGGCCGAGCGGGGAGCAGGTGCGCCTGTCCACGGCGTGTCGCGCGAGCGAGGTCCCCGCTCGGCAGGGAGGTGGAGAGCGCGGAGGGAGCACGAGCCCCTGACGTGCACCGGCGATGGCGCACCGTGCGCCGGCGACGACGCTGCGCGAGGCAGCGTCCCCGGTCGGCGCAGGAGCAGCTGGACGACCCGGCGAGCGTCAACCCACGACGTCGGCGACGAGAAGGTCGAGCACAGCCTCCTCCTCGACGACCTGGCCGGCCCGCGCCATCGCCGGGGCGAGGTGCTCGTCCCACACGGCGGCGACCGGGCCACGCGTGCTCGCGCGGCCGAAACCCGCGGCGACCGCTGCCTCGTAGTCGGCGGTCCCCATCCGCCACGGCTCGGCGCACAGGTCGGTGACGAGACGGTTGGTGATGCGGACGCCGTCCGGGTCGAGGTCGCCGTGGTGGCGCAGCGTCCAGCCGGCTCCCGCGAGCCCCCGCAGCACCGCGACGGCGGCGGCGGACGGCTGGCCGGCGGTGCAGACCACCGCGGGCGGGCCGTCGGACCTCTCGCCGGCGACGGCCCGCTCCGCCCAGGCGTCAGCCGCCGTGGCGAGCACCACGGGGTTCTCGCAGACCCAGACGGTGCCGCCCGCAGGCGCGGGACGCCACACCGGCGGGTCGAGACGTAGGTGACGCAGGGTGAGGACGACGGGCTGGCCGGCGCCGGCCCACGCGGCGAGCGCGGCACCGGTGGGGCTCCCGGCGCCCCCGGCCGCGGCGGAGACCGCCGGCAGGCCGAGCGTCAGCACCGTGGACGACAGCTCGTCGCGCACCACCCCGACCGCCGCCCACGTCTCGCGGTCCCCGGCGGCCGTGCGCGGCCGGTCCGCGGGGGCGGGCGGCAGGCCGGCGACGACGCGCGCGGCGCGCAGCACCAGAGTTGCCAGCGGGCCGGCGTCGAGCCCGTGGGCCGATCCGGTGGCGGCGTGGGCGAGGCTGCCGATCGCCGTCCCGGGCGCGGGCAGCCGGTCGAGCACGGCCAGCAGGTCGCGTCCCAGCACCGCCGCAGCGTCGGGCGTGACCGCCAGGCGCCGCGGCAGACCGCGCTCGACCTCCCCGTGCCACCACTCGAGCAGCGCGGCGCGGTCGGCGAGCCCCGCCTCGACCGGTGCCCACGCCGCGTCCCAGGCGCGGCGCTCGGCGGCGAGGACGTCGACGCGCCGGACGGCCGGACCGGTGAGAGCCACGACGGCATCGGCCAGCCCGTCCGGCCAGACCTCGGACGACCGGAGCACGACGTCGACGTCCTCGAGGCGCACGCTGAGCCCGCCAGCGCCGGTAGCGGCACCGCGACCGCCGGCACCACCGGCCTTGGTACCGAGCCGCGGGCGACGCCCGAGCAGCCTGGCCACCGCGGCCCGCTGCTCGTCGGTAGCGCCTGCCAGGGTCACGACGCCGCTCAGCGCGCGACCGAGCTCGAGACGGCGTCGGACGCGCGCCACGAGCCAAGCCAGCCGCTCGTCGCCGAGCAGCCGCGTCAAGCGCTCGCGATCACCGTCCCCGGCGTCGGGGTCGGTGCCGAGATCGGGCCCGGAGCCCCCGCGCGTCACCTCACGGCCACAGCGCGTCCTGGTCCGCGCCGGCGTCGCCTCCGCCAGACCGGATCGACCCGTTGCTCACCGTCGCCGGACGCGGCGCAGCCGGAGCCTCGGTCAGCTGCTGGCCGTCCCAGCGCCACGGGGTGACGAGGACCGCGTCGACCCCCTCGACCCGGGAGAGCTGGCTGATCCCCAGCCCCGGCACCTGCGGGTAGCAGCCCCACTCGCGCTCGGACGTCATGACCACGTCGAGGTCGAACGCCGCCAGCAGCCCCAGGTAGTCGGCGCGCGCGGTGTCGTCGACCCCGGCGAACGCCTCGTCGAGGGTGATGAGCCGGGGCGCGAGCGGGTTGGGGGCGGAGGCGTAGTGCGCTGACGCGGCCGCGAACAGCGGCACGCTGGCCGCCAGCACCTTCTCCCCGCCCGACGCCGGCCCGGTGGCCGGGCGCCACGCCCCGTTCTGGCGGCGCGCGATGGTGAAGCGGTGCCACGAGCGGTGGTCCAGGGCGCGGGTGAGCTGGTCGAGCCACGCCCCGCCCGGGTCGG
>JARICT010000089.1 GCA_029257185.1 Quadrisphaera sp.
GCTTCTTGGCCCCGAAGATCACGACGATGAGGAGCACCAGCACGAGGAGCAGCAGCGGGTTGTCGAACAGGTTCTTCATCAAGGCCTCCAGGTCTCAGTTCCGACCATCGTAGGCGCCGCCCCGGGCGGGGCGGGCGGTTGCGCTGCGGCGGACGGGCGTGGCGGCGCGCTGGGCCCGGCGCAGCGCGGTGGTGGTCGCCCTGACCTTGCGGACCCGGCGCAGGTGCTCGAGGCGTTCGCGGCGCAGGACCACGGGGTCCTCCAGGACGGCCGGCGACGCCGGCGGGTGGGGTGGCAGGCGCTCGACCTGCGCGGAGAGCTCTCCGACCCGCTCCCCCGCGGCGGACACCTCGCGGAGCACCCCGAGGCCCGACCTCACCAGCGAGACCGCGAGGACGACGAGGACGGTGAGCAGGGCGAGCCCGAGGACGCCCCAGATGATCACCCAGCCCCACCAGGGGACGAGACCGACTCCTGCCACGACGCCGAGGGTACGCCCGGGCCCTGCGGGGCGTGGGGCGCAGTCCCCCGGCCGTGCGACGGGCGGATCAGCCCTGGCCGACCACGGAGCGCACGGCCTCGGCGACGAGGTCGACGTCGTCGGCCGCGAGCGCCAGGGTGAAGTCGAGGACGTCGTCCCAGGCGATGCTCGAGCCGCGGCGCTCCTCCAGGGCCTCGGCAGGCACGTCCCACGTCTGGGGGACGATGCCGCCGGAGCGCAGGAGGCGCACGACGTCCTCGGTCGCGGCCTTGCGGATCTCCGTGACGCACTCGGTGCACTCGAAGGCGTAGTAGGACCACGCGGGCACCGTGCACACGACCAGGCGCACGTCGTCCGGGGTCAGCGTCACGTCGCCGCACGCTGGGCACGAAGCCTTGATCGTCGTCACTGCCGGTCACCTCTGATCCATGCTGTGCCCCCGCCGTTCGAAGGCTCCCGACATGTCTCGGTCGGTGTCCCGGCGAACTTGATGCCCGGGCGCGCAGCGATCCCCCGAGCGGGTGGTCCAGGCGGGTCGGTGGTGCTGGTCGGTGGCGCTGGTCGGTGGCGCTGGTCGGTGTGCTCAGCGCGGGGCGTCGCCCAGCGCGGCGCGCGCGCTCGCGGCGACCAGCGCGCGCAGGTCCGGCGGGGCGATGACGGTCGCGGCCCCGCCGAGGGAGAGCACCAGGCGCGGGACCCACCGGGGGTCGGCCGTCGCCAGGAAGAGCAGGGCCTTCCCCTCGGGCAGCTCCGTCACGGTCGCTGCGGGGTACTGCTCGACCAGCCACGACGCCCGGGGGGCGAGCTCGAGGGTGACGACAGGGTCGTCCGGGGAGGGGATGAACAGCCGCTCGCCGACGTCGCGCTCCACCGCCGCCTCCGGCGGGGTGCCGTCGACGGCGAGGACGTGGGCGTCCAGCACGCGGTCCAGACGGAAGAGCCGGACGCCCTCGGCGCGGTGGCACCAGCCCTCGAGGTACCAGTGGCCGTCCAGGGCGAGCAGCCGCATCGGGTCGACGTCCCGCTCGGTCACCTCGTCCCTGGCGGGCACGAGGTAGCGCAGGTGCACCCGGCGGCGGCCGGCGAGGGCCTGCCGGGCCAGGGCGAGCACCGTGGCCGCCGTCGCGGCGGGGTCCCCGCTGCCGGCGGGATCGACCGGCGCCGAGGGTCGCGGGGCGAGGTCGACGCGCACCGCGCGGGCGCTGGCGACGGACTCCCCCGCCGCCTGGGACAGCTTCACGGTCGCCGACGCCAGCGCCTCGGCGTCGGCGCCGTCCTCGCCGGCGGGCTGCCCTTCACCCGCCTGGTCCGCGTCGGGCCGCACGGGCGACGTCGGGAGGTCCGCCAGGGTGCGGAGCCCGGCCAGCAGGGCCAGGGCCTCGTCGAGGGTCAGGCGCAGCGGGCGGGCGATGGCGCTGGCGTTGCCGAGGAAGATCCTCCCGTCGCTCCACTCCGCCTCGATGAGGTCGTCGGGCATGTGCCCGGGGGTGCCGCACACGAAGAGCAGCTCGAGGTCGGCGACGAGCTGGTCGGTGGTGATCCCGAAGTGCTGCGCGGCCCGCGCCAGCTCGACCCCCTGGTGGGCGAGGAGCCACGGCACCATCGCGAGCAGGCGCGAGAGCCGTTCCGCGGCGGACGGGGGCGACGCTCGGGGCGGTGCGGCCGGGCGCTGCGGCGTCCTGGTCGCCGGCGCCGCGCTCGGCGGCGGGTCGGGGGGTGCGCCCTCGTGGGCGGTGAAGACCGCCGACAGGCGGCGCTCGACGGCGGCGACGAGGTCGTCCGGGGCCAGGGCGCGCGCGTCGGCCCCGGCGGCGGCGACCTGCGCGCTCAGCTCCTCGACGTCGGTGAAGGAGACGGTGACCTCGCGCTGCACCGGGTCGGCGCCCGCGCGGGCGCGCAGGCTGGCAGCGAGCCCGGCCCGCAGGTGCAGCACGGCCTCGCGGGTCGGCCCGGAGGGGGCGAAGCGGGTGAGGAGCTCGACGGCGTCGACGTCGTCGGGCGGGGTGAAGGCGCCGGCGCGCCCGGTGCGGGTGACGGCGCTGCGCACCCGCGAGAGGCGGAAGACGCGGACGTCCTCGCGGTCGCGGTCGTGGCCGATGAGGTACCAGTGGCCGCGCCAGGACCGGACCTGCCACGGCTCGACGTGGCGCGTGGTCGCGTCCGCCCCGAGCGCGCGGTACTCGAAGGTGACGACGGCCCGGTCGCGCGCCGCGGCGTAGAGGGCGTCGAACGCCGGCTCGCTGGTCCGCACCCGCGGCTCGATGCCGACGAGGGAGTCCTCGTCCGGCTCCACGCCGAGGGCGGAGAGCTTGGCCAGTGCCCGCGCGGCGGGCCCGGCCAGGGACGCCTGCTGCCACACCCGCGAGGCGAGGCCGAGGACGGCCAGCTCGGCGGAGGTGAACTCGACCTCGGGCAGCGCGTACGCCTCACGGTCGACGGCGTACCCGAGCTCGTCGTCGAACCACGCGGACATCGGGGCGGCGAGCACGGGGACGCCGAGCTCGCGCAGCTCCTCCTTGTCCCGCTCGAACATGCGGTCGAAGGCCTCGTCGGTGGCGCACTCGGCGTACTGCGGGACCGCGGTGCGCAGCTGGTCCTTGGTGAGGCGGCTGCGGGTGGAGAGCAGCGCGATGAGCAGGTTGAGGAGGCGTTCGGTGCGCCGGGTCGCCGTACTCGTCGCGGGCACGGCCGGCGAGCCGCCCGCGCCGGGTTCCCCCGCGGTGGGCACGGCGGTGGACGCAGCGGAGGGACCGTCGGCGACCGAGGTGTCGTCGACGGGTGAGGTGTCTGGGCCGCCGGTCGCCGCTCGGGCGCGTCCGCGGCGGCGCGGCGGCGTGGGCACGGCCAGCACGCTACCCGCGCGCGCCGGTCACCAGCCGAGCCGCCGGCGGGAGCCGGTCAGCGCACCGCCACGAGGTCGACGACGAAGATCAGCGTCTCGTCGGGGCCGATGGCTCCGGGCGCGCCGCGGGAGCCGTAGGCCATGTCCGGGGGGATGACGAGGCGGCGGCGCCCGCCCACGCGCATGCCCAGCAGCCCCTGGTCCCAGCCGGCGATGACGCGCCCTGCGCCGACGGGGAAGTCCAGGGGCGCACCGCGGTTCCAGGAGGCGTCGAACTCCTCCCCGGTGGAGTGGGCCACGCCGACGTAGTGCGCGCTGACCGTGGACCCGGCGACGGCCTCCGCGCCGTCGCCGACGACGAGGTCGGTGGTCTCGAGCTCGGTGGGCGCCTCGCCCAGGTGCGGGTCGACGTCGGGACGGGTCAGCTCGG
>JARICT010000013.1 GCA_029257185.1 Quadrisphaera sp.
GCCCCGGCGTGCAGGCGCACGTCCTGCGCGCCGAGCCCGGGGTAGTTGGGGACGAAGGGCGCCTCGTGCATCGAGCGCCCGATGCCGTGCCCGCCGTGGTCGGGCAGGTGGGCGTAGCCGCGGGCGCGGGCCACCGCGTCGACGGCGGTGGCCACGTCCAGCAGCGTGGCGCCGGGCACGGCGGCGGAGATGCCGGCGGCGAGGGCCTCCTCGGTGGCGGCCACCAGCGCCTCGTCGCCGGCGTGCGGCGCGCCGACGGCCACGGTGCTCGCCGCGTCGCCGTTCCAGCCGTCCAGGGTGGCGCCGGCGTCGACGCTGAGCAGGTCGCCCTCGCGCAGGCGCGCGCCGGTGGGGCGGCCGTGGACGACCACCTCGTTCGTCGACAGGCACAGCACGCCGTTGAACGGCACCGGCGCCCACGAGGGGTGGTAGTCGAGGAAGGGCGAGGTGGCGCCGTTCTCGGCGAGGACGGTGCGGGCGATCTCGTCGAGCTCGCGCAGCCTCACCCCGGGCACGGCGGCGGCGCGCACCTGGTCGAGCATGGTGGCCACGATGCGGCCGGCCTCGCGCATGGTGGTGATCTCGGTGGGGGTGCGCTGGGGGAGGGGCTCGTTCACGGGGTCAACGGTAGGCCGCCCCGAGGCCTTGCCCCGCGTCCCCGGTCGACGGGTGGGACCTCGAGCGGGGAGCTGGTGCGGGATGCGTTCGTCGAGCGGGGAGCTGGTGCGACTCCGTGCGGCGTGTCGCGCGCCGCAGGTCCCCGTTGATCACAGTGACCGCCCCGGGTCGTCGGGACATCGCGCCGCGATGGCAGCGGACCTCGGGTAGCGGCCGGCTGGCCATCAGTGGGCCGCGGCCGACCACCCGCCGTCGGAGGCGATGGTCTGGCCCGTGACCCAGCCGGCCTCGTCGCTGAGCAGCCACCCCACCAGGCGCGCGGTGTCCGCAGGGGTGGACCAACGTCCGCCCGGGTTGGCGGCCGCGACCGCTGCGCGCATCGCGTCGTCGGCGTAGCCGGTGTCGTTCGGGCCAGGGTTGATGCAGTTCACAGTGATGCCGCGCGGGGCGAGGTGCACCGAGAGGGAGGTGGTCAGCTCGTGCAGCGCGGCCTTCGAGGCGATGTAGGGCAGCTCGCCGGGCATCGCGCCGTGGTACTGCCCGGAGGTGAACAGCACCACGCGCCCTCCGGGGCGATCGCCGCCGATCCCAGCAGGTGTCCCGCCCTCGAACCGGGCGGCGAGACGCTGGACCAGCAGCAAGGTGGCGCGGACGTTGACCGCGAACGTGAGGTCCAGCTCCTCGGCGGTCAGGTGCTCCAGGTCCTGGTCCACGCCGCGCGCGTGGTTGGCCACCACCGCGTCCAGGCGCCCGAACCGCTCGACCGCGGCGTCGACGAGCCGGGCCGGGGCGTCGGCGTCGGCCAGGTCCAGCGCCAGGTGCTCGACGTCGCCGCCGGCCTGCCTCAGCTCGTCGACGAGCGCCTCGGCCCCGCCGGGGTCGGCGCCCCAGGGCTGGCCGGCGTCGAAGGGCGCCCAGGAGTGGAGGAGGACGTGGGCGCCGTCGGCGACGGCTCGCCGCGCGATGGCCGCGCCGATGGCGACTCGCCGGCTGGCGCCGGTGACCAGCACCACCCGGCCGGTCAGCGTGCCCATCGGTGGGCCTCCAGGTCTTCGGTCATGGAGCCAGCGTGGCACGCCGGGCCGCTCCCGAGCGATGAGTCCTGGCTCCGGTGACGGTCCACCTGCCATGACTCCGGCAGGTGGGCTTTAGACCCCTACCCAGGTTTTCTACCTCGGCGTGTGGCATCACGACGATGACCTCCCAGGCGGGGCGCGTCGCGGAGATCATGACCTTCCTGGAGACCGACGGGTCCCTGTTCGCCGCGTTCAGCCTGCCGCCGGCCCGTACGTGAGGTGCACGACGCCGTTGTCGAAGGCGCGAGCGCCGGTCGGCGTCATCGTCAGGGCCGGGTCGCCCTCGCGGAAGATCCGGACGCCCTCACCCACGGCCACCGGGTAGACCAGCAGGTTCAGCTCGTCGACGAGCCCGTCGGCGAGCATCGCCCGCACCAGGGTCGCGCTGCCGCTGACGTAGAGGTCGCCGTCGCTGCTCTCCTTCAGCTCGCGGAGCGCGTCGGCGTCGTAGCCGCCGAGCACGCTGACCGGGCCCCACGTCGGCTCGGTCAGGGTGGTGGAGACCACGTGCGTGGTGGTCTCGTTGAAGAACGGCGCCCCCGGGTCGTCGTCGGGACGTCGACCACCGCGTCCAGCGTCGTGAGCTCGTGGACCCTGATCCTGCCCATCGTCTGCTCCTGTCGTCGGTCCGCTCGGGCGCCCCGCTGCGGATCCTGCCGTGCTGTCGGGGGGTGGACCGCCCAGGCCTCGCGGAGTCATCGCTCGCAGCCGGGGGAGGTGCCGCTGCCCGCTCCTCAGCCGGGGCGAGCGGGCCCGCGGACGCGCAGCATCGGGACGAACACGTGCATGAGCGGGCCGATCGTCAGCGCGTACGCCACCGTCCCCACGCCCAGCTGGCCGCCGAGCAGCACGCCGAGGACCACGACGCTGACCTCGACCGTCGTGCGCACGAGGCGGAGCGACCTTCCCGTGCGCGCGGTGATGCCGGTGGTCAGGCCGTCGCGCGGCCCCGGGCCCATGCCCGCGCCGATGTAGGCGCCGGTGGCCACGCCGTTGGCGATGATCCCCACCACGAGCGCGCCGGCGCGCCAGCCCAGCCCCTCGATCGGGGGGACCACGGCGAGCGTGGCGTCGAGCGCGATGCCCACGAGCACCACGTTCGTCAGCGTGCCGAGCCCGGCCCGCTGGCCCAACGGGATCCAGAGCACGAGCAGCACCACGCCGAGCAAGATGGACCAGATCCCCAGGCTCAGCCCGAAGGTGCGCGTCAGGCCCTGCTCGAGCACCGTCCACGGCATCACCCCGAGGCCGGCGCGCACGATCAGGGCGATGCTGGCGCCGAACAGCACGAGCCCGGCGAGCAGCAGCGCCACGCGTGCGGGAAGGTGGTCGCGGGGGACGGGCAGGATCAGCACCGGCGCAGGCTCGCACGAGACGGCTCTCGCCGTGCGGAGCGTCAGGACGCCCTGCTGGCACACTCGCGGTGCACGACCCGGAACACCTCGTACCGCCCACCCCCAGGAGACCCGTGACCGCCACCGACCGCGCCGTAGAGCTGACGATCGTCGCCGCCCGCGCCGCCTCCGAGAAGCAGGCCAGCGAGATCCTCGCCCTCGACGTCTCGGACCAGCTCGTCATCACCGACGCCTTCCTCCTGGCGGCGGCCAACAACCCGCGCCAGGTGCGCGCCGTGGTGGACGCGGTGGAGGAGGCCATGAAGGCCGCGGGCGCCACCCTCGCGCGGCGCGAGGGGGTCTCCGACGCGCGGTGGGTGCTGCTCGACTACGCCGACGTGGTGGTGCACGTCCAGCTCGCCGAGGACCGTGAGTACTACGCCCTGGAGCGGCTCTGGAAGGACGGACCGGCGATCGAGCTGCCCGCCGACGTCACCGAGGCGCCGTCCGCCGCGGACGCCGGCGACGCCGACGAGGAGCGCCCGCTCTACCCGCCGTCCGCCCCCGCGGCGAGCGGGCCCGCGCCGACCGAGGACTGAGCCGCACGTGGGCGCCTCGCGCATCATCCTGTGGCGGCACGGGCGCAGCGCCATGAACGCCTCCGGCGGCTTCCAGGGCCAGCTCGACACCCCGCTCGACGCCGTGGGACTGGCCCAGGCCCAGCGCGCGGCGCTCGTGCTCGCCGACGAGATCGCCGGGGTGCCGGTTCGCCTGGTCACCTCGGACCTCACCCGGGCCGCCTGGACCCTGGCCTCGCTCACCGTGGCGTGCGACCTGCCGAGCCGCGTGGACGAGGAGGTCCGCGAGGTCGACGGGGGGCAGTGGCAGGGCCTGGCGATGACCGACGTCGCGCGGCGCTGGCCGAGCGAGTACGCCGCCTGGCGCGCCGGGTCGCACACGACCAGGGCCGGGGTGACGGGGGAGACCCGCACCGAGATGGGGCAGCGGATGGCGGGCGCCGTGCGCCGTCACGCCGAGGCCACGCCCGACGGCGGGACGCTGGTCATCGCCACCCACGGCGCGGTGACCCGCTCCGGCGTCCTGGAGCTGACCGGCCTCGGCCCCGCCGCGAGCCCGGCTCTGGGGGCGCTCGGCAACGCGCGGTGGGCGGTGCTGCGCCCGGCGCTGTCGGAGGTCTCGGCCGAGCGCCGCGGTGACGTCGACGGCGGCCTGGCGCAGCGGTGGACCCTCGCCGGCTACGACCTCGGACCGCGTGGCCCCGTCGAGGACCAGGAGCGTCTCGAGAGCGTCGGCGCGAGCTGGAGCTCGGGCCCCGGCTGATCGACGGGCGACCGGCCGGCCGCCGCCGCCCGGCCCGACCCGCGGACCAGGGAGCGCGCGTCCGCCACGTCCCCTAGCCTGAGCCCGCGCGCGGTCGAGGACACGGCCGCCCCGCCGCACGAGACGGGTCGCCACCGAGCGCGCACGGTGAGCCGGTACCCGGTCATGGAGCCTTCCGGTGACTGCACCCCCAGCTGCCCAGCAACCCCCTCCCGGCGTGCTCTCCCCGGCCGAGGAGCTGGTCACCGTCTTCGCCCGCATGTCGGGCGTGCTGCTCTCCCAGGAGACGGTCACCACCGCGCTCGAGCTGGTCACCCACCTCGCGGTGGAGGCGGTCGAGGCCGCCGACGCTGCCGGCATCACGCTCGTCGACGCGCAGGGACGCCGGACCACCAACGCCGCCACCGACCCGCTGACCGAGCGCGCCGACGCGACGCAGTACGAGCTCGACCAGGGCCCGTGCCTGGCTGCCTGGGCCGGGCGCACCGGCGTCCGGGTGGACGACGTGCGCACCGATGCGCGCTGGCCGCGCTGGGCGTCGGCCGCCGACGACCTCGGGCTGCGCTCTGCGCTGAGCTCCCCGCTGGTGGCCGGTGACGCGGCCCTCGGGGCGGTCAAGCTGTACGCGCGCACCCCGAACGCGTTCGACGCGCGTAGCGAGCGCCTGCTCGGCATGTTCGCCGCTCAGGCGGCGATCCTCGTGGCGAACGTGCAGAGCGCGGAGGCGGGCCGGCGCGTGAGCGAGGACCTGCGCGGCGCGCTGCGCGACCGTGACGCGATCGCGTGCGCCCGCGGGGTGCTCATGGCGCGCGAGGGCGTCGACCAGGCCGGTGCCTTCGCGCTCCTGGCCGCTCGGGCGCAGCGGGAGGGCAGGACCGTGCACGCCACCGCCCGGGCGCTCGTGGACGCCACCGCGAGGCGACACCGATGAACCAGCGGGCGCCGGACGTGAGGGACGCCGAGGGCCAGCGCAGGGCGCTCCGGGCGGCGCTGCGGCGGGCGGACCTGACGGTGGAGGCGTTGTGGCTGCGCTACTTCGCCGTGGGCGGGGCGGCCGGGCCGCTGGAGGTCGAGGGGTGGATGGAGGGCCTGCTCGAGCTGTCCGCCGCAGAGCGCGACGTGCTGGCGGTGGCCGCGAACGAGAGCCTCGACGAGATCACGGGCACCTCGCGGGTGCCGTACACCCGGCCGCTGCGCGAGCCGCGCCCGCAGCGGGGGCCGCTGGCAGCGCTCGCGACGCTCCTGGAGCAGGAGCGCCGCGACCCGGAGGGCGGGCTGCCGGCCGCGGCGGCGGCCGCCGGTCGCGCTCTGGGTTCCGAGCTCGTCGTCCACCTCGTCGACGACGAGCAGCGCGTGCTGGTCCCGCTGGTCGCCGCCGGTGGCGCGGGGGTGGAACCTCTCTCCGTGGACGGGTCGCTGGCCGGTCGGGCGTACCAGCTGGGTCGGCCCCAGGCCGCGGCTCACGGGGAGCGACCGCAGCTGTGGCTGCCGCTCACCGAGGGGGTCCGGCGCCTGGGGGTGCTGCAGGTGAGCGTCGCCGAGGCCGCCGAGCTGCACGACCCGCTGGTGCGCCAGCAGTGCGGGTGGGTGGCAGGGCTGCTCGGGCACCTCGTGGTGGCGGCCTCCCGGCGCGGCGACGACATCCACGCCGCGCGCACCCGCCGTCCCCGCACGCCCGCCGCGGAGCTGGTCTGGAACCTCTTGCCGCCACCCACCGCCGGTGACGAGCGCTTCCAGCTCTCGGCCCTGGTGGAGCCGGCGTCCTCCGTGGGCGGTGACGTCTTCGACTACGCGCTGTCGCAGGGCCGTGCCGACCTCGCCGTGGTCGACGCCACGGGTCACGACCTCGGTGCCGGGCTCGTCGCCAGCGCGGCGCTGGCGGCCTACCGCGCCGCCCGCAGAGCCGGCCACGGGCTGTCCGCGCAAGCAGCGGCCGTCGACGAGGTGGTGACCGAGCACTTCTCCTCCGCGGCGCCCACCGGCGTGCTGGCGACCCTCGACCTCGAGAGCGGCCGGCTGCGCTACGTCACCGCGGGCCATCCCTCGCCGCTGGTGCTGCGCGACGGCCGGGTCGTGACGAGCCTGGACGCCGGCCGGCGCCCCCCGTTCGGCAGCGGCACCGGGGAGCTGACCGTCGGGGAGAGCGTCCTGCAGCCCGGCGACGCGGTGGTCCTGTACACCGACGGGGTGGTGGAGGCGTGCGACCCGCAGGGCCAGCACTTCGGTCGGCTAGGCCTGGTCGACGCCCTCGAGCGCGCGGCCAGCGCCGGCCACTCCCCGCCGGAGACCGTCCGGCGGCTGGTCCACACGGTGCTGAGCCACCGGGGCGACGTGCTGGAGGACGACGCGACGGTGCTCCTGGCGCGCTGGTCCGGACCAGCCCGACCCGTCCTGCCCGGCGACGGGTGGCTCTGAGCCCTCGAGCGAGGAGCCAGCCGCAACGGGTGACGCGCTCAGGGAAGATCGTTACGATCTCAGACGTCTCCAGAACCGGGACGCTGTGCACCATCGGTCGCACGGTCAGGAGCCGACCATGATCGCCACCGGTCACACCACGACTGACAACCCCGCCGCCCAGCCCCCACGCGCCGCGCCGGGGACCGACGCGGAGATCGACGACGCCGTCCACGACTTCATGGCCCGGATCACCGGCACCCGTGAGCCGGCGGCGGACGTGGCGCGGCGCTACGAGCACGCCCTCACGTCCATCATCGAGTCGGTCTCCGAGGTCCTCGCTGCCCTGGAGCGCCAGCGCTGAGCCCGGGGCGTCGGCGGCGAGGCGCGCCCGCGGGCGCACACCCGACCGTCGTCGACGGCGAGCCAGGCGCCGGCACGCTCGACCGTCTCGGTCAGGGGAGCGCCGGGTTGCCGGAGGCCTTCTCCGGTGCGCCCGCGCGGACCACCAGGTGGCCGATGCCTCTCACCAGCAGGGCGTGCGCCTCCGGTGCCCCCGTTCGACCAACCTGCCTCGTCCGCTGCTCACCCGCTGCTCACCCGGCACCGGTCGAGCGCGTCCGCGCCGCCGCGCGCACGGTGGCGGCCGTCTCCGGCGCCGCACCGTCGCCGGGACCGTCGAGCCGGGCGACGCGGACGTCGTCGCGCCCCAGACCGCTCGCCAGGTCCGCGAGGTGCTCGTGGTGGCTGAGCACCACCGCCTGCTGCCCACAGCCGGCCACCAGGCGCAGCGCCGCCGTGGCGCGCTCGTCGTCGAAGGTCATGAGCGCGTCGTCGAGCACCACGGGAAGGGCCGGCAGACCCTGGTCCGAGCGCTCCGCGGCCACCTGCGCGATGCCCGCCAGCCGCAGCGCGAGGAAGACCTGGTCGGCGGTGCCCTCGGACAGCTGTGACGGTTCGTGGCGGGCCCCGGCGGCGTCCACCACCCGCAGCGTCTGCTCGCCGCCGGGGGCCGCTGCGGACGCCAGCGCCACCCAGCGCCCGGCCGTCAAGGTCTCCAGCAGGTGACCGGCCTCCTCCAGCAGGGGGTTGGCGTGCCGGGACGAGTGCTCCTCGAGCTGCTCGCGCAGCACGGTGCGCTGCAGGTGCGTCAGCGCGTAGCGCTCCGTCTGCTGGGCCAGCTCCGCGACGGCCTCGGCCTCCCTGGCCCGCAGGTCCGCGGCGGTGGACCCGCGCGTCAGACCCTGGAGCCGCGTCCGCGCCGCGCCGAGGTCCTCCGCGGCTGCGGACCGCTGCTCCTTCGTCTCGGTCCGCGCCCGCTGCGCCTCGGACAGGCGCATCCGCAGGGCCGCCGCGTCGACGTCCGCGAGGGAGGCCACGAGCGACTCCACGTCCTCGGCCCCGGCCGGCGTGCGCGTCTCCAGGCGGCCGAGCAGATCGTGCTCACGGCCGTCGAGCTCCACGACGGCTCGGCTGCGCGCCAGCAGCGCCAGGAGCGAGGCGTCCTCGAGGTCGAGTGCGTCCGAGGCGTCCGAGCCGTCTGAGGCGTCCGGGAGGTCCGCACCGTCAGCCGGGTCGCCACCGATGTCGCCGAGCGCGGTCGCCATGGCTGCGAGCGCCGCGGCGGCGTCCTGGCCCAGCCCCTGGAGGTCCTCGTCGGCCTGGGACAGCTGTCGCTGACGCTCCGCGGACGTCCCGGCGTCCGCGCGCGCCGCTTCCAGCCGCCGCCACAGCGACGCCACCGTGGCCGCGACAGCGCCTCGGACCGCCGCGTCGACGGGCTGGACGGGCTCGCCGGCACCCCCGGACGTGTCGCCTGCGGACCAGGACGTGTCCTCACCGTGGCGGCGGGCCGTGCCGGCCACGGCCGCGGTGAAGGAGTCCCAGGCGCGCCGGGCCGCCGCGGCGCTCGTCTCGGCGGCCTCGGCGCGGGCGCGGGCCTCCTCGACGCGCGCCAGGACCTTCACGCGCTCCGCCCATCCGGTCGGGTCCAGAGCCGGCGGCAGGCCTGCGGCCTCCAGCAGCGCCGACCACCGCTGCGCCCACGCGGACAGCTCCGCGTCGGCCCGCTCGTTCGTGCTCGTCGCAGCGCGCACGTCCTCCGCGGCCCGGGTGCGGGCGGCTCGGGCCTCCCGGGCGTCGTCGGCGGCGCCGATCACCACCGACGCCCGCGCCAGCAGGGACTCCAGGGCGGCGGCCTCCCGGGCGTCATCGTCGGCGTCGTCGCCGCTCGCGGCGGGCGCCCCACCGTCGTCTCCGACACCGCCGACCAGCAGGTCGGCGATCTCCCCGGCCGCCGCGGTGACCGCCGCCGCCTCCCGGTCCGCGGCGGCGGTGTGCTGGCGTGCCTCGCCCGCGCAGCGCGCCGCCGCGGCCAGGGACCGCCGCACCGCGTCGGCGCGCTGCGGCTCGGGGACCCGCGCGCCCGCCGGGGTCCACAGCGCCGCGAAGACCTTCTCCGCGGCGTCGAGGCGCTCGCCGGCCCGGTCGAGCGCCTCCTGCGCGCGCTGCTGCTCCGCGGCGGCCCGTGCCAGCTCGCGGCGGGCCGCCTGGGCCCGCGCCAGCCGGTCGGCGACGACCACCAGCGCGTCGGCGCCGTCGTCCGCGGCCGCCACCGCGCTCTGGTAGCGCGACCGTTCGCCCGCCGAGACGCCCCCCGCGTCGCTCGCGTCGAGCACCCGGCGCCACAGCGCGTCCCGCTCCTCGCGCAGCGCCGCGACGGCCTCGCGGTCGACCTCCGGGGCAGGCTCCGCCGCAGCGGCCTCCCGGGCCGCCTCCGCCGAGGCCTGCGCGCGCACCAGGCCGCGCCGCGCGTCGGCGTGCGCGCCGCGGGCCTCCTCCAGCGCGTCGGCGGCCGTGGCCACCTCACCCTCGGCGGGCACGCCCACCACCGGCGCCGTCCCGGCGGCGGCCAGCGCGCCCGCGACGTCGACCACGTCGGCCTCGCGCAGGTGCTCCTCGCACTCCCGCACCGCGGCGTCCGCGCCCGCCCGGGCCTCGCGCCAGCGCCTCACCGGGGACGCGTCGCCGGAACGGGCCTGAACGGCGGCCTGGAGGGCGGCGACGGCGGCGACGTCGGGGAGGTCACCGCCGGCCTCCAGCGCGGTGAGCGCCGCGCGCGCGTCCGCCAGCCGGGTGCGGGCGTCGGCGGCCTCCCGCTGCAGGGGCGGGTGCTCGGCGCTCGCGGCCTCGACCTGCGCGGCGAGGTCCACCGGGACGGGGTCGGCGCTGGCCGCGGACACCCGGCCGGCGCCGGCGCCGGCCTCCGCTCGCTCGGCGGCGGCACGCTCGGCGAGCTCGCCGGCTCGCACCGCGTCCGCCTCGCGGGCCTGGGCCTGGGCGTGCAGGGCCTCGACGGCCTCGGCGTCGGCGATGAGCTCCGGCGCCGTGCGCAGCGCCTCCAGGTCGCTGCGCCAGCGCACGACCTGGTGCTGCAGGGCGGAGCTCTGCGCCACCGCCGCCTCGTGGACGGCCGCGGCGGCGTCGAAGGACGCGAGCGCGGCGGCGTCCAGCACGTCGCCCTCGCCGCGGCGGTCCCGGCGCGCGTCGCGGACCGCGCGCAGCTCCGCGGCGTCGGCGGCGCTGGCGACCGCGCGCTCGGCGCGGTCGTGGGCGGCGGCGGCGTCGTCCTCCGCGGCGTCCGCTCGGCGCAGGGCGGCGGCGGCGGCCTCGACGTCGCGCTCGGCGGCCACCACCTCGGAGGCCCGCGTGGTGGCGGTGGTGACCTCGGCGCGCACGGCGTCCAGCCGGGCGCGGGAGACCCGCACCGCCACGGTCTTGGCGCCGCGGTGTCGCCGGTAGAGCGCCTCGGCGCGCTCGTCGAGGGCGTCGAGCACCGCGCCCCCGGTGAAGCCGCTGCGCGCGGTGAACACCAGGCGGGCGAGGTCGCCGCCGCCGGCGAAGACCTGCCGGCCCCCCTCGCGCAGGCGCCGGTGGTCCAGGCCGAGACCGTCGTCCCAGGCCGCGCGCCCGTCGGTGCCCCAGGGAGAGAGCACCTCGGTGATCCCGTCGGCGGCCATGAGCCCCCGGTTGGTGCGGACCACCTTGCTGCCGTCGCCGAGCGTCGCGGCCACCCGCACCGCGGACCGCGGGGTCAGCGCGTACCGCGGGCTCTTCAGGGGCAACCCCCACAGCAGGTCGCCCAGCGCGGCCAGGAGCGTGGACTTGCCGGCCTCGTTCGGGCCCGTGACCACGGTGACGCCCGCCCCGAGGGCGACGCTGGCCCCGCTCAGCGCGCCGTAGCGCTCCAGGCAGACCTCGGTCAGCAGCGTCGCTCCCCCCTCGCCAACCGTGCCCCCTCCGTCCCCGCTCACGAGACGCGCCCCTCGCGCAGCATGGCCGCCAGGCCCTGGCCAGCAGCGCCGGCGAGCTCGGCCAGGGCGGCGGGGGAGGAGAGGTCGAGCAGGCCGGCCTCGCGCACCAGCGGCCCCACCTCCGCGGAGACGTCCGACAGCAGCTCGCGGAGTCGGTCCTCGTCGCCGGCCAGCGCTGCCGACGCGGTGTCCACCGCCGCCATCAGCTCGGCGTCGGCGGGCGCGGCCGTGCCCAGCGGGCTGGTGCGCACGCTGACCTTCTCCACGGTCACGCCGGCGCCGGCTCCCTCGGCGCGGACCTGCTCGGCCACCGCCTCGGTATCCGTGAGCTCGCCCGCCGCGGCGGTGGAGCCGGTGATGACGACGCGGGCCACGACGTCGCGCCCCCGGCCCTCCTCCGCCACCTCCCCGAGGCGGCGGCGCACCGCGTCCAGCACGTCGTCGCGGCTGCGCGCGTCCCCGGCGTCGACGCGCGCGACCTCCCACCGGGCGACGTCCAGCGCCGCGAACTCCAGGTGGGCGCCGGCGCCGGACGCCTCGATGTCGACCACGTAGGCGCCCTTCGGCCCGGTCTCGCGGGGATGGCGGCCCTGGAGGTTGCCGGAGAACGCCACGGTGTGCTCGCCGCTCGCGAGCACCGCGCGGGTGTGGACGTGGCCGAGCGCCAGGTAGTCGTAGCCGAGGCCCGTGAGGTCGGAGAGCGAGCAGGGCGCGTAGGGCTCGTGGCCCTCGGCTCCCTCCACGGAGGAGTGCAGCAGGCCGACGTTGACGTAGCCGGGAAGGCGCTGCGGGTAGCCCGCCGCGATGTTCTCGGTCACCGCGCGGGTGGCGAAGCCCTGACCGTGCACCGCCAGCCCCAGGTCCTCCAGGACCACGGTCTGCGGGGCGCCGGTGGACATCGCGGTCACCCCCGGGGGCAGGCGCAGCGAGCGGGTGATCTCCGAGGCGGCGTCGTGGTTGCCGGCGATGGTGAGCACGGGCACGCCCTCGTCGGAGAGGCGGGCGAGCGCGCGCGTGACGACGTGCCCGGTCTCCCAGTCGTGCCAGTCACCGTCGTAGAGGTCGCCGGCGATGAGCAGCACGTCGGCCTCGCGCTCCAGGACGAGGTCCACGAGGTTGTCCAGCGCGAGGCGGGTCGCGGCGCGCAGCCGGTGGGCCAGGTCGTCGTCGCCCAGGCGCGAGAGCCCGCGCAGCGGCGAGTCGACGTGGAGGTCCGCGGCGTGCACCAGGCGCATCGGGGCAGTGTGCGCCACGGGTGGGACGTCGCTGCGGGGAACCGCGGAGGAGGCCTCGACGAGGTCCGCGGCCGCAGCGGCGATCAGCGGGCGGCGGCGCCCTGCGCGATGACGGCGGTCCAGCGCTCGTGCTCGGCGTCGTCCACGGCCCGGGCGTCGTCGAGGAGCAGCACGGGGATGCCGTCGACGATCGGGTACGCGCGGCGGCCCTGCGGGTCGTACAGGACCTCGGGCTCGACGAGGTGCAGCGGCCCGTGGTGGTCCGGTGCGGCGAGGACGTCGAGGAGCCAGGGCGGCAGGGCCATGGGCCCACGGTAGCGCCGGGCCGCCAGCCGTGTCCTCGGCGCCGCCTACCGTGGGGCCGTGGTCGTGCACGGGCTCTGGACGCGCCGCGCCACCCTCGCCCTCTGGACCGGAGGCCAGGCGCCCGGTGAGGACCTGCCGCCCCTGCTCGCCGCGGCGCTGGCCAGGCCGGCGCGGGCCAGGCTCACCGTGCTGGCGCCGCGGGTGAGCGCCGCCGAGCCGGCCGGGGTCGCCGAGCCATCCCCTCCCACGGGGCCGTCGCTCCTGGAGGAGGTCTCCGTCGCGGTGGTGCACGTCCAGCCCGCCGCGGCCCTGGACCTCCTCGTCCAGCTCACCCCCGAGGCCCCCGTGAGCCAGGGCCTCCTCTGGCTCGCCGACGTCAGCGCCGTCGTGGTCGACCGCGTGCGCGCCGCTGCGGTGGTCCCCCTGCTCCACGCAGGCACGGGCACGGGCGAGCACGCCGCGCGGTGGGCGCCCCTGGCGGACCCGGAGTGGCGGCGCTGGTCCGCCGCCGCCCGCTCGAGCATGCCGCCCGCCCTGCGCGCGGAGGTCTCCGACAGCGGCACCGACGGCGAGGACCCGGGCGGACGCCCCGCCGCCGAGGTGCTCGAGGCGTTCACCGCGGGGCTGACCGACGTCGCGGCGCGCCGGGCGGTCGGCGCCAGCATCGGCGCGGGCGCCGGGGCGCCGGGCCCCGTGCGCGCCTGGCTGGCGGCCCTGGTCACCGAGGACGGGTGCCTGGAGGACCCGGGCGACGAGGACCCCGCCGCCCGCGCCGCCCGCGCCGACCTCGCCGAGCGCGTCGGTGCGTGGGTCGCCAGCGCCTCCAGCGCCCCGGTCGAGCTGGTGCTGCGCGTCGTGGAGCCGACCGCCGCCGACACCGGCCCCGGCACCGACCTCGACGCCGCCACCGACCACCCCGGCGACGTCTCCTCGGGCGCCCGCTGGTCGCTGCAGGTGCGCCTGCGCAACCTCGACGACCCCTCCCTGCTGCTGACCGCCGAGCAGGTGCGCGACGGGGTCGCCGGCACGGTGTGGCCCCTCGACGTCGACCCGTGGGCGTGGGCGCTGACCGAGCTCGCCCGCGCCGGCGCCGCCTGGCCCCCGCTGCTCGCGGAGCCGGAGGCTGGAGGGCTGGGCGCGGGCGGCATGCGCGCTGACCTGGCGCTCAGCGCCTCCGGGGTGCTCGCGCTGGTCGCCGAGGGGGCGAGCGCGCTGGCCGCCGCCGGGATCGCCGTCCAGCTCCCCGGCCGGTGGCAGCGCCCCGAGCCCTCGCTGCGCCTGGCGGCCTCCGCGGCGCAGGACCCTGCGTCGGGCCCCGTGGTCGGCGGGACGCTCAGCCGCCAGGCCCTGGTCGACTACTCCTGGGAGGTGGCGCTGGGCGACGTGGTGCTCTCCGAGGAGGAGCTGCGGGCCCTGGCCGCCGCGAAGGAGCCGCTGGTGCGCCTGCGGGGGGAGTGGGTGCAGGTCGACGCCGAGCGCCTCGCGCGCTCCCTCGCCTTCCTCGAGCGCTCCGGGACGCGCCGCGCCGGGCTCGCCACCGTCATGGGCCAGCTCGCCACGGGCTCCCTGCCCGAGGCCGTCACCGGCACCACGGCGACCGGCCCCCTCGAGGCGCTGCTCCAGGGGCGCCCGAGCGCGCTGGTCGACGTCGCCGCTCCCACGGCGCTGGTCGCGGAGCTGCGCCCCTACCAGTCCCGCGGCGTCGCGTGGCTGGCGTCGATGGCGCGCCTGGGCCTCGGGGTGGTCCTCGCCGACGACATGGGGCTCGGCAAGACCGTGCAGCTCCTCGCCCTGCTCCTCCACGAGCACGAGCAGGCCGCCGAGCAGGGCGAGCCGCGCCCCGCGCCCACCCTGCTGGTGTGCCCGATGTCGCTGGTGGGCAACTGGGCCCGCGAGGCCGCCCGGTTCGCCCCCACGCTGGCCGTGCACGTCCACCACGGCCCGGACCGCCTCGCCGGCGAGCACCTCCCGGGTGCGATCGCCGGCGCGGACCTCGTCATCACCACCTACGCCATCGCGGTGCGCGACGAGGCCGCCCTCGCCGCGCCCGCGTGGGCGCGCGTCGCGCTCGACGAGGCCCAGCACGTGAAGAACTCCGGCACCCGGGCCGCCCGGGCCGCCCGCGCGGTCGCCGTCAACGCCGCCCACCGGGTGGCGCTGACCGGGACCCCGGTGGAGAACCACCTCGGTGAGCTCCGCTCCATCCTCGACTTCACCAACCCCGGCCTGCTCGGGTCGCCGGCGCGCTTCCGCGAGCGTTTCGCCGTGCCCATCGAGCGCCACGGTGACGCGAAGGCCACCGCCGCCCTGGCCACGGTGACCCGCCCCTTCGTCCTGCGCCGCCTCAAGACCGACCCCAGCGTCATCTCCGACCTGCCGCCCAAGATCGAGATGACCCTGCACGCCACGCTGACGGCCGAGCAGGCCACGCTCTACCAGGCCGTGCTCGACGACATGCTCCAGCGCATGAAGGAGGACCGCGTCGAGGGGATCGCGCGCTCCGGCCTGGTCCTCGCCACGCTCACCCGGCTCAAGCAGGTCTGCAACCACCCCGCCCAGCTGCTCGCGGACGGCTCGCCGATGCTGCGCCGCGGCCAGCACCGCTCCGGCAAGCTCGCGCTCGTCGACGACGTGCTCGACACCGCCGTCGCCGAGGGGGAGCGGGCGCTCTGCTTCACCCAGTACCGCGAGCTCGGCGACCTGCTGCGCCCCCACCTGGCCCAGCGCTACGGCGCGGACGTCGAGTTCCTCCACGGCGGAGTCCCGCGCGCGCGGCGCGACGAGATGGTCGAGCGTTTCTCCGGCGCCGACGGGCCCCCGGTGATGGTGGTCTCGCTCAAGGCCGGCGGCACGGGGCTGAACCTCACCGCCGCCAACCACGTCGTCCACGTGGACCGGTGGTGGAACCCCGCCGTCGAGGCCCAGGCCACCGACCGCGCGTTCCGCATCGGCCAGACGCGCACCGTCCAGGTCCGCACCATGGTCTGCGCCGGGACGGTGGAGGAGCGCGTCGACGAGATGATGAGCGCCAAGCGCGACCTCGCCGCGTCCGTGGTCCCCACCGGCGAGGCGTGGCTGACGGCGATGCCCACCGACGAGCTCGCCGAGGTGCTGCGCCTGGGCGCGGACGCGGTGGGGGAGTGAGCCCGGTGATGGTGCCGTGACCCCGGAGCGCACCGACGACGACTGGTGGGACGGTCCTTTCCCGCCCGGCAGGCGCCGCGAGGGCGGCGGCATCCGGGCGCGCTCGCGGCGCGGCGCCTTCGCGACCACCTGGTGGGGCCGGCGCTTCGTCGACGCCATGGAGGCCGTCGGCGGCGAGGGCCGGGTGGCGCGGGGGCGCACGTACGCCCGCGCCGGCCAGGTGCTGAGCCTGGACGTGGGCGCCGGCGCGGTGCGCGCGCCGGTGCAGGGCTCGCGCGTCACCCCGTACGAGGTCACGCTCGGGTTCGGCACGTGGGACGCGGTCTCGCGCGGGGAGGTCGCCGCGGCGCTGGCCGAGGACCCCGCGGCGCTCGCGGGCGTGCTCGCCGGGACGATGCCCGAGGGCTTCGAGGTGCTGTGCTCGCGCGCCGGGCTCGACCTCTTCCCGGCCTCGGGCTCCGACGCGCGGTTCGGCTGCACCTGCCCGGACATCGGGGACCCGTGCAAGCACGCCGCGGCGGTGGTCTACCTGCTGGCGGAGTGGCTCGACGACCACCCCTTCGGGGTGCTGACGCTGCGCGGCGTGGACCGCGACCTCCTGCTCGCCGACGTCAGCACCCGGCGGCGCGACGCCCAGCACGATCATCAGCACGGGGACCAGCACGGGGACCAGCACGACGTCGAGGACGCCGGCGGCTCCGCCGCTGTGACCGGACCGGCTCTCGTCGGGGGTGTCGAGGCCCTCTCCCTCGAGGGCTGGACGGGGACGAGCGCGCAGTTCGCCGCGCCGGGCGCAGCGCTGCCGCCCCTGGACCTCGGCGCCACCGTGCCGGCGCTGACCGCGCTGGACGGCGCCGCCCTCGGGGAGGACGCGGCATCCGTGATCACCGCGCTGGCCCCGGCCTACGAGGCCATGCGGGGGGCCGGTCCACGGCTGCCCCGCAGGCCCTCTCCTGGGAGGCGACCCGTCCCTGGGGCGGAGCAGGACGGGGGCCCCTCGGGGTGACGGAGGTCAAGGTGGCCCCGCCGCGCGCCGATGCGCCCTCCGTGGACCCTCCCGACGCGCCGCCGACGTCTCGGGACACGCGTGTGCCCCGCGGCGAGCGCGTGCTCCGGTCCACGGGGAGGCTCTTCACCGACCTCGCGATCGCGATGGTCGGCCTGGGCGTCGTCGTCGGCCTGGCGTTCCCGTCGTTCGCGCACCTGCTGGGCGTGCCGCGCCAGTACGTGGGCTCACCGGCGTTCGCGCTGGCCTGCGTCGGCGCCGGCGTCCTGATGGGGGTCAGCAGCTGGGGGCTCGCCCGGACGGTGGTGGGGCGCCGGCTGCAGCTGCTCGGCGGGCAGCTGACCTCGGTCGCCGCCGCCATCGAGGTCAGCGGGCTCAGCGGCCGCCTCTCCACCGGCACCGCTGCCACCACGGCCGCCGCCTCGAGCGCGTCGGGGAGCCCGGCGCGGAACGGTCTCAGCGTGGCCGCCGGCGCCCTGGACTCCCTGCTGGACGTGCTCGAGCGGGGCAAGCGCCTCCAGGCGCTGGTGGGCAACGCCTCCGACGTCGTCTCCGTCGTGGACGCCCGCGGCGAGTTCACCTACGTCAGCCCCTCGGCCGACTGGGTCCTCGGGTACCCGCCGCAGGAGCTGGTGGGGACCGCGCTCCTGGACCTGCTGCACCCCGAGGACGTCGCCGCGGCGCAGGGGCACGTCGTCGCCCTCTTCGGCGGCGCGGCCGCGCCCGTGGTGACCCGCCTGCGCAACCGTGACGGCACGTACCGCTGGTGCGAGACCGTCTCCAGCGACCTTCGCGACGACCCCTCGGTGACCGGCGTGGTGCTCAGCACCCGCGACGTCTCCGAGCGCCGGGGCCTCGAGGAGGACCTGCGCCGCGCCGCGTTCCACGACCACCTGACGGGCCTGCCGAACCGCGCCCTGTTCATGCGGGAGCTCGCGGCGGCGGAGGCCGCCCGCGAGGCCGGCGGCACGCCGCTGGCCGTGGTCTTCCTCGACCTGGACGACCTCAAGCCGGTCAACGACTCCCTCGGCCACGACGCCGGTGACGCGCTGCTCGTCGCGGTCGCCTCGAGGGTCTCCGCCGCCGTGCGTCCCGGAGACGTGGTCGCGCGGCTGGCGGGGGACGAGTTCGCGATCCTGCTCACCGGCGACGGCTCCGCCGCCACCGCGTCCACCGTCGCGGAGCGCGTGGTCGCCTCGAGCAGCGAGCTGGTGCGCGTCGGCGACCGCGACGTGCGCAGCGGCCTGTCGGCCGGCGTCGCCGCCGTCGCCACTGCCGAGGCCGCCGGGATCGGCACGCTGCGCGCCGCAGACCTCGCGATGTACGTGGCCAAGACCACCGGCAAGAACCGCGTGGTGACCTTCACGCCGGACCACCACCACCAGGACGCCGAGCAGGAGCAGATGCGCGCCGAGCTCGAGTCTGCGCTCGAGGGAGACCAGCTCGAGCTCGGCTACGAGCCGGTGTGGCGCCTGCCGGACGGGCCGGTCGTCGGGTACGAGGCGCGGTGCCGCTGGCACCACCCCGCCCTCGGGCTGGTCCCGGCCGATGAGGTGCGGGCCGTCGCCGAGCAGAGCGGCCTCGTCGTGCCGATCGGGCGGTGGGTCCTCGGTGAGGCGGTCGCCCACGCAGCGCGGTGGCGCGCGGAGGATCGGAGCGCCCCCCTGACGGTGGCCGTGCCGGTCTCCAGCGGTCAGCTCGAGAGGCCCGACCTCGCCGAGGACGTCGCCGCGGCGCTGGCACGCAGCGGCCTGGCCCCGAGCAGCCTCGTCGTGGAGATCAGCGAGTCCTCCACGGACCCGCGTGCCGCCGGCGCCCGGGCCACGCTCGCGGCGCTCAGCGCCCTGGGGGTGCGGGTCATGATCGACGACGCCGGGACCGGGACCGCCTCCCTGGCCGTCCTCCGCGCGCTGGAGGTCGACGCCCTGCGCGTGGGAGGTCCGCTCGTCGCCGGCGTGGTGACCTCGAGCCAGGACCGGGCCGCGGTCAGCGCGATCGTCGCCCTCGCCGACGCCGTGGGGGCCGAGGTCCTCGCCGGCGACGTCGCGACCGCGCACCAGGCCGCCGTGCTCCACGACCTCGGCGTGGTCCTCGCGCAGGGACCGAGCGCCGAACCGGCCGGGCGCGTGGTCTCCCTCGGCAGGGCCGCGGCGACGGTGGTTGGGTAGGAGGACGAACCCTCGAGACGAAGGAGCACCTCACCCGTGAGCACCTCAGTCCCCACCGTCACCCTCAACGACGGCCGCGAGATCCCCCAGCTGGGCTTCGGCATCTTCCAGGTGAAGCCGGAGGACACCACGGAGAACGTCAAGACCGCGCTCGACGTCGGCTACCGCCACCTCGACGGCGCGCAGATGTACGGCAACGAGGCCGAGGCCGGCCAGGGCATCGCCGAGTCCGGCGTCTCCCGCGACGACCTGTGGATCACCACCAAGCTGAACAACGGCTTCCACGAGCCGGCCGAGGTCCAGCGCTCGTTCGAGAACTCCCTGAAGGCCTTCGGCACCGACCACGTGGACCTGTTCCTCATCCACTGGCCGCTGCCCACCCGCTACGACGGCGACTTCGTCTCCACGTGGAAGGCGATGGAGAAGCTGCGCGAGGAAGGCTCCGCCCGCTCCATCGGCGTCTCGAACTTCCAGGTGGACCACCTGGAGAAGCTCGCAGCGGAGACCAGCACGATCCCGGCGGTCAACCAGATCGAGATCCACCCGTACCTCACCAACGACGCGGTGCGCCAGTACTGCGGCGAGAACACCATCGCCGTGGAGGCGTGGAGCCCCATCGCGCAGGGCGGGGTCCTGAAGGACGAGACGATCACGGCCATCGCCGACCGCGTGCGCAAGTCCGCCGCCCAGGTGGTGCTGCGCTGGCACCTCCAGCGCGGCGACATCATCTTCCCCAAGTCGATGAACCGCAGCCGGCTCGAGGAGAACTTCGACCTCTTCGACTTCGAGCTCTCCGAGGCCGACGTCAACTCGATCACGCTGCTCGACAAGGGCGAGGACGGCCGGACCGGCCCCAACCCCGACGAGATGGACGTCATCCCCGACTGAGCACCGGCCCGGCGCCCTCGCCACCGACCCGCTGCCTGCGGGTCGGTGGCGACCGGGTGAGGTCACCGTCTACAGTGGACGAGTTCGCCCAGCCGGGCAGTGATCCGGCAGCGAGCAGAGCAAGGGGCTGTGGCGCAGCTGGTAGCGCACCTCCATGGCATGGAGGGGGTCAGGGGTTCGAGTCCCCTCAGCTCCACCGTGAGCCGTCCTCGACACCGAGGGCGGCTCTTCGCGTCCCTCCGGGATACAGGTCGGCGCACCATCCCGGGAGGACGACGTGCGGAGCGGACCGATCGACCAGCCGTGGACCCTGCACCTCGACCCCGGTCCTGCGTCGGCTCCGGGCCTGCCGCTGGAGGTGGCCCGCGCCGACGGCCGCGGCGTCCCCGCGACCGTGCCCGGGCACCGTCCACACCGACCTGCTCGCCGCCGGGCTCATCGATGACCCCTCCCTCGACGACGCAGAGCGGCGTTCGGCGTGGATCGGGGCCAGCGGCTGGACGTACCGCACGCCGCTCACCGCGCCGCCCTTGCTCTCCACGCCCGGTGCGCCGGAGCGCCTCGACCTCGTGCTCGAGGGGGTGGACACCCTGGCCACCATCACGCTCAGCGGGCGCGAGCTCGCCCGCACGGCGAACATGCACCGCACCTACCGCCCCTACCGCCCCGACGTCCGCGAGCTCCTCGACGGCGAGCCCCGCGACCTCGAGGTGACGTTCACGTCGCCGGTGCGCGGTGCGCGGTGCGCGGTGCGCGGTGCGGACGCGGCGTCGGTGGCGCTGGGCTGGCGTCCGCAGGTCAACACCCATCCCTTCAACGCGGTGCGCCGGATGGCGTGCGGATACGTGACCGGGCGCCTCCGCGTCCACGGGGGTGTCGAGCGCTCGGGCGCGCCCGGCGCGGACCGTCCGCTGGTCGCCCGGGCACGTCTGCGCCGGCCCGGCGGTGGTGACCCCTTCGTCGTCAGCGCCACCGTCGAGGTGAGCCTGGTCTCCGCCCTCGACGACGAGCAGGGGGAGCGCCAGCTCAAGGGCGCACCGGTCCGCGACGCCATCGCGCAGCCCTGGACGTCTGGCACGGCCGGGTCGGCTCCCGCACGGTGGCCTGGGACACCTCGCCCGACGCCGCGCCATAGGGCCCTCGCGGCGTCCTCGGCTCGTCGATGCGCCTGGTCGTCAACGGACGCCCGGTGATCGTCAAGGGCGTGATCTGGATCCCCGACGACCGCTTCCCCCACCGCGTCGGCCGCGAGCGCTACGCCGAGCGCCTCGCCCAGGCCCGCGGCGCCGGCGTCAACCTCGTACGGGTGTGGGCGGCGGGATCTTCGGCAGCGACGACCTCTGCGACCTCTTCGACGAGAGCGGGCTGCTCACCTGGTAGGACTTCCTCTTCGCGTGCCCCGTTCACGCCGAGGAGGAGCCGCTGCGCTCGGAGGTGAAGGCTGGGGCGCGCGAGAACGTCGCCCGCCCGGCCCACCATCCATCGCTGGTGATGCGGGCGGGCTGCAACGAGAACTTCTGGGGCCACGAGGACCGGGGGTGGAAGGCCAGGCTCGGCGGGCGCACGTGGGGAGCGGGCTACTACTACGGCCTGCTGCCGCGCATCGTCGCCGAGCTGAGCCCCAGGTGCCGTACACCCCGGGCAGCCCGTTCTCCTCGTGGGAGCCGGTGGCCGACGGCGGCCGGCACCCCAACGACGAGGACCACGGCACCACGCACCCGTGGGAGCAGTGGAACGAGAAGGACTGCACCACCTACCGGGGCCACGCGCCGCGCTTCGACGTCCCCGACAGCATCGACGACCGGCGCTGGGCGACGAGCCTGGTCCAGGCCCGCGCGGTGCGGCTGGGGGCCGAGCACTTCCGCTCGCTGTCACCGCAGTGCTCGGGGTCGACCTCCTGGCAGCTCAACGACTGCTGGCCGGTGACGTCGTGGTCGGTGGTCGGTGGTCGACGGCGACGGGCGCCTCAAGCCGGCCTGGTACGCGCTGCGGGCCGCGCACGCGGACCTGCTGCTGACGATCCAGCCGCGTGCCGGCGGCCTGACGCTCGTGGTGGCCAACGACACCGATGAGGTGCTCGAGCGCCGGGTCGAGGTGGTGCGGGCGGGCTTCGGCGGCGACGTGCTCGCCGCCGCGGCGCTCGACGTGAGCGTCGGAGAGCGCTCCACCGTCGAGGTGGCCCTGCCCGCCGGCGTCGTGACGCCTCGATCCACGTCACCTCTGCGGCGGAGCTCGACGCCGCGGACCTCGTCTCGCGCGAGGTGCTGCGCAGCGCGAACCAGCTGGTCACCGATGCCCGGCGCGCCTGAACCGCGGCGTGCCGGGGGCGGATCGTGGTTGGCGCTGGCTGGTTCGTCGAGCGCCCACCGTGGCCCCGCGCGCTACGGACCGTACGCCAGCACGTAGAGGTAGTACCCGCCGAAGACGAGGACGAAGCCCCAGAGCGCCGAGAGGGCGGCCCAGACGTAGCGCCGACGGAAGAGGGCGAACGCTGCTCCCAGCAGTCCGAGCAGGACGGGGATCCCGGTGAAGGTGAGCGGCCAGATCGTCTGGGTGCCGAGCTGTGCCACCACCGCGCGCGACATCGTGGGCAGCAGGAGCGTGACGATCAGCGCGAGCAGCATGCAGGCCCATGTCGCTGTCGGCTGCGCGTGGCCTCGTCCGCGCGCTGATGTCGTCTGGCTGATCATGG
>JARICT010000017.1 GCA_029257185.1 Quadrisphaera sp.
TGTAGTCGGCCTTCACGCTGAGCACGGGGCAGGCCACCTCGAGGAGCACCTGCTGCGCCGCGGGAGACATCACGAGCTTGCCCACGGGGGTGCGTCGGCGCATCCCCACCACCACGAGGTCCGCGCCGGAGTCGCGGGCGGCGCCCGCGATCTCCTCGGCCGGTGACGTCCCCGTCGCGGGCTGGCGCAGCTCGGTCTGCAGGCCGCTGGCCGAGAGGGTGGCCTCCAGGCGTTCGCGCGCGGCGCCCTCGACGACGTTGAAGTCGACGTCGCCGGTGCCGGGGCCGCTGTTGACCACCAGGAGGCGGTGCTGGTGGCGACGCGCCTCCACGATGGCCTGCGCGAGAGCGGCCTCTCCGGCAGGGGTCGGGATGAAGCCGACCACGACGGTTCCCATGAGATCAGCCTGCCAGAGGGGTCGGGGGACGGCGCACGACGATCAGACGCTCCGCAGCACGGCCACGACGCGCCCGAGCACCTCGGCGGTACGTCCGTCGATGGGCTGGTAGGCGCTGTTGGCCGGCAGGAGCCACACCTGGTCGCCGGTGCGCCGATAGGTCTTGACCGTGGCCTCACCGTCCAGCATGGCCGCGACGATCTCGCCCGTCTCCGCGACGGGCTGGGAGCGCACCACGACGAAGTCGCCGTCGCAGATGGCCGCCTCGAGCATCGAGTCGCCGACCACGCGCAGCGTGAACAGCTCCCCCTCGCCGACGAGCTGGCGGGGCAGGGAGAACACGTCCTCCACCTGCTGCTCGGCGAGGATGGGACGGCCCGCGGCGATGCGCCCGAGGACCGGCACCTGGGCGCTCTGCTGCGCCGCGTCGGAGCGGTGCCCCCGGCTCGGGCGCGAGCGTCCGGCCCGCGGTCCGCCGCGCGAGAGGTCGACGCGGACCACCGTGCCCCCGCTCGCCTCGGGGGCCCCCTGCCCCCGGCCTGCCGAGGATCCCGCGAGGGGTCGCCCGTCCGCGCTCGTCATGACCTCCATCGCCCGGGGGAGGTGCGGGTCGCGGCGGATCCTGCCCTTGGCCTCGAGCGCGTTGAGCTGGTAGGCGACGGAGCTGGGGCTGGTCAGGCCCACGCTGTCGCCGATCTCCCGCATGCTCGGTGGGTAACCCCTGGTGGCCACGGCGTCGGTGATGCACTCCAGGACGGCTCGCTGGCGAGCCGTCAGGCCGTCGGCGTCCGGGCGCGTCATGGCGGTCCTCCGTGCCTGCTGTGGTCGCGGCGGTGCTGAGCCCGCCCTGGGCCTCCCACCGTAGGCGATCATGACCGTGCGTGCAACACCTGTACGAGGCCAGCGTGCCGGTCGACGAGCCCTCAGGCGTTCGGGCGGCCCAGGGTGCGGACCTCCCACCCAGCGGCGCGCCACGTCGCCGGGTCGATGCAGGCCCGCGCGTCGATGAGGAGCGGCCGGTGCGTCAGCGGCGCGAGAGCCGCGGGGTCCGCGGTGCGGAACTCCTCCCACTCGGTGAGCAGGAGGACCACGTCCACGCCGCTGACGGCCTCCTCGGTGGACGGCGCGTAGGTCAGGGTGGGGAAGAGTCGCTTCGCGGCCTCGCCCGCCTCGGGGTCGTAGACCGTCACCTGGGCCCCGCGCAGGTGCAGCGCCGCCGCGACGTTCAGCGCCGGGGAGTCGCGCACGTCGTCGGTCAGCGGCTTGAAGGCCGCGCCCAGCACGCCGATCCGGCGGTTGAGCACCGAGCCGCCGCAGGCGTCCACCGTCATGTCGTGGACGCGCTGGCGCTGCCACATGTTGATCTCGTCGACGTCCTGCAGCAGCGAGACCGCCCAGCCGGCGTTGAGCTCGCCGGCGCGGTGCATGAGCGCGCGGATGTCCTTGGGCAGGCAGCCGCCGCCGAAGCCGAGGCCGGCGTTGAGGAACTGCCGGCCGATGCGCACGTCGTGCCCGATGGCGTCGGCGAGCACCGCGACGTCGGCGCCGGCGAGCTCGCAGACCTGCGAGATCGCGTTGATGAAGGAGATCTTCGTCGCGAGGAAGGCGTTGGCGGAGACCTTCACGAGCTCGGCGGTGGGCAGGTCGCAGGACACGTAGGGGGTGCCCGAGGCGAGCGAGGTGGCGTAGACGGCCTTGATCAGCTCCTCGGCCTCCGGCGAGGCGCCGCCGACCACGATGCGGTCGGGGGTCAGCGTGTCGAAGACCGCCTTGCCCTCGCGGAGGAACTCCGGGTTCCAGACGAGCTCCACGCGGGCGTCCTCGGGCAGGGTGCCCGCGGCGACGGCGCCGGCGGCGGCGGCGGCCACCACCTCGCGCAGCCGGTCCGCGGTGCCGACCGGGACGGTGGACTTGCCGACGATGAGCAGGTCGCCCGTGGCGGCAGCGGCGGCCCCGGCGACGGCGGCGTCGACGTAGCGGACGTCGGCGGCGTTGGAGCCCGGGGCCTGCGGGGTGCCCACGCACACGAAGGCCACGTCGGCCCCGGCGACGGCGGCGTCGAGGTCGGAGGTGAAGGAGAGCCGACCGTCCTCCACGCCGCGGGCGAGGAGCTCCTCGAGCCCTGGCTCGAAGAAGGGGACGGTGCTCGCCGAGAGCGAGGCGACCTTGGCGGGGTCGGTGTCGACGCCGACCACGGTCATGCCCAGCTCGGCCATCGAGGCCGCGTGCGTCGCTCCCAGGTACCCGGTGCCGATGACGGCCAGACGCAGCGGGCGGGCGCTGGTCGGGGTGTCGTGCACGATGCTCAGCTCGCTCTCGGGAGGTGTTCCCTGCTCGGCGTCGGTCGCGGTGGTCTCGCTGGGTGGCGCCGTGGTCGGCATGCGCAGGCTCCTGAATGGTGCTCGTCGGTGTCTCGGCGGCTGCTCTCTCCGCCGCCAGCATCCTGCACCACTTCGTCACGTCTGTGTGCCGGTCCTGGCGAGGCGGTCCCGGGGCGCTCGCCGCCCGGTGGAGGCAGACGGCGGTTCCGCTAGGTTGACGGCTCGTCCGCCCCGGCGGATGTTCGCCCTGCCGCGGCGAGCCAGCGTCGCGGCGGTCCCTCTCGACGCTGGCCAGGGAGGCCCCGGTGCGGTGCCCGTTCTGCGGCCACTCCGACTCCAGGGTGGTCGACTCGCGCGCCGGTGACGACGGGGCGTCGATCCGGCGGCGCCGCCAGTGCGCTCGCTGCGGCCGCCGGTTCTCCACGTCGGAGACCTCGAGCCTCTCGGTGGTCAAGCGCTCGGGGGTGGTGGAGCCCTTCAGCCGCGACAAGGTGGTCGCCGGGGTGCGCAAGGCGTGCCAGGGGCGGCCGGTGAGCGCCGACCAGCTGGCCCTGCTGGCGCAGCAGGTCGAGGAGTCGGTGCGCGGCTCCGGTCGCGCCGAGATCGAGGCCCACGAGGTGGGGGTCGCCGTCCTGGCCCCGCTGCGCGAGCTGGACGAGGTGGCCTACCTGCGCTTCGCCTCCGTCTACCGGGGGTTCACGTCCGCGGAGGACTTCGAGGCGGCCATCGCCGCCCTGCGCGCCGACCAAGGCTGAGCGCGGCTCTGCGCACCCGCAGGCTCTGCTCCGGTGTCGATCCGCGGCGTCCTCGTTCGTCTGCGGGGCTGCGAGGGCTGGAGCCGCTGCTCGACGACCCGGCGCTGGCCTCCTACGGCGTCGAGCGGGCGTTCCTGACCGGTCGCCTGGAGGCGGTGAGCCGTCACCTGCTCGGCGACGAGCCGATATCCGCTTGCTCGCGCTGCTCGGAGCACGCCCGGGTGCGGGCTGACCTGACCCCCGCGAGAGGAGCACCCCGTGCGATCACTGACCTCCTTCATCGCCGTCTCCCTCGACGGGCGGATCGCCGGTCCTGACGGGCAGACCGACGTCTTCGCCACCGGCGCACCGTTCGTTCCTGGCGCAGCTGGCGCGGTCCTGGCCGGACAGCCTGCCGAGCGCCTTCCACGAGGCCATGGGCACCGCGCCGCCGGTCACGCGCTGGGACACGGTCGTCATGGGACGGGGCACCTACGCCCCGGCGATCGGGGCGGGGATCGCCAGCCCCTACGACCATCTCGACCAGTACGTCGTGTCCACCACGCTCGAGCCGGCCGAGCACCCCGGCGTGAGCGTCGTCAGCGAGGACCCGCTCGGGTTCGTTCGCCGCCTCAAGTCCCGGCCCGGCGGGGACGTGTGGCTGTGCGGCGGGGGATCGCTCGCCGGCGTGCTCGTCGACGAGGTGGCCGCCTCGTCCTCAAGCTCAACCCGGTGACTCTCGGAGCCGGTGCGCCGCTCCTGGACCACCCGTTCTCACCCACGCGCTGGGAGCTGGTCGGCCACGAGCCCATGGCCGGCGGCGTGGTGCTGCTGACCTACGACCGCCTGTCCGACGCGCCTGCCACGCTCGCGCGATGAACGCCTCACCGGTGGACACCGGGCTGCGAGAGATGCCAGCGCTCCACGTCGCCGACGAGCGCACCATGCTCACCGGGATGCTCGACTGGTACCGCGAGGGGGTGGCGCTCAAGGTCGGCGGGATGGCCCAGGGCGCGGCGACGACCACCCCGCTGCGCAGCGGCACCACCGCTGCGGGGCTGGTCAAGCACCTCGCGCTGGTGGAGGACTCGTGGTTCACCGAGCGCCTCGCCCAGCGCGGCGAGGTCGAGCCGTGGGCCAGCGCGCCCTTCGACCAGGACGAGGACTGGGAGTTCCACTCCGCGAACGACGAGCCGCTGGCCAGCGTCGTCGACCTGTACCGCGCCGCCTGCGGCCGCTCACGCGAGGTGGTCGCGGCGCTGGAGCTCTACCACACGGTCGACGACCGTGGTCGGGCGATCTCGCTGCGCTCCGTGCTCGTGCACCTGCTGGAGGAGACCGCGCGCCACCTGGGCCACCTGGACGTGCTGCGCGAGCTCGCCGACGGGCGCACGGGGGAGTAGCGGGCTGCCGGTGCGGCGTCGCCGTCGCCCGGCGACGCTCAGGGCGCCTCCGCGAGCGGGGGGCCGCTGCTGGTTCGCACCACGAGCTCGGTGGGCAGGACCACGCGGCGCTCCGTGCGGGCCGGGTCGAGCAGCATCGAGGCCAGCAGCCTCCCCTTCTCGCGGACCGGCTGGCGCACCGTGGTCAGGCCGGCGCGGGCGGCGTCCGGGACGTCGTCGAACCCGGTGACCGTGACGTCGCGGCCGGGCGCCAGCCCTCGGGCCCGCGCTGCGGTGAGGGCGCCCAGCGCGAGGACGTCGCTCAGCGCGACGACAGCGGTCGGGGGGCGGGCCAGCGCCAGCACCCGGGCGGTCGCGCGCTCGCCGGACTCCTCGATGTCGGCCCCGGCCGGCACCACGACGACGTCCGCGCCGTCGCCCAGGCCGGCACGCAGCCCCTCCAGGCGGGCTCGTGCGTCGGCGCGCAGGGTGGAGCCGCGTGCTCCCCGGGGGGCCTCACGGCTCTCGGCGAGGACGGCGACGCGGCGGTGACCCAGGGCGAGGAGGTGCTCGCCGAGGCCGCGGGCCGCTGCGTGGTCGTCGACGACCACGCAGCGCTGGTCGGCGCAGTCGTGCGTGCGCACCACCGGCAGGCCGCGGTCGTTGAGGACGGACAACGCCGGGTGGTCGCCGTCCAGCCCGTCCGCGACGGCGCCGTCGATGAGGGCGCGGCGAGCGCTGAGCGCCGACTCGTGGACCTCCCCGGGCGCCACGACCCCGCCGGGCGGGCCGGCTGAGACGGGCAGCAGGAGCACGCTCGTGGCGCGGCGCTCCGCCACCTCGGCGAGCCCGGCCAGCAGCTCGCGGGTGGACGGGTGCGAGCACGCCGCGGACAGCGGGACCCCGAAGAGGACCCCGATGGTGTCGGCCTGGCGCGAGCGCAGCGAGCGCCCCGCCAGGTCGGGGCCCGCGTACCCGCGGGCGGCGGCGATCTCCAGGATCCGCGTGCGGACGGCGGCGGAGAGGCGGTCCGGGTGGTTGTACGCGTTGGAGACCGTCGAGGGGGAGACGCCTGCCTCCCGGGCCACGGAGGTCAGGCTCGGTCTCACCGCCACGATGGCTCCTGGGGGTGCTGGGGTGACAAAAAGGATCGCGAGAACGTTCACTCCAACGTTCGAGCGAACGTTCTAGGCCCACCCTGCACCGAGGAGGGCGGCCAGAGCGGGAGACACGCCGAGGGTCGGTGACCCGCGAGGAACTGCGGGAGCCAGGGGTGCTGCGGCCCCAAGAGCCGTCAGGTGGTCAGGGCACGGGCGAGCCGCGACGGCGCCCCGTCGTCCGCGAACGCCAGGAAGAGGTTCGGCTCCACGAGCTCGACCTCGAGCACCAGGAAGCTGCCGTCCTCGCCTCGGACGAGGTCCACCCGCGCGTACGCGGGGACGCCGAACCGCGCGATGACGTGCTCGACCGCCCGGTCCGCGACCGCCCGCTGCTCGGCGTCGGCGGTGTGCGGCGCCGTGGTCTCCGGGGCGAAGAAGTCGTCGATGACGCGGGCGCGGGGGAGCTCGATGCGCTTGTTCGCCGCGTGGCTGTACGCCCCGCCGAGGTAGACCAGGGCCCACTCGCCGTGCTCGGCCACCGAGGCCACCAGGGGCTGGACGACGGCGGTGCGGCCGCCGGCGTGCAGGCGATCGACGTGCGCCAGCGCGAGGTCCGCGTCGTCGGCGCCGTAGGAGGCGGCGTCCCGGGTCCCCGCGCCGATGGCGGGCTTGACCACCACGTCGACGCGGGGGAGGTGCGGCTCGTCACCCGGCTCGGCCACCGTCGTCGCGACGACCGGGACGCCGGCCGCGCCCAGCTCGAGGAGGTACCGCTTGTCGATGCTCCACCGCACCATCGCCGGGGAGTTGTGCAGGTCCGAGACCGCGGAGACGG